>RPRB01000123.1 GCA_003818285.1 Myxococcaceae bacterium
GATGCAGGGCGAGGACGTGGTGGTGCTCACCACGCTCCACCGCTCGGACGGCCTCACCGGGCTCGCGGTGAACCCCCGCGCCGGCATCCAGCGCGCAGCGGATCTTCGAGGCCGCCGGATCGGCGTGACACCCGGCACGAGCTCGCAGCTCGCCCTGGACGTGGTCCTGGCCGAAGGCGGGCTCGAGCCGTCCGACGTCCGGGCCCTGCCCGGCCAGCCCCGGGAGCTGATGGCCGCGCTGGAGGCCGGTGACCTGGATGGCGCCTCGCTCTGGGTCCCCAACCTCCTGCTCGCGACCGGCCCCGGAAAGGCGCAGCTGCTCGCCTCGCAGGTGTACGCCGAGATGAGCATGCTCGCCGGAATGCGTCCGCGCATCGAGGCGAAGCGGATGGCAGCGAGGCGCTTCCTCCGCTCGCTGCTTCGGGCGGAGGCGATGATCCGGCGTCGGCCGCAGCTGGTGGAGAGCAGCCTCCGACCCCGGTTCCCCCAGCTCGACCAGGCGCAGCTGGCCACCATCATCTCCCACTCCCGCTTCGAGCTCGGGCTGTCGAATCTCTTGCTCAGCACCCTGCGCCAGGAGGGGGCCTGGCTCGAGCAGCGAGGCGAGCCGCGCGCGGACCGGGTCCGGTTCCGGGACGTGCTCGCTCCTTCCATCCTGGAGGAGCTCTCGCCCGAGGCGGTGACGCTCCTCAGCCCACCGGAACGGCCCCTGCGGTGAGCCTCGCGCGGAAGCTCATCGGCCCGCAGGTCCTCATCCTCGCGCTCATTGCCGCGCTGGCAGCGACCCAGTGGGCGGTGGCCCGCCACGAACGGCTGCAGCTGGAGAGCACGACCCAGCGGCTGCAGCAGACGGGCCTCCGTATCCAGCGGCTGGCCCAGCTGTTCGCCGACGCGGAGCGGGATCTGCTCTCGGAGGTGGTCACCCGGCAGCGCCTCCTCACCCGGCGGATCAACAACAGCAACGCGGAGATCGACGAGCTGCTCGCCGAGCTCTCTGTGGCCGGAACGGACCGGCCGGGACCCACGCTCCTCGAGGATCTCCGGCAGCTGCGGGGACCGCTGGTGGAGGCCCAGAGGGCGCTGCTCACGGCCCGCGATCCCGCCGAGAGCCGCTCGGCCTTCGTCCGCTGGTGGTTCCTCGACCAGCGCGCCAACGCGGTCCTGGCCGATCTCTCGGCGGACAACCTGAAGGGCGTCGATCGCATCCTGGCCCAGGTCGGCACCACGCGCCACCGCTTGGACCTCCTGCTCCTCACGCTGACCCTGATCTGCGCGCTGACCGTGGCCGGAACCGCCGTCTACGTGTTCCGGGGAGTGGTCGCGCCGGTCGTTCGCCTCACCGCGGCGAGCGAGAAGGTCGCCGAGGGGGGGACGGTGCCGATGCTCCCCGGCAGGCGCGACGAGCTGGGCGCGCTGTCGCGCGTGCTCTCGGAGACCACCGAGCGCCTGGTCAACACCAACGCCGAGCTCCAGCAGTCACTGGACCTCCGGGAGCGATTCCTCTCCATCGCCGCACACGAGCTGCGGACGCCCCTCACCTCCCTGTCCCTGCAGCTGGCGCTGATCCAGCGGCGAATCGAGCAGGGGGCGGACCGCGACACGCTCCGCTCCAACGCCGACGCGCTCGGGCGCCAGGCGCAGCGGCTGGGGCAGCTGGTGGGCGAGCTGCTGGACGTGACCCGCATCCAGCGGGGCCGGCTCGACCTCCACCGCGAGCCGGTTCGCCTGGACACGCTGGTGCAGGAGGTGTGCGCGCGGTGCGGGCCGCTGCTCGACGCCGGCCAGAACCGGCTCAGCCTCGCCCTCGAGCCCGGGGTGCTCTGCGTGGTGGATCCCTCGCGCCTGGATCAGGTGCTGGTGAACCTCCTGGGCAACGCCGCCCGCCACGCCCGTGGCGCGGAGATCCAGGTGAGCCTCTGGACCACGGCGGACGAGACCTGTCTGCGGGTCCGGGACTCCGGCCCGGGCATTCCCGAGTCCGTGCGGAGCCGGCTGTTCGAGCCGTTCGCCCGCGCTCCCGGAGCCGCACCGGGCCTGGGCCTCGGGCTCTACATCAGCCGGGAGATCGTCGAGGCTCACGGGGGGCGCATCGAGATGAGCACGGCCCGCGGGGAAGGAACGGCGTTCACCGTCCATCTCCCGCGGGCCACGCGCGTGGCCTCGGGACCGACCGGTGAGGCCCCGGCGGCCTAATCTCTCAGTAGTCCATGTCCTCGCCGCCGTAGTCCGGCGCGCCGGCTCCGGCGCCGCCCTTGCCCTTCTTCTTGGGCTTCTCGGCGATGATGGCCTCGGTGGTCAGGAGCAGCGATGCGACGCTGGCGGCGTTCTGGAGAGCGGTGCGCTCCACCTTGGTCGGGTCGATGACGCCGGCCTTCTCCAGATCCTCGTAGGTCTCGGTGCGGGCGTTGAGGCCGAAGGCGCCCTGCCCCGCCCGGACCTTGTCCAGCACCACCGCGCCCTCGAGGCCCGCGTTCTCGGCGATCTTCCGGAGCGGCTCGGCAAGGGCGCGCTTGACGATGTCCACCCCGAACGTCTGCTCGCCTGGGGCCTTGAGGGTCTCCAGGGCAGGCAGGGTCCGGACGTAGGCCACGCCACCGCCGGGGACGATTCCCTCCTCCACCGCGGCGCGGGTGGCGTGCAGCGCGTCCTCCACCCGGGCCTTGCGCTCCTTCATCTCCGTCTCGGTGGCCGCTCCGACCTTCACCACCGCGACCCCGCCCACCAGCTTGGCCAGGCGCTCCTGGAGCTTCTCCCGGTCGTAGTCGCTGGTCGTCTCGTCGATCTGGGCGCGGATCTGCTTGATCCGGGCCTCGATCTCGGACTTCTTCCCCGCGCCATCGATGATGGTGGTGTTGTCCTTGTCGATCTTCACCCGCTTGGCGCGGCCGAGGTCGTTGAGGGTCAGGGTCTCGAACTTGATGCCCAGCTCCTCGCTGACCACCGTGCCACCGGTGAGGACGGCGATGTCCTTCAGCATCTCCTTGCGGCGATCACCGAAGCCTGGCGCCTTCACCGCGGCCACGTTGAGCACCCCGCGGAGCTTGTTCACCACCAGGGTGGCGAGGGCCTCGCCCTCCACGTCCTCGGCGATGATCAGGAGCGGCTTGCCCGAGCGAGCCACTTGCTCCAGCAGCGGAATGAGATCCGCCATCGCGCTGATCTTCCTCTCGCTGATGAGGATGAAGGGGTCGTCCAGCTCGACCTCCATCCGCTCGCGGTTGGTGACGAAGTACGGGCTCACGTAGCCGCGGTCGAACTGCATGCCCTCCACCACCTCGAGGGTCGTTTCCAGGGACTTGCCCTCCTCGACGGTGATGACCCCTTCCTTGCCCACCTTCTCCATCGCGTCGGCGATGATGTTGCCGATGGTCTCGTCGCCGTTGGCGGAGATCGTGCCGACCTGAGCGATCTCCTTCTTGTCCTTGGTGGGCTTGCTGAGCTTCTTCAGCTCGGCCACCACGGTCTCCACCGCCCGGTCGATGCCGCGCTTGAGCTCCATCGGGCTGTGGCCGGCGGCCACAAGCTTCAGGCCCTCCTCGTAGATCGAGCGGGCCAGCACCGTGGCGGTGGTGGTGCCGTCGCCTGCGGTGTCGGAGGTCTTGCTGGCAACCTCCTTCACCATCTGAGCGCCCATGTTCTCGAACCTGTTCTCGAGGTCGATCTCCTTGGCGACGGTGACGCCGTCCTTGGTGACCGTGGGAGAGCCGAACGACTTCTCGATGACCACGTTGCGGCCCTTGGGGCCGAGGGTGACCGCAACCGCGTCGGAGAGCACCCGGACGCCGCGCAGGATCGCGTCACGGGCCCCCTGGTGAAAATAGATTTCCTTGGCTGCCATTTGTTGCAAACCTCCGGAAAACCAGCGTTTTTGGGATGGGCCGGGATTGGCACTCCCCGGCTGCGAGCGCCAACCTAAAGGTCCGGCAGGCGTTGTCAACGCGAACGTGCGGGGGCAGGGTCGGTTCCATGCGCCAGCCCCGGTTGACGGTGAGCCGCTTCGACCCGGCGACCGGCCACTGGGAGGCGCTGGCGGACATGCCCATCGAGCTCACCGGCCACCGCGCAGTGGCGGTGAACGGGCGATCTACGTGATGGGAGGCTTCGTCACCCGGAACGGCGTCCGGCAGGGTTTCTCCGGCGTGCCCTACGCGTGGAAGTACACCCCGCCGTGACCTGACCCTCCTGGCGCTGGCTCACTTTCGGACTGCGGCTCGAACTCTGGCCTCGAGCCAGAGCCGGTGGGACGCTCGGCCCCGTGCGCATCCTCTATGGAGTCGTGGGCGAGGGCATGGGGCACGCCACCCGCTCCCGGGTCGTCCTCGAGGAGCTGGTCAAGGAGCACGAGGTACAGGTGGTCGCCTCCGGCCGCGCCCACGCCTACCTCGCGGAACGCTTTCCCGAGGTGCACCGCATCTGGGGGTTCACCCTCCACTACGAGGGCAATGCCATCCGCCGGCTCCCCACCGTGCTCCGCAACCTGCGCGGCGCGGTGGGCGGCTGGCCGAGGAACGTCGCCGAGTACTTCAAGCTCGTCGCCTCGTTCCACCCCGACGTGGTGATCAGCGACTTCGAGAGCTTCAGCTACTACTTCGGGAAGGCCCACCGCATCCCGGTCATCGACCTGGACAACATCCACGTCATCTCGCGCTGCCGCCACTCGCCCGAGCTGCTCCGCGGGCACGAAGGAGACTTCAACCTCATCCGGAGCGTGGTCGGAGCGAAGCTGCCCCGCTGCTTCCATTACCTCATCCCCACGTTCTTCTACCCGCCGGTGCGCTCAGGGAGGACCACGCTGGTCCCGCCGGTGCTCCGTGCGGAGGTGCTCGCCGCGCCGCCCGAACGGGGGGAGCACCTGCTCGTCTACCAGACCGCGACCACCAACCGTGGCCTCCCCGAGGTCCTGAAGCGGCTCGGGATGCCGGCGCGGGTCTACGGGCTCCGGCGCGACCTCACCGCGGACCTCGTGGACGGCAACCTCACCTACCGCCCCTTCGGAGAGGCCGGCTTCATCGAGGACCTCCGCACCGCCCGCGCGGTCGTGGCCGGCGGAGGCTTCACCCTCCTCAGCGAGGCGGTGTACCTCAAGAAGCCCGTGCTCTCGGTACCGGTGGAGAGGCAGTTCGAGCAGGTGCTCAACGCGCTCTACATCCAGGAGCTCGGCTACGGCGCCTACGCCCGCCGCCTCGACGAGGCCGCCCTCGACGCATTCCTCGCCCGGGTGCCGGACCACGAGCGGGCGCTCGCCGGCTACGCCCAGGACGGGAATGCCGTCGCCCTGGCCACGCTGAAGGAGCAGCTCGGGGCCGCCCGGCGGCGGCCGGGTCGCCGGCTCAGGGGCGAATCGCGACCTTGAGCACCCCGTCCCCGCGGGCACCGAAGAGGTCGTAGGCCTCGCCGATGTTCTCCAGGGGAAGCGGTGGGTCAGCTGCGTCAGTTGGAGCAGTTCCCGCTGTGCCGGCAGTCGTGAACCGCGGGCGGCACGTCGAGCCAGTGCACCGTGCCGACCATGTCCGTGACGCCGGTGGTGGACGAGAGCGGACCCGAGCCGGGCTCGATCAGCACGCCGCCGTAAGCCACCTGGCCGGTGACCGTGTTGATCGACAGCACCAGCGCCGGCTGTTGCGGAGCGACGTAGGTGCCGCGGGTGACGAACCGGGCGGTGGCGACGCTGGTGTTCCCGCCACCGGAGCCACACTGGATCCCGCCCCCGGTGACGTCCGCCTGGTAGGTGTACGCGGTGTCCAGCGGGAGCGTGGCGCCACAGGCCAGCGTCTGCACCGGGTTGGGCTTGAGCGTGCTCCAGATGACGCAGCCGTCATTCATGAAGGCCGAGCTGGCGGTCCGCTCGTCGGTCGAGTTCGCGTGCGCGAGGTACCAGCCGTGTCCGGTCGACGCGGCGGTGGTCCGGCTCGCATCCACCAGGTTGGCATCGGTCAGCGCTGCGGCGTCGTAGGCGGTGGCTCCCGCCGCGGTGGTGAACTGGGCACGCGCGTCGTCGAAGAGCCGGACCGAGTAGAAGCGCGAGTACTCCATGGAGCTCGGGCTGTAGGAGACCGCCGTCCCCAGCGGCCGGCCCGAGGCCACGGGGCAGTCCACCCCCCCGTTCACCCCCGGCGACCAGTCACAGTAGGCCTGGGCGCTGTACTGCGCGGTGGTGTCCCCGCAGCTGATCGTGGTGTCGATCCGCGAGTCCACCACGTCCGAGCACGTGCCGGAGGGCTGGTCGGGCGGCGAGTCGAACCCGAGCGACTGGGTCGGCTGGGAGCCGCCGGCGCTGTAGCTCCACCCGCCCGACTGGTAGTGCGGGCCGGAGCTGTCCGACGAGATCCGGTACCGGCTCGCCTGGACCTGCACGCTGCAGTTCTTCCGTAGGCACGCGCCGAGGTTGGCCAGGCCGCAGGTCCCGCCGTTGGGGTCCTTGATCTGGTCCCGGTCGCCGCTGCCCATGAAGAAGCGCCAGACGTTCCCGGGGAGGAGCCCCAGCACCGCCCGCTGGAAGAAGGGGCTCCGGTGCCAGTACGGCTGCCCCTTGAACTGGACGAAGGCCCGTGCGGCGAACCAGTTCGAGTAGGTGCCATTCGACGAGTTGGGCTCTCCCGGGCTGCCCATTCCCACCGTCCACACCTGGCCACCGGTGTCCCCGACCACCAGCGTGTCGAAGATGCCGTCGGCGTCGGTGTCGGCGAGGCTCGGCGGCGCGGCCACCGGGAACAGCGAGTTCCGCAGGTCGGTGGAGCCGGTCGAGTCGGAGGCCGCGAAGCGGTACACGTCTTGCCCGGTCCACACGTCGAGCAACCAGATGGCGCGGCCGCGGAGGAACGCGGGGTCGTACCCGCCGCCCAGCGCCACCACGTAGCGCTCGCGTGCCGGAACGCCCTTCACCTTGAACGCGCCCTGCCCGTCCGCCTCGGCGATCGGCCCGATGGGCGGAGCGGCGGGACCGAGGTCGTTCCACGACTCACCCGCCACCAGCGCGTCGTTGGTGTTCGGCGGAGGCCAGTTCCAGAGGAAGCTGGGCCGGCTGGGGTCGGTGACGTCGAGGGCGAAGTAGCTCCGGCCACCTTCGCGCTCGCCGGTGACCGCCACGGTCCGGAACTCGTCCGCCTGCTTCTGGTAATCGCCGTTGAAGTCCACCCACACGTCGCGAACCATCGGGGTTCCGTCCACCATCAGCTCGTGGCGGTCGCCGAGGGCCAGGCGGATGAGCTTGGGAAGGAGGTCCGGCGGGATGAAGGCCCAGAGTTCGTCGCCAGTCCCGAGGTCGAAGGAGTGCACCCCGCTGCTGGACACGTCGTTCCCGGCGTTGAATGCGTGGAGCATGCCGTCGTTCGAGCCGACCAGCAGGAACTGGCTCCGGTACTGGTTGGCGGCGAAGTAGCCGGTGTAGGCGTCCTCGCCCCCGGGCTCGAACCGGGGGTCGTACAGCGAGGGCACGCACTGGTTCACCACGCCGAGGTCGCAGAGATAGGTGGGGGCCGGCGGGCTGACCAGCACCGGCGTGGAGTGGAAGATGTCCCCGAGGAGGTTGGGCCGTGCCCGGTAGCTGCTCGGCGGCGGGTTGGTGCGGTTGTCGGGGTTCTGGAAGAGCAGGTCCCGGCCGTTGACGAATTCGATCAGGTCACGACCGCAATCAGCCTCGGTGGAGTAGGTGTGCCGGGTGAGGTTCCCGAGGGTGGTGCAGAAGTCGCCGCTCACGCCCCCCAGCTGGAAGAGCGGAGTGAGCCGGTCGGCGTTCGCGCCGGTGAACTGGATGAGCGTCGGGTCGTAGCCTCCCGACGAGTCCGCGGCCACGGTGTAGATCTTCCGCTGCTTGGAGGCGTCGCCGGCCAGCCAGCGGTTCACCCGGTCGGCGAGCACCTCGCCCGCCTCCCAGAACGGGCTGGCGGCGACGCCGCCGTCGGAAGCTCCGGCCTTCGCCGGCCAGCCGGCGTCCCAGCTCTTGCTGCTGTCGAGCACCACGAACTGACCGTTGGACTCGCCGATGAAATCCTTGTTGGCGTCGGTCAGGTAGAAGTCCGTGCAGTCGGGGTCGCCATTGGGGTTCGCGGAGGTGACCTTCCCCTTGTCGGCGCTGGTGCACCCCGCGGAAAACTCGTTGAAGAGGTTGAACCGGGTGACGGTCCCCGGCCAGAGCTGGCCGCCGTTGGGCGTGAAGCGCGGGAGGAAGGCCGAGGTGTACCCGCTGCTCTGGACCGTGGTGATGCTCGCCGCCGAGAACGAGGTGGAGCGGTTGACGATGGCCAGGAAGACGTCCTGGATGTTCGACTCCAGCGTGGCGAAGTCGTCCGCCACTACGTAGTTCCCTCCGCCGCGCGCGGCGATCTGCTGGAGGGTGGTCATCTCGCCGTAGGTGTTCTTCGGGTCGCCGATGGCCACCACGTAGGTGCGGATGGTCGAGTTCGGGTAGCCGATGCCCACCGGGTTGGCATTCATCCAGGCCGCGACGTCGTCGGCCAGGTCCATGTCGCAGGTCCCGGCGGGCGCCTGGCGGGCGCTGGCGCCGGAGATGGCGCTCCCCGCGCCTCCGTTCATCGAGGGGTCGAGGAAGTCGTCACCGTCGTCCTCCGCTCCCATTCCCAGGCTGGAGCACTGCGCGGGCGCGCTGCACCAGGCGGGCGGCGCGCCGTTCACCGGAGCGCAGGCGGCGTTGGCGGTATCCCCGCGCCCGTCGGCGAAGAGCACCACGAAGTCTCCCCTGCAGTTCACGCAGGGGCCGCTCTGGGTGTTGGGGAAGCTGCTGGGGAAGGTGTTGCCGTTGGAGAAGAGCCAGGGATCGGTCTGGCCGCCCATGTACCAGGCGGCGTTGAAGAGCATCTCCGCGACCGGGTACGCGGTGCTGGTGTAGGTGACGCCATCGATGGCGGAGATCTTCTGGTTCAGCGGGCGCCCCTGCCCGGCGCAGGACTGCGGCAGCATCTTCTGGAGGAGCGTGGTGCCGCGATTGTCGGCCTGGCCGAGCACCGCCTCGCGGAGGGGAAGCAAGAGCGGGCCGTTCACCAGCCGCTTGTAGGCCAGCGACAGGAGGACCCACTTCACCGGGTGGAAGCGCAGCCAGTTGGTGGTGAACACCGCCGCCGAGGGAGTGACGTCGCTGTCGCTCACCGCCGGGTTGAGCCAGTAGCCCCGGGTGCTGACGCAGGCGAGGCAGGCGGCCTGCTGCGCGGCGCCGCCTGCGCTGGAGCAGGCATTCGCATAGCTCTCCGCGGTTCCGCTCGAGGAGCCGCCCGAGGGCCAGTTGCCGTAGCGGTAGGCGAAGCCCGCCCTCAGCTCGTCACTCTGGCCGTTTCCGCCGGAGTAGGTGGGACCGGGGTCGGGGTAGGTCCGGGCCGGATCGTACGTGCCCTGGAGCAAGCTCGGGCCCGCGGGAGGAATCACCCCGGTGGGCATGAAGTACTGCAGGCCATTCAGGTAGGCGTTGCTGCAGCCGGTGGGGGCGGTCCCGCCCAGGTCGACCCGGATCCGGTACAGGCGCTGGGTGAAGTCCATCAGCGTGGCGTGCGCCGGCCAGACCAGCGTCACGTTGGTGTTGCCGCTCTGGTCGCTCAACCCGGTGAAGAAGTCGTTGTCCCCACCCTCGGGTGGGTTCTGGAGGTAGTCGATCCGCTCGACGTCGCGGGCCCAGCATGCCTGGGCGGCCGAGCTGGACTGCGCGAGCGCGAGCGGAGCGCCGAGCAGGAAGCCGAGGGTCAGGAGTCGTCGGAAGGTGCGGTCCACGGACATGTTCCTCAGAGACCGAAGCGCACGAGGTACTCGACCTCGTTCTGGTGAGAGGCGGCTTTGCTCGAGCTGCAGACCACCAGCACGCGGTAGAGCTGGCCGCCCATGCCCACCCGGGCAATCCGGTTCGACATGTCGCTCACCCCGATGCCGCCGGAGCTGACCCCGGTGACCGCGGTGATCGACTTGATCGCGAACTGGTTGTAGTGCCCGGTGGAGACGGTCTGGTCGTTGATGGCCGTGTTGAGCGTGAGCTGGGTCGGCGCGGTGCCGTAGGCCCGGAACTGGCTGAGCAGGAGCTCGCGTCCGGCCTCGGCGCAGGTGGCGGAGCGAATCGCGGCCCGCTGCGCCGAGGAGGCGTCGGAGTCGTTGCTGCCCTTCCGGAGGAAGGCCAGACCGATGATCGACAGCACGCTCACCACGATGAGGACGTTGAGGAGGGCGCCGCCACGGTGTGGATGGGTGGCCATGGTCAGAAGATGAAGCTCGCGGTGGAGCTCATGTTTCGCAGCGTGACGTCGAGCTGCGTGGTGAAGAGGCGATAGCCGGGGACGTTGAGGGTCCCGGGACGGTTCTCGGCATTGGCGATGCTGTCCCCGGTCCAGCCGTTGTTCTTGCCGGGGTCGGCCCGATCCGACCGGAGCCGCAGCGTGAGCCGGAGAGCGCGAACGTTGGCCGGGTTGAGGGTGCACCGCGACGGATCGGTCGAGACGGTGCCATAGATGGGCGCAGCGGGGTTGGTGTTGAGCAGCGGCTCCTCGGGGGTTCCCTTGGCGTTGCCGATGATCCAGTCGCCGTCCGAATCGGGGCCGCTCGCGACACCGGTGCACGCGTCGAGCGCGTAGGCCACCTGCATGTCGAGCACGTTCTTCGCCACCGGAATCAGGTCGTCCTGGTCGGCGGGAGGCAAGATCCCGTCGCCGTCGAGGTCTCGCCCCGTGTCGAGCATCAGCCAGGGCGTGCCATTGAGCGTCTGGATGAAGAACCGGGAACGGTCGACCAGGAACAACGCCGCGCCCGGCTGGCCGTGGCAGGCCCGGAGCGAGCCGCGGTCGTTGTACGGTCCCAGCGTCGGGTCTCCGCTGAACTGGTTCAGGACCACGTCGGAGGCCGGGCTGGCGCTGCCCAGCGAGACCGGCGCGGCCAGGGTGAGCATCACCGGTGACTGGCCACCCGCGCAGAGCGCCAGCACCACCCTGCCCGCCTCGAGCGCGGTCCCCGGCTGGAGGGTGACGGTGAGTGAGGCAGGGTCGCTCGTCGCTGCGGTGATCGGCCAGGAGTTTCCGCTGAAGCACCCCCCGACGGTCGTGCAGGCACCCTCGCCCTGTGCCAGGAAGCGGTAGCGAGCATCCCGGCTGACCACCACCAGCTCGTCCGGGCCGCTGGCGCTGTCGCGGCAGGGCTGGTTCGCGCAGCGATAGGAGAAGTCGATCGCCCACCGCGGGTCGACCCCGAAGCCGGTCATCCGGAGGGTGGAGTCGAGGAACTGCGTCGCCTCGCGGGCCGCGCCGTTGGCGGTGCGGGAGAGGTCGCGGCTGTGGAGCGCCGTGTACTGTCCGACCATGGCCTGGGAGGCCGCGGTCACCGCGACCAGCGAGACCGCTGATGCCGTGAGGACCTCGAGTAGCGAAAAGCCGCGCTGTGGGCGTGGAAGAGCCATGGTCAGAAGAGGTTCGCCGGGTTCCGCTTGAAGGTCGTGAGGGCCACCTGGTGCCAGCCCACGTTCGGCTCGTTCCAGCGGACGATGATCTGGATCAGCTTTCCGTTCGGCGTTCCGGACCCGGTGGGGTCGATGGCGTAGACGTTCCAGTAGCGAGTGAAGTCGGCCTTCCCGTCGCCATTCACGTCGGAGGAGAGCCCCTGGTACGACGCGCCGAGCGAGTCGTAGCCGGTGGCGTTCTGGTCCGCGGTGGGCGAGTCGGAGAACTGGGCCTTGCGCGTGGCCTGCGCGTACCTTCCCATGTCCCAGGTCGCCACGAGGGTTGAGTCGCTGAAGCTGGAGACGGTGGTCAGCGGCGCGAGGCGGGGATCGGAGTAGTTCCAGCGGGCGATGTTCTCGCTCAGGTCGGTGCCCAGCAGCGACGCGTCGAGAGTGCGCTCCGACCAGCGGTTCATCCGCACGCCCATGAGCTGCAGCGGCAGGAGTGCGGCGAGCGAGATCGCGAGGATCGCCGAGGCGATCATCGCCTCGACCAGGGTGAAGCCGCCTGCGGCCGGCCGAGCGCTCATTGCTCGAAGACCTCCACCACCCCGGTGCGGGCGGTCACCGCGAGGAGGACCGTGCGCGCGTCGTTCGGCCCCTGAATGGTGAACTGCTGGCCCTGAGCGCCCGGAGCGAGCGTCCCGCCGCTGAACGAGGCCGCCCCGGTGGGCTGGAAGACGATGGCGCCCATTCCGGTGTCCGGGTTGCAGAAGCTGCAGTAGGGCAGCGCCGGCGACTGAGTCCGGATGACCGGCACCGTGGCGAACGGCACGGGCAGGGCGGCGCCGAAGCCGGCTTCGGGTCCGAACACCGCCTTGCCGCTTCCGGTGGGGAAGGTGTCGGAGACGATGACGGTCCCCGGAGTGGAGGGGTCGAATCCTCCGAGCGTCCAGCCCGCGGGCGCCTCGATGCCCCACCAGCGGTTGGCGCGGGTGTCCAGCACGAAGGCCGTCGCCACACCCCGCCCGGCGGCCTCGCTGCGCGTGCGGCGGAGGCTGGTCAGGACGTTTCCGAGGACGGAGGAGAAGTTGGCGCGGGAGACGAACCGCTCGTAAGCGCCGAGGCTCATCGCGGTGAAGGAGGCGATGATCCCCAGCACCACCACGACCTCGAGGAGGGTCAGGCCGCGGGTGCGGGCGGCCGCCCTGCCCGGTCCGGGGCGCGCGTGGTCGGCACTGCGTGGATGTGGACGGTGCAGCACGGGCCTGATCGAAGCCAGGTACGTGCCATCTCCCCGGAGCGCCTCGTCTCGGGAGCTTGGAGAACCGCTGCCCTGGGTCCTTCGCACCACCCTGGGTCACCGCCGGTTGCGCGGTGCGCGAGCGGGCCGTCCCTGTCCCATCGTCCAGGGGTGGGTGCATGCACTCGGGTGTGGACAAGGGAGGCGTGGAACGGCCAGCATCCCGGCGCTTTTGGTAGAGCGTCCGAGCCTGGTGGCCGGCCTGGTCTTCAAAACCAGTGGGACGGCGCGCGAGCGTCGTCCGGGTGGTTCGATTCCGCTGCTCTACCGTCGCGGTACGCTGTGCCCTTCCCCTGCTCCGCCCGGAACTGCTCGCCTTCCACCCTGACCCCGCGAGCCCGTGAATGGCTCAGCCGCCAGGAGCTCGCCGGGGATGGGGGCCGCGGTCCTCCGGCGCCGGCCGCGACTTGAGCCAGCTCATGGTCAGGTAGGCGCCCACCCACGAGCCCGTCGCGGCGAAGGCGACGTAGATCCACGAGTGGGTGTAGCTGATCACTGCGAACGCGGAGAGCATGTACCAGATGCTGCTCCAGCTCGCTGCCGCCACCCGTTTCCGCGCGGACACCGCGGCGTTGAAGAGCACGTAGACGGCATCGGTCGCTCCGGTGGAGATGAAGACGCCGGCGCCGATGAGCGGGTTGAACTCGAAGGTGGGCATGGCGGGAGCGTCCCGCGATCGGCCGGGGACGTCGAGGTCAGGGTCAGGGCGGCCGCGACCGAGATCCACGGTGAAGTGGTCTCGAGTTGGCAATGGTCGGCGAGGCCAAGGCGGCCGCAACACAGTGGTCAGGGCGGCCGCAACCGAGATCCACGGTCAAGTGGTCTCGAGTTGGCAATGGCCGGCGAGGCCAAGGCGGCCGCAACACAGTGGTCGGGGCGGCCGCGACCGAGATCCACGGTCAAGTGGTCTCGAGTTGGCAATGGCCGGCGAGGCCAAGGCGGCCGCAA
>RPRB01000124.1 GCA_003818285.1 Myxococcaceae bacterium
CGGGCAGCTCGCGCCGGAGCTGCTCGACGAAGCGCTCGATGCGGTCTCGCAGCTCGTCGGTGACGTCCACGAACTCGACGCCCATCCCGGGGATCTGGTTGGTGGGGTTGTCGAACTCCTGGACCCGGGTCACCCGCCCACGTACCTCGAAGGGAACGGGCGCGCCGGGGAGCTGGAGGATGATCCGGACCGTGGTCCCCACCGGCAGCGGGTTCCGGGAGTTGATGAACATCCCTCCCCGGGAGAGGTTGGTGGCCCAGTCGGTGATGAAGCCGTCGACGGTCCGGTAGGCCACCGGCAGCTCGTGCTCGAGCCGGTCCGCCCTTCGTCCGCTCTTGGGCTTGTCGCTGGACATCCTGGACGCACCTTCCGTCCAGGCAAGCGTACCAGACCAGCGACCGTCCCCTCTAGACGCGCATCTCGCAGAGATCGGGCGAGATGCGCAGGCGTGGCTCGGTGACCTTCTGGACCTGCTCCGGTGTCACCCCCGGAGCCACCTCGCGGAGGAGCAGCCCATCCTGGAGCACGTCGATGTAGGCGAGGTCGGTGACGATGTGGTGGACGCACTTGCGACCGGTCAGGGGCAGCGAGCAGCGCTCGAGGACCTTCGGCTTCCCCTCCTTCGTGGCGTGCTCCATGGCCACGAAGACCCGCTTGGCGCCCAGGGCCAGGTCCATGGCCCCGCCCATCCCCTTCACCATCTTCCCGGGGATCATCCAGTTGGCCAGGTCCCCCTGGGCGGACACCTCCATCGCCCCCAGCACCGCGAAGTCGACGTGGCCACCGCGGATCATCCCGAAGGAGGTAGCGGAATCGAAGAAGGATGCCCCCTTCACCACGGTGACGGTCTCCTTCCCGGCGTTGATGAGGTCGGGATCCTCGTGCCCCTCCAGCGGCCAGGGCCCGATGCCGAGCAGGCCGTTCTCCGAGTGCAGCAGGATGTCCATCCCGTGGGGGATGTAGTTGGCAACCAGCGTCGGTAGGCCGATGCCGAGGTTCACGTAGTACCCATCGCGCAGCTCGAGGGCGATGCGGTGGGCGACCTGTTCACGGGTGAGAGCCATGGTCGGTGTCATCTCCGTCTCAGGCGTGCTTGCGCACCGTGCGCTTCTCGATCCACTTCTCGTAGTGACGGCCCTTCAGCACCCGCTGGACGAAGATGCTGGGCAGGTGAACCTGGTCCGGGTCGATCTCCCCGACCTCGACCAGGTGCTCGCACTCGACGATGGTGGTCTTCGCCGCCATGGCCATGAGGGGGGAGAAGTTCCGGGCGGTCTCCCGGAACACGCAGTTGCCCCACCGGTCGGCCTTCCAGGCGCGGATGATGGCGTAGTCGGCCCGCAAGGGCTTCTCGAAGATGTACTCCTTGCCGTCGATGACCCGGGTCTCCTTGCCCTCGCCGATCTGGGTCCCCACCCCGGTGGGGGTGAAGAAGCCGCCGAGGCCGCATCCCCCAGCGCGGATCCGCTCGGCGAGCGTGCCCTGGGGGTTGAGCTCGACCTCCAGCTCCCCGGAGAGGAACTGGCGCTCGAACTCCTTGTTCTCACCCACGTAGGAGGCGATCATCTTGCGGACCTGGTGGGCCTTGAGCAGCACTCCCAGCCCGAGGTCGGTGGTTCCGCAGTTGTTGGAGATGAGGGTGAGGTTCTTCACGCCCTTCTTCGACAGCGCGGCGATGAGGTTCTCCGGGTTGCCGCACAGGCCGAAGCCGCCGGACATCACCGTCGCGCCGTCGGGGATGTCCGCCACCGCGGCGTCGGCACTGGGCACCACCTTGTTCATGTCGTCTCCCGGATCAGCGCTCGACCATCAGCGCGATGCCCTCACCGCCACCGATGCAGAGCGAGGCCACGCCCCGCTTCTTCCCGGTGTCCTTCAAGGTCTGAAGCAGGGTGATCAGGAGGCGAGCCCCCGAGGCACCGATGGGGTGACCGAGGGAGGTCGCACCGCCGCGGATGTTCACCTTCGAGGGGTCGAGCTTGAGGATCTGGTTATTGGCGATGGCCACGACGGCAAAGGCCTCGTTGATCTCCCAGAGGTCCACGTCAGAGGCGGTGGTCTTGGTGCGCTCGAACAGCTTCTTGATCGCGTCGGCCGGAGCGATGGTGAACTCCACCGGCTTCCGGGCGGCGGTGGCGTAGCCGGTGATCCGGCCGAGGACGGTCTTGCCCTCCGCCTTGGCCCGCTCGGCGGACATGAGCACCAGGGCCGCGCCGCCGTCGTTGATCGACGAGGCGTTGGCCGCGGTGACAGTGCCGTCCTTCTTGAAGACCGGCTTGAGGGTAGCGATCTTGTCCGGCCTGGCGTTCTTTGGACCCTCGTCATCCGCGACCATCACCGGGTCGCCCTTCTTCTGCGGCACCGGGACGGGGACGATCTCCGCCTTGAAGAGCCCTTCCTTCTGGGCGCGGATGGCGCGGTTGGTGGACTCGAGGGCGAACTCGTCCTGGGCGGCGCGGCTGATCTTGAAGGTCTCCGCGCAGTGCTCGGCGCACATGCCCATGTGCTGGTTGCTGTAAACGTCGGTGAGGCCGTCGTAGACCATGTGATCCAGCATCTGGACGTTCCCCATCCGGGCGCCGTTCCGCATGTTGAGCGACAGGTACGGGGCGTTGCTCATCGACTCGAAGCCGCCGGCGACGATGACCTCCGCGTCACCGAGGGCGATGGCCTGGGCGGCGGAGATGACCGTCTTCAGACCCGAGCCGCACATCTTGTTGAGGGTGTTCGTGGGAACGGTGTCGGGAATCCCGGCCCCGATCGACGCCTGACGGCCGGGAGCCTGTCCCTGGCCGGCCTGGAGGACGTTCCCCATCCAGACCTCCTCGACCTTCCCCGGGTCGACGCCGGCTCGCTCGAGGGCGGCCTTGATGGCGATGGCGCCGAGCTGCGGCGCGGTGAGCGAGGACAGGGTCCCCTGGAAGCTCCCGACGGGAGTACGGGCAGCACCGACGATGACGACGTCACGGGCCATGGGCATTCACTCCGGCTTGAGGCAATGGACTGGATTGTCACGGGGGGGCGCCCCGGTCAACCGGATCTCGGGCACGCAGGGTTTGCGCCTCAAGGCCGGCTGCCGAAGTGCCGGCCGTCGAAGTCCAGGACCCCCGTCCGGCCTCCGTCCAGCACCACGAGACGTAGTCGATCTGCTTCCTGCCTGAACTCGGCCTGCTCGGCGACCAGGGCCCCAGGCCGTCTGCTGGTGCTGTCCAGACCAGACCAGAGCTGGGAGCCGGCGGTCACGAGGACCATCCAGCCCTGCCGGGGCGGTGGGCCGAGGCCGAGGAGGACGATCTCGAGCTTTCCCTCGTTCCAGAAGGCGTGCCGGACCACCTGGAAGCCGAGCTGGGCCGAGCTCCAGGTGCAGACGACGCACCGGCCGGAGTCGCCGACGCGCAGCAGCCAGAGTGTCCGCGCCTCGAGGACCGCCGGACCGACCCACTCGAGGCGGATTCCGGAGAGGGTGGAGCTCCAGACGAGACGGACCGGCCCGGCGCCCAGGTCGGTGGGTTGCTGGAGCGCCCTGCCCCGTCCGGGATCGAGGGGGTCGCCGACGCTCCCGGCCGGCGCAGGGGGCTGGAGGTCCGAGCAGTCCAGGGGGCGGCGGCTCGCGGTGGAGTCGCTCGAGGGGAACCACGCATCGGAGCGGAGGGTCGGGACTCCCGGAGCGCAGCCGAGCACCGCTGCGGAGAGGAACGCCGCATGAGTGAGCCGCCACATTCCTCGAGACGGTAGCGCGGCGCGGGCGGGTCCCGGTGGTTGGCGTGGGAGGGGACGCAGCCGAACGCGAGGTGCGACGGGACGGCCCGCTCCTGGGAGACGCGGGACGGCGCGTGGCCCGGCCCCGGTGCCCGGCCGTCCGGCATGCGCGATCACGGGCGCTTCGGGGGCGCGCGGGTCCGCAGGCGCGGGACAAGGATCAGCAACCTCAAACCCGTCACCGACCGGCACGCGACAAGGCAGCTCGCGCCGTCCCGCCGGGGCGCCGTGGAGGCGAGGCGGTTCGAACGCCCAGAGGCTATAGCAACGACTATCACCCACAGTAATAGTTGGTCCTTGCCAAGCGCCTGTATCGTCGTCGGCCGACTTCGCTTTGAGTGATAGTTGTGGCTATAACCTCTGGGCGTATGGGGCACCCGGCCCGGGGAGGAGCCGCCGATTCCGCACTCCTCCCGTGAGGTCGCGTCACTGTCCGCTCGGGATCAGCGCCCGTGACTCGAGAGCCCCTGGCCGCGGCCCCGGCCAGCAGGCTCGCGTCTCGGAAGAGGCACTGCGCGTCCCCGGAGCGGCGACAGTCTCGCAGGCCGGTGGCGGCGGGCGAGTCGGCCCGCGACCCGCGCTGACGCCGTCCCCTCCGGAGCAACCCCAGACACACGAAGGGCCGGGCCCTCGAACGAGGAACCCGGCCCGTGTGCCGCAGGGGCGGCTCAGCCTAGCGCCGCAGCTTCGACGCCATCACGTCGCCGAGGCGCGCCTTCGAGCCCTCGGCCTGCTTGCGCAGGTACTCGCGATAGTCGTCCTCGCCCTCGTGCAGGAGCGCCTTCATCGACAGCGCCACCTTCCGGTCAGGGGTGTTGATGTCGATGATCTTCACCGCCACTTCCTGCCCGTCGCTGACCACGTCGCGGGGATTCTCCACGCGCTCGTCCTTGAGCTCGGAGACGTGGACCAGCCCCTCGATGCCGGGCTCGATCTCCACGAAGGCCCCGAAGTCGGTGACCTTGGTGACCTTCCCGTTGACCTTGCTCCCCACCGGCAGCCGCTCGCTGAGGGTCTCCCAGGGATCCTGGCTCAGCTGCTTGATGCCGAGGCTGAAGCGCTCGTTCTCCACGTCGATGTTGAGCACCATCGCCTCGACCTCGTCACCCTTCTTGTACAGCTCGCCGGGGTGCTTGATGCGCTGGGTCCAGCTGATGTCCGAGACGTGGACCAGGCCGTCCACGCCCTCCTCGACGCCGACGAAGATGCCGAAGTCGGTGACGTTGCGGACCTGGCCCTTGATGATCGACCCGATGGGGTACTTGTCCTCGAGCAGGGTCCAGGGGTTGGCCTCGATCTGCTTCATGCCCAGCGCGATGCGCTTGGCCTTGGGATCGATGTCCAGCACCACCGCCTCGACCTCCTGGCCCACCTCGAGCACCTTCGACGGGTGCTTGAGGCGCTTGGTCCAGGACATCTCCGAGACGTGGACCAGACCCTCCACGCCCTGCTCGATCTCCACGAACGCGCCGTAGTCGGTGATGCTGACCACGCGGCCCCGGACGCGGGTGCCGACCGGGTACTTCTCGTCGGCCCGGTGCCAGGGGTCCTCCTGGATCTGCTTCAACCCGAGGCTGACGCGCTCCTGGGCGGGGTCGAACTTGAGGACCACCACCCGGACCTCGTCGCCCACGTTGAACATCTCCGAGGGGTGACCGATGCGTCCCCAGGACATGTCGGTGATGTGGAGGAGTCCGTCGATTCCTCCGAGGTCGATGAAGGCGCCGTAGTCGGTGAGGTTCTTCACCACGCCCTTGAGGACTGCGCCCTCCTTGAGGTTCTTGAGGGTCTCCTTCTTGAGCTCCTCACGCTGCTTCTCGAGGAGCACCCGCCGGGAGAGGACGATGTTCCCGCGCTTCTTGTTGAACTTGATGACCTTGAACTCGAATTCCTTCGAGATGTACTGGTCGAGGTTCCTGACCGGGCGGATGTCCACCTGGCTACCGGGGAGGAATGCCTTCACGCCGATGTCGACGCTGAGGCCGCCCTTGACCCGGCCGACGATGACGCCCTTGACGATCTCGTCGCGCTCGCAGGCAGCGGAGATCTCGTCCCAGATGCGCATCTTGTCGGCCTTCTCCTTGGAGAGAACGACCATGCCGGTATCGTTCTCACGGCTCTCGAGGAGCACCTCGACGGGATCGCCGTCCTTGACGGTGACTTCGCCCCGCGGGTTGGTGAACTCCGAGATGGGAATCTGGCCTTCGGACTTGTAGCCGATGTCGACGACCGCGTAGTCCTTGGTGACCTGGACGACGGTGCCCTTGACCAGGTCGCCTTCCTTCAGAATCCCTTCGCCGCCGCGCTCCTTGAGCGAGGCTTCGAAGAGGGAGGCGAAATCCTCGTCGCCGCCGTCGAGCTGTGGGTTGAGGTTTTGCTGCATAGAGTTGGAAAGTCCTATCGGTGCTTCACTGCAACCCCAAGGTGGAACCACTGTCCCTCCCCCGGAAACCGGAGAATGGACGCGGACGAGACCCTCATGTGGGGTGTGACACGGGGGCGCCGCTGCTCGGGGAGCCAGCCAACCTAAGCCAGCGCGAGGCGCGCGCAACCTACGGGCATGTCGGACACCCGGTCAAGTGCGCCCGGCCGGCCCCCTGCTCGCGGGAAAGGGCGCTGCGGGAATGAACCCATCACTCGAGGTCATCGCCTACGTCCACGAGCCGCACGAGGGCCTGGCCCGCTTCCGGGAGCCGCTGGAACGGGTGGGCTTCCGGACGGTCGAGCGGTTCCGGGCCCCTGACCCGGCGGCGGACGTTCGCGCTCCGCTCCTGGTGGTCCTCGGCGGCCCGATGGGAGTGTACGACGCGGACCGCTTCCCCTTCCTGAAGACAGAGCTGGAGGTGCTCCGCGCCCGGCTCGCCGCGGGGCGGCCCTCGATCGGCCTGTGCCTCGGGGCGCAGCTCCTCGCCGCTGCCGCGGGGTCGCGGGTGTTCCGGGGAGCCCGGGGGAAGGTCGTCGGGGTCGGGCCCGTGGCCCGCGTCGGGCCGGCGGAAGATCCCCTGCTCCGGGAGCTTCCGGACACCTTCGACGCGGTCCACTGGCACGGCGACACCTTCGAGCCCGTTCCGGGCCACCTCCTCTTCGGGGGAGAGACGTACCCGGCCCAGGGGTTCCGGGTGGGCCGGTCGGTGGGGATCCAGTTCCATGCCGAGCTCGGCCCGGAGGGGTTCCGGGACTGGGTGGACGGATGCCGCGAAGACCTCCGGCGCAGCGGGCGGGATCCCGACGCGCTCCTGGCGGAGGGTCTTCCGCGGCTGGCCGCGGCCCTCCCTGCCCTGGACCG
The DNA here is from genome assembly GCA_003818285.1 of Myxococcaceae bacterium. Lineage (GTDB taxonomy): Bacteria > Myxococcota > Myxococcia > Myxococcales > Myxococcaceae > RPRB01. The sequence continues at coordinate 7,046 of RPRB01000124.1, forward strand.
GCTCCTGGAGGCGCTCGCCCTCGACGCCCGGACGGCCCTGGAGGGCTGAGCCTGGACGTGCGGCGCGACCTGCGCCGCTCCTCAGGCGTCCCCCTGGTTCGGGGGCTGAAATGGAGGGCTTCCGGGCACGTAGAGCGGGCATGCGCCTGTTCCCGCTCGTCCTGGCGACCTGCACGCTCGCCCTCCCCGCCGTCGCCGGCGAGTCGCGGACCCTGTCCGGGTTCACGCGCATCGAGCTGGCTGCGCCGGTGGACGTGGAGGTCCGGCCCGGCGCCTTCCAGGTCACGCTGGAGGTGGACTCCGACGTCGCCCGGCACCTCGTCACCCAGGTGGAGGACGACGCGCTCCGCATCTCCATGGACGGGAGGAACCTGAACGTCCACGGCAAGCCGCGAATCAAGGTCAGGATGCCGGCCTTCCACGGCATCCGGATCCAGGGCAGCGGGGACGCGGACATCGCCGGCTTCAAGGGTCAGGAGAAGGTGGAGCTGCGGATCTCCGGCTCCGGGGACATCCGCTACGCCGGGACGGCGCCGGGCCTGGCGGTGGCCATCGAGGGCTCGGGGGACGTGGTGCTGGCCGAGGGCGAGGTCGGATCGCTCCAGGGGAGCATCCAGGGCTCTGGAAACCTCAAGGCGCGCGAGTTCAAGGCCAAGAATGTGTCGTTCTCCATCGAGGGGTCAGGGGACGCGGACCTCCGGGTCGCCGGTGGCGCCCTCAAGCTCGCGGTGAACGGCTCCGGGGACATCCGCTGGACGGGCGAGGCCAGCACGGTCAGCGCCGCCACCCACGGCAGCGGAAGCATCGCCAAGCGCTAGACGGCCGGTTCAGCCGGCGCGGCCGGCCGCGGCGAGCGCCTTCTCCATCTCGAACAGCGGCACTCCGTGGAAGTCGCGCTCCGGCCCCAGGCAGAGGGTGAAGCCGGTCCGGGAGTAGAGCGCGATCGCCGCGTGGAGGAACGGCGTCGTGCGGAGGAACACCCGGGTGTGCCCCCGCTCCTGTCCGAACCGCTCGGCCGCGGCGAGCAGCGCGCGTCCCACCCCGTGGCCCCGTGCTCCGGGATGCACCGCCATGCTGCGCAAGTGCAGCCCCTCCGGCCGGTCGAACGCGGAGACCGTTCCCACCGCCTGGTCGCCGAGGAAGGCGATCCACACGGCCGTCCCCTCGGCGATCCGCCGCCGGATCCCCTCGGCATCGACCAGGGTCGCGGCCAGCGCCTCGGGCGTGTACTGCCCCGCGACCTCGGCGAAGGCCACCCGGAGCAGGAAGGCGATGCAGGCCGCCTGGCCCACCGCGGCGCGGCGGACCTGAAGCATCGGCAGGGCAGTCCCCGATTCCATCCTCCTGGATTCCAGCCGAAACGCACGCGGAAGGCACGGCACAGCGCCGATGCGCCCCCGGAGGAACAGCGCAGCGGACTTGGCCGTGCCCCGGATTCTCGGCCGTGCCTAGGTTCCGCCCCATGGAATGGCAAGGCGGCCGCCGCAGCGAGAACGTGGACGACGCCGGCCGGGGGGGCGGACTCGGGCGACCGCTCGCCTTCGGCGGGGGCGCCATCGGCATCATCGGCGCGATCCTCTTCTACCTCCTGACCGGTCAGGTCCCGGACGTGCAGCAGGCTCCGGCGCCGAGCCAGGTCGATCCACGGACGCAGGCGCAGCGCCCCCGGAGCGCGGCCGAGCAGCAGGAGCGCGAGTTCGTCAGCGTGGTGCTCGCCAGCACCGAGGACACGTGGAGCGCGGTGCTCCCCCGGCAGGCGCGGATCCAGTACCAGCCTCCGCGGCTCACGCTGTTCGAGGAAGCGGTCGAGTCGGCCTGTGGCTTCGCCCAGAGCGCGATGGGCCCGTTCTACTGCCCGCCGGACCAGCGCGTGTACCTGGATCTGGGGTTCTTCAACCAGCTCTCCCGGATGGGGGCGCCCGGCGAGTTCGCGCGGGCATACGTCATCGCCCACGAGGTGGGCCACCACCTCCAGAACTTGCTCGGCATCCAGCAGCGGGTGATGCAGATGCGCCGCACGGCCGGCAACCGCGAGGACGCCAATGCGCTGAGCGTGCTCACCGAGCTCCAGGCGGACTGCTACGCCGGGGTCTGGGCCCACCACGCCAACGCGAACTACAAGTCGAGCGGCAAGGAGCAGCTCATCCAGCCGAACGACATCGAGTCGGGCCTCGCCGCGGCGGCGTCCGTCGGCGACGACCGGCTGCAGCGGCAGTCGCGCGGCCACGTCACGCCGGAGGGTTTCACCCACGGCTCGAGCGCCCAGCGAGTCTCCTGGTTCAAGACCGGGATGCAGACCGGAGAGCTCCGGTCCTGTGACACCTTCGGGAAGGCCGGCGTCCGGCTCTAGACGCCTGACTGTCAGCCCGGCACGACCCGCTCCTGTGCCGGTGACCCGGACCCGCGGCGCGATAGGTGGGAAGGATCGGCCTCGGCTCCGAGGCAGACGGCCGTCGAGCCAGGAACCCACCATGAGCCAGCCCATCGAGGTCATCGCCACGCCCGCTGCACCGCCCGCCATCGGCCCCTACTCGCAGGCAATTCGCGCCGGCGACTTCGTCTTCGTCTCCGGCCAGGTCCCGGTCGACGTGCGAACGGGAAAGCTCGCGGAGGGCATCGCCGGACAGACCCGGCAACTGATGGAGAACCTCCGCGCGGTGCTCGCGGCGGCTGGTGCCTCGATCGATCGCGTGGTCAAGGTGACGATCTTTCTGGGGCACTGGGAAGACTTCGCCGCCATGAACGAGGTCTACGCCAGCTACTTCGGAGCGAAGCCGCCGGCGCGATCGGTGGTCCAGGGGCCGCGCATCCCGGAGGGAACCCTGGTCGGGCTCGAGGCGACCGCCTACCTGGGCTGAAGACGGACCCGCGCCGGACCCCACACCCGGCCGCGGCGCTCGAGTCGGCCCTCCCGCGTCTCCTGGCCGTAGTCCATCGGCGCCGGCGCCTGCGTGAACTCGGTCCGCGCATCGAGCGCGCGGGTGTTCACCACCGCCCTGCCCTGTCCGCCGGACTCGACGTAGGCACCGACATAGACCCCGCATCGGGGACACACCCAGAAGTCGGTCATCCCCGTCCCGAACCGGTACCAGCCACCGGGCGGGATCTCCGCGACGGTCAGCACGACCTCCCCAGCGGGGTCCGAGGTGGTGAGCGCACCGTGTCGCCGGCAGAACGTGCACTGGCAGGCGCGGAGCGGAAGCTCGGTCGGGGCCTTCGCCGTGGTGAAGGCGACCCGGAGCCGACCACAGTGACAGCCTCCCTCGAGTCGCATCCCGCCTTCCCTCAGTGAGCCGGAACCGTGCGCCGCCGCGCCTGGGCCCGATCCCGCTCGCCCAGAGCCGCCTGGAGGAACTTCCCGGAGAGCTTGCGGCCGATGAGCTCCTGGGCCACCTCGCCCGCTTCCACCAGCTTCCCGAGGTCGATGCCGGTCTCCACCCCCATCCGGTGGAGCATGTTCACCACGTCCTCGGTGGCCAGGTTTCCCGCCGCGCCAGGGGCGTACGGACAGCCGCCCAGCCCGCCGATGCTCGCATCGAACGTCGTCACCCCGGCGGAGAGGCCCACCAGCGCGTTGGCCAGCGCCAGGCCGCGGGTGTCGTGCAGGTGGAGCGCGAGCTTCTCCACCGGGACGTGCCGGCTGACCGCCTCGAGGATCTCCTCGGTCTGGTTGGGCACCCCCACCCCCACGGTGTCCCCGAGGCTCAGCTGGTAGATGCCCATGTCCGCGAGCCGGCGGCAGAGGTCCACCACCCGGTCGACCGCCACGGTGCCCTCGTAGGGGCATCCCCAGACCACGCTCAGGTAGGCCCGGACCCGCATCCCCGCGGCGAGCGCCCCGTGCGTCACGTCGCCCGCGACCGAGAGCGCCTCGGCGATGCTCTTGTTGATGTTCTTCTTGCTGTGGGTCTCGCTGGCGGAGATGAACACCGCCGCCTCGCCGAGCCCGGCGGCGCGTGCGCGCTCCAGCCCCCTGAGATTTGGCACCAGCGCCGAGTAGGTCACGCCGGGCACGCGGGGGAGACTCTTCAGCACCTCCTCGGCGTCGGACAGCTGCGGGATCCAGCGCGGGCTGACGAAGGAGGTGGCCTCGATGCGCCGCTCGCCGGCCTCGACCAGCGCGGCGATGAGGCGGAGCTTCCCCTCCAGGGGCACGATGCGGAGCTCGTTCTGGAGCCCGTCGCGCGGCCCGACCTCGTAGACGTCCACGCGCGCGGGAAGCCTTCCCGTCAGGCGCGCGGCTGGATGTGCTGACGGATCCACTGGACGATGTCCTGGGTCGAGCTTCCCGGGGTGAAGATCTCGGACACGCCCAGCTGCTTCAGCACAGGGATGTCGCCGTCGGGGATGATCCCGCCGCCGAACACCTCGATGTCACCCGCCTTCTGCTCCTTGAGCAGGTCGATCACCGCGGGGAAGAGCGTCATGTGCGCGCCGGACATGATGGAGAGACCGATCGCGTCCACGTCCTCCTGCACGGCGGCGTTGACGATCATCTCCGGGGTCTGGTGAAGACCGGTGTAGATGACCTCCATGCCGGCATCCCGGAGGGCGCGGGCGATGATCTTCGCCCCACGATCGTGGCCATCCAGGCCCGGCTTCGCCACCAGGATTCTGAGCTTCCTGTCAGGCATCCGAGAACTCGGGGTGAAGGGTAACGCGGGCAAGTCCGCGTTCAGAAGATTCCACCTTCCCGATACTGCCCCCAGACCTTCCGGAAGACATCCGAGATCTCACCGAGGGTGGCGTAAGCCTTCACCGCCTCCAGGACCGGGGGCATGAGGTTGTCCGTACCCCGGCACGCGGCCTCCACCCGGGCCAGGGCGGCGGAGACCGCGGCGGCATTCCGCTCGGCCTTCACCTGGCGAATCCGGGCGACCTGCTCCTCGGCCACCCGCTCGTCGATCTTGAGGATCTCCACCGGCTCGTGGCGGTCGCTCTGGAAGGCGTTGACCCCCACGATGAGCCGCTCGCCCTGCTCCACCTCGCGCTGGTAGCGGTAGGCGCTCTCGCTGATCTCCTTCTGCGGATAACCTTCCTCCACCGCCCGGACGATGCCGCCCATCTCGTCGATGCGGCGGATGTACTCCAGGGCCCGCTTCTCCATCTCATCGGTGAGGTACTCGACGTAGTAGCTCCCCCCCAGCGGGTCGGCCACCCGGTCCACGCCCGACTCGTGGGCGCTGAGCTGCTGGGTCCGGAGCGCCAGGGTCACCGACTCCTCGGTGGGAAGGGCGTAGGTCTCGTCGAGCGAGTTGGTGTGCAGCGACTGGGTGCCGCCAAGGACCGCGGCGAGTGCCTGGAGCGCGGTCCGGACCACGTTGTTGTACGGCTGCTGGGCGGTGAGGCTCACTCCCGCGGTCTGGGCATGGGTCCGGAGCTGCCAGCTCCGCGGGTCGCGGGCGCCGAAGCGGTCGCGCATCACCCGGGCCCAGATGCGCCGGGCGGCGCGGAACTTGGCGATCTCCTCGAAGAAGTCGTTGTGGACGTCCCAGAAGAACGACAGGCGCGCGGCGAAGTCGTCCACCGCCATCCCCCGCTTCACGCACTCCTCGACGTAACCGATGCCGTCGGCGAGGGTGAAGGCCAGCTCCTGGACCGCCGTCGCCCCGGCCTCGCGGATGTGGTACCCGCTGATCGACACCGGGTGCCAGCGCGGCATGTGGCGGCTGCAGAAGTCGATCATGTCGACGACGATGCGCACCGCCGGCCGGGGTGGAACGATCCACTCCTTCTGGGCGATGTACTCCTTCAGCATGTCGTTCTGGATGGTGCCCCCCAGCTTCTCCATGGGGACGCCCTGCTTCTCGGCCACCGCGATGTACATGCACAGCGCCACGATGGCCGAGGCGTTGATGGTCATCGAGGTGGTGACCTGATCGAGCGGGATGCCGTCGAAGAGGATCTCGAGGTCGCGGAGCGTGGAGATGGCCACGCCTTCCTTGCCGACCTCGCCCCGGCTCATCGAGTGGTCGGCGTCGTAGCCCATGAGCGCGGGCATGTCGAAGGCGGTGGAGAGCCCGGTCGTGCCGTGCGCCATGAGGTACTTGAAGCGCTGGTTGGTGTCGGCCGGAGAGCCGAAGCCGGCGAACATCCGCATCGTCCACAGCCGGCCGCGGTACATCGTCGGCTGGACCCCGCGGGTGTAGGGGAACTGGCCGGGGAGCCCCAGGTCCCGGGCGTCCTCGCGGGCCCGGTCGGCGGGGGTGAGCACGGTGGGAAGGGGGACCCCGGAGTCGGTGGTGAACTCGGTCCGGCGGTCCGGCGCGCGAGCGGTGCTCTTCGCCACCTCGCCCTGCTCCCAGGCCTTCTTCGCCGAGGCCACCTGCCGTGCAGTGGCGGCGTCGTAGGTCCGGAGCGCCGGGCGGCCCTTCTTTCCCTCGCTGGAGCCCGGCTTCCGGGTCGAGTCCTGGGAGGCGGTGCGGGCGGTCCGGGGGCTCTTCACGAGACGCAGCTTCTTCGGGGAACGCCGGGAGGGAGGCATGGGTGTCTGGCCCTCTAGCATCGGGATCGGGGGCCTTCAATTGAGCGGAGTTGCTGAGAGTTCCCGCCGTCCTGGCC
>RPRB01000125.1 GCA_003818285.1 Myxococcaceae bacterium
CGCCGCGGCCGGGCTGGGGGAGGTGCACGGCCCCGCGCTCATCTGCGCGTCGGGTGCCGGCCGGCCGGGGGTCGCCGAGCTCGGGCAGGAGGCCGCGGGTCTTCTCGGCTCCCGGGAGCTCGAGCCCACGCACTTCCCGCACCGGCTGGGGTTCAACCTCATCCCTCAAGTCGGCCCGTTCAGCGAGGGCAGCGGGTCGACGCTGGAGGAGCTCTCCTGGCGGGCGGAGACCGGCCTGCTCTGGGGTTGCGCGGCCCCGGCGCTCGATGGAACGGCGGTGTGGGCCCCGCGTTTCTAGGCGACCTGGTGCCGAAGCCCCTTCCGCCTGGCCCGCCGGGTGCGCCGGCCCGAGGCCCGGCGGCTGCCCAGGCCCGCGCCGGGGATCAAGGTGCTCGACGTTCCGGGCGAGCGCGTCTACCCCATGCCGATGCTGGTGACCGCCGACGACGCGATCCACGTGGGGCGCATCCGCGCCTTCGCCGGGAGCGCGGACTCGCTGGAGCTGGTCGCGGCCATCGACAACGCCGGGGCAACGGCCCGTTTGTGTCTCGAGGTGGCCGAGCTGGTGAGCCAGGCCCCTGTGACAAATTGACAGAGGAGGGCTTGCAAGGGTGTCGCGTTGACCTGCCGAGCATCGCGTCTCCGGGGTGGGGGCGGGGCGCGACAGCTGGCCCCGCCCTTGCTATCCCTCGGGCGGATGCCCACTCCCCTCCGCGCGGGACTGGTCCTGCTCGTGGTCGCGAGCCCGGCCCTGGCCCAGTCGATTTCCCTCAACTTCGGCGGGTTCGGCGCGGGGGGGACCGTGACCTCGCTCCCCTTCAGCCAGCAGTCGTGCCTCGATGGTAACTCGTACATCATCCAGTGGACCGCGTCGGGTCTGGGCGGCGCCTGCAGCGACATGCAGATCTTCGTCACCAGCGCTCAGGGCTGCCCTCCCGCCGGGCCGAACACCCTGGTCACCGATGGGGGCACCTCTGCGGACGTGATCCTCGAAACGGTGAGCACGTCCGATCTTCAGGCGGGAAGCGGGCAGATCGCGAGCAAGCGCTTGAGGGACATGCCTTCACTGGGCGGCAACTGTCCCGACGGACAGGATTTCACGAATGCCGTCTGTGCTTTCGTGATGTACCGCCCCAGCAGCACGAATTGTGACGGCACGGTCACCTCGTCCAGCAATCTCACCCTCCACTACGACGCCAAACCTCCCGTTCCCCCGTCGATGAACCTGCTGGCGCAGGATTCGAAGATCGTCGTGCAGCTGGGAGCCGAGGGGGAGACGCTGCTCCGCTACGAGATCCAGTACGCGGAGGCCCCTGCTGGCGATGCCGGCCCGGTCTGGAGGCAGGGACCCAATCTCGAGGCGGCCAAGACCAGCCAGTCGATCACCGGCCTGACGAACGGCCTCACCTATCTCGTCCGGGCCCAGTCGGTCGACGTGGTGGAAAACGTCTCGGGCTACAACACCCCGCTGAGCGCCACACCGCAGACCTCCAACGGGTTCTGGGGCGAGTACAAGGACGCGGGCGGCCACGATCTGGGCGGCTGCAGCACGGCCGACGCCGCGGTTCCCTCCGTCATTGGCGCACTGGGGGTGCTGATCTCGCTCCTCTGGAGGCGCCGGTGAGGGCCGTCGCCGTCGCGGTCGCGGTGCTGCTGGCCGCCTCGGTCGCGTCCGCGCAGACGGTGGTGCAGCTGAAGCCATCGCCGCCTCCCGAGCCCCCCATCGGCTTCATCTTCGAGCTGAAGATGGGAACGCTGATTCCTCGCGTCGGGGACGAGGAGGGAATCTCGTCGAATCCTTACGAGACCATCTTCGGGAACAAGAGCATGCTGTTCGGCGGCGCTGAGGCCGACTTTGTCGCCTGGCGTGGCTACGGGTCGGTCACCGTCGGCTTCGCCGCCGGTTACGCCGAGAAGTACGCCCCGGCCATCCTGGTCACCGATGGCCCCGACAACGGTCAGCCGTCCACCGAGAAGACTGCGCTGATCATCTTCCCGCTCCGTATTCCGGTGGCCTACCGGTTCGACGCCACCTGGACGCGCTGGGGAATCCCCTTCGTTCCGTACGTGAAGCTGGCGCTGCTCATGACGCCGTGGCGGGTGACCAAGGGCGGCACCACCGAGGTGGTGAACGGACTGAGCGGCTCGGGTCTGAAGTGGGGCTACGGCTTCACGGCCGGCGTGGCCTTCATCCTGAACGTGCTCTCGCCGCAGATGGCGAAGGACATGGTGACGGACACCGGCATCCGCCGGACGTACATCTTCGCCGAGTACAACTACGACAAGATCGACGACTTCGGAAAGATCGGGCTGAACCTCTCGGCGCGCTACTTCACCTTCGGGCTGGGCTTCGAGTTCTAGCGTGGCGCTCACCGTCCTCTACTTCGCTGCGGCTCGCGAGCGCGCCGGCACGGCGCAGGAGACGGTGGAGTGGGGCGGCGGACCGGTGCGGCAGCTCCTGGAGACGCTGGCGGTGCGTCATCCGGATCTGCGCGCGCTCTTGCCGCACCTCCGGGTGGCGGTGAACCAGGAGTTCACGTCTCTGGACGCGGCGGTCCCCGACGGAGCCGAGGTGGCCCTGGTGCCGCCGGTGGCGGGCGGCTCGGATTGCTTCCGGCTGTCGGAGAAGGCGCTCGAGCTGGACGAGGTGGTTCGGGCGGTGGGCGGGACGGAGCGTGGCGGGCTGGTCACCTTCACCGGCACCGTGCGCTCCGAGACCCGTGGCCGGCGGGTGAGCGCGCTGAGCTACGAGGCCTACCCGGGGATGGCGGAGCGGGCGATGGCGAGCATCGGGCGCGACATCGAGTCGCGCTGGCCCGGAACCGAGGTGGCCATCGTGCACCGGGTGGGAACGCTGGCCCCGGGTGAGGCCGCGGTGGTCATTGCCGTCTCCGCGCCGCACCGGGCCGCCGCGTTCGAGGGCTGCCGGCACGCCATCGAGCGGCTCAAGGCCGACGTCCCGATCTGGAAGAAGGAGCGGTTCGAGGACGGCGAGGAGTGGGTCGGCCTCGGCCCGTAGGCCGGGAGAGTCACTTGCCCGCGTCGGGGGCAGGCTTCGCCGCGGGAGGGGGCGCCGCCGGCTTCGGCGCGCCTGAGGCCGCTCCGCCTGCAGCACCGGTCGCCGCGGGGCTCGCGCCGGTGGGTGCGGCGGGCGCGGCGCCGGCAGCGGCACCCGCCTTCGAGGCGAGCGCCTTGCAGCCCTCGCTCAGCTCGGCATGGTGCTGGTCGAGGCACTTGGCCAGCATTCCCCGGGCCTGGGGGACCGTGGCGCAGAACTTGGCGATGTCGTCCTTGCACTCGCCGCCCCCCGTGGTGCGGATCTCGGTCATCCGCGCGCGGCAGCTGACCGACAGCTCTCCCTCGTGTTCCCAGAGGCAGCGGTAGAGACGGCCCACTCCGGGCTGGACGTCTGCGCAGAACGCCTGGACGTCCTCCTTGCAGGGCGAGTCCGTCTTCACCGCGATGACCGGTGGAGCGGCGGTGGGCGCCGCGGCGGCCGGGGTGGCCGTCGTCGCTGCCGGAGGCGCCCCGGCGGGAGCGGGAGCGGCCGGGGCCTTCGTTGCTCCGGCGGGCGCGGCCGGCGCTGCAGCGGGGGGTGGCGCGGCAGCGGGTGGGGGAGCTCCGGCGGGTGTTCCGGACGGCGGCTGGGCCGGCGCCGCGGTGGGCGGTGGCGTCTGGGCGATCGCCGCCGTGCCGCAGAGGCCGACTGCGAGGAACAGCGCGTGGCGCACCATCATGGCTCCTCTCCCTGTCCCCGGGTATCCCCCAGACCTACACGTTCGTGGAGCGCGCGTGCCGCCGGCTATCGGACCAAGGTCCCATGGAGCGGGGCGCCAGCGCGCGAAGGAATCGGCGCTTTCCATGCGTCTCCCCGAGCAGGCGATCCGAGGCGTTCTGAGCCCGTATGACCGCGCCTCCGAGGTGCTGTTCGGGCTGATCATGGCCCTGACCCTCACCGGCGCCCTGAGCGTGACGGAGGTGACCGAGCACGAGACGCGCGCACTCTTCGTCAGCACGCTGGGTTGCAACGTTGCCTGGGGCCTGGTCGATGCGGTGATGTACGTCCTGAACGGGGTGCTGGGCCGCGGGCGTCGCTCCCTCCTGGCCCGTTCGCTCCGGGAGGGGACCGACATTTCCGCGGTTCTCTCGGAGCTTCTTCCTGCACCCGTCGTGGAAGGATTGACCGCGAGCGAGATCGAGCGGATCCGGACGAAGCTCGCCGCGGCCCAGCTCGACCTGCAGGAGCCCGCCCGGATCCGGGGCGAGGACCTGCTCGGGGCCGTGGGGGTGTTCCTCCTGGTGGTCGCCAGCACCTTCCCGGTGGCCCTGCCGTATCTCCTGACCCATGACCTCGCCCTGGCGAAGATGATCTCCCGAGCGCTCGCCCTGGGGCTGCTGTTCCTGACCGGCTATGCGGTCGGCCGGTACTCCGGCCTTCGCCCGGTGAGGGTCGGGCTGGCGATGCTCACCACCGGCGCGGTGCTGGTGGCCGCGGTGACGGCGCTCGGCGGATGAGGCTCGCGCGCGCTGCAGGCGTCCTGTTCGCCCCGGCGCTCCTGGCCGCCGCGCCGGTGTCGGCGCAGCCCGTCGAGCACGCCGGTCCCGAGGAGCGGCCCTGGAGCTTCGGCGCTGGTTTCTCCTGGTACTTCGTCCCCGACCAGAACTTCGGCGTGGTGACCGCCACGGCGGATCACGGTCCGATCCACCTCGAGGCCCGCTACAACTACGAGGCGAAGCGGACGGCGTCGACGTTCGTCGGCTGGAACTTCGAGTTCGGCGAGAGGGTGACCGTCGGGCTCACGCCCATCGTGGGGTGCATGTTCGGCGAGGCGGGCGGACCCATCGTGGGGCTGGAGCTCGCGCTGGGGTGGGGCCCGCTCTCCTTCAGCTCGCAGGCGGAGTGGGTGTTCGACGTCCAGAACGACACCGGCGGATTCGTCTACGTGTGGTCCGAGCTCGACGTCCGGCCTTGGGAGTGGCTCCGCGCCGGGATGGTGATCCAGCGCACGCGCGTCTTTCACACCGCACGGGAGGTGGTGTTCGGCCCGTTGCTGGGGGTGACCGTGTGGAAGCTCGACCTGACCGCGTACTGGTTCCAGCCCGGCGGCATCGACCAGTTCTTCGTCGCGTCGGTCGGCGTGAGCTTCTGAGGCGGACGCGCAGGTCTTGCGCGGCCAGTCTCGGTCCGGGGTTGAACGACGCAATCCACGGCGGCCGCCAGGGCAGCGTCCGGGGCGGGTGAGCTGGCACGCGACGTGTAGACCCCCGGTGCTGCGTGAGGATGCCGTCCGGCACCGCAGAGGTGGCTCCGCCCGTCTGGCCACGGGTCTGGGTGCTCGATCGGGACCAGGCGCTGTGCGCAGGGTTGACGTGCGTGCTTCGGCAGATGGCCATCGACGTACGCGCGTTCGACGACGCCGGAGCGCTCCTGGAGCCGCTGGAGCGCGACCAGCCGAACTGCCTGGTGCTGGGCTTCGGCGATGGAGAGCGGTTGGGCCTCGAGCTCCTCGCGCGATCGGGCAGGGGGGAGCGCCTGTCCATCGTGCTGGTGAGCCGGGGCGCGGACGTGGCGAGCACGGTCCGGGCGATGAAGGACGGAGCGGTGGACGTTCTCGAGCGGCCCGCGGATCTCGAGGTGCTCGCCGCGGCGGTGGTTCGCGGGATCGCACTGGACGCGGAGTGGCGCGAGGTGCGGAGGACGGTCGCAGAGGCGGCGCGGCTGCTTGAGGGGCTGACCACCCGGGAACGGGAAGTCTTCGATCTGCTCGCCGCCGGCAAGCCGAACAAGCTGATCGCCGCCGAGCTCGGCATCAGCGAGAAGACGATCAAGGTCCACCGCGGCCGGGTCATGCACAAGCTCCGGGCCACGTCGGTGGTGGACCTGGTGCACCTCTTCGACTGGTGCACCTCTTCGACTGCTACGCGAGGCGCGCGGTTGCTCCGGTGGCGGGAGAGCTCGCCGGGACGGGTGTCACGTCCGGCAGGTAGTGATCCTTCACCACGTAGCGCCGTGCGATGAGCGCGAAGCAGAGCGCGGCGAGGTAGGTGAGCCCGGCCCAGAAGAGGAACTCGGTCGTCCCGTGCACGAGCCCGAGCTTCTTCACCAGCACCACCACGAAGTTCCCGAAGAAGGTGGTGAGCAGCCACAGGCTCATGATGGTGCCCTTCATCCGGAGCGGTGCCTGGGTATAGGCGAACTCGAGGCCGGTGATGGAGACCAGGATCTCCGAGACGGTGAGCACCACGTAGGGGGCCACCTGCCAGAGGACGGAGGGGCGGGCTCCCATCTCCAGCGCTCGCTGGATGATCGCCACGCCGATGAACGAGGTGGCGGTGAGCACCAGCCCGGACCCGATGCGCCGCAGCGGCGTGAAGCGAAGGCCACGTCGCTCGAGCCACGGGTACAGGCCGTAGGTGACCAGGGGGACGAGGAGCATCACCAGGAGCGGGTTGACCGCCTGGAGCTGACTCGGTGCGAGCGTGAACGCGCCGACCTGGAGGTCGAGGTTCCGGGCCTGGAGCACCCATAGCGACGCCTTCTGGTCGAAGCAGGCCCAGAAGAAGGGGATGGGCGCGAAGATGCTCGCCACCCCGAGCACCGCTCGGGCACCGTCCACCGCTTCGGCGGGGTGCTCGGCGCGGGCGCGCTGCCAGAACCCGCCCGGAGCCTTGCCGAACAGACCAGAGAGCAGGACGAAGACGAAGGCGTGGCGGTCCGGCTCGCGAGGAGGAACCTTCACGTACAGCCTGCGGCCGGCCCAGAAGATCAGGGTGGCGATGCCCATCAGGACGCCGGGGATGCCGAACGCCACCCGCGGGCCGTAGTGCTCCAGCACCTTGGGAATGGTCGCCGAGGCGAAGAAGCTTCCGAGGTTGATGGACCAGTAGAACCACCCGAAGACCTTGGGCACCAGCGAGCGGTTGGCGACGGTGAACTGGTCACCGACGAAGGACGACACGCAGGGCTTGATGCCGCCCGACCCGAGGGCGATGAGGAACAGGCCGGTGAAGAAGCCGCGCTCGCTGTCCTCGAAGAACGCGAGACAGGCGTGTCCGGCCACGTAGACCAGGCTGAGCCAGAGCACGGTTCGGTACTTCCCCCACCACCAGTCGGCGATGACGCCACCGAGCAGGGGGAAGAGGTACACCCCCATCACGAAGGTGTGGAACACCGCCTGCGCCTGGTCGGACCGGTTTCCGGTGTGGCGGGTGAGGAGGTAGTCGACGAGGAACACCGTGAGGATGTTCCGCATCCCGTAGAAGCTGAAGCGCTCGGCGGCCTCGTTCCCGATGATGTAGCGGATCTGCGGTGGATAGCGGGGTGCGGCGTCGGTCACGACGGGGACCTCCGTCCGGGGCGCGGCGTCCGTCACTGGCATGCCACGGCGCGGGTGCCGCGCACAACGGCGCCGAGGAGGGCTCAGCGTCCGAGCGTCACCGACAGCACCTGGCGGACCTCTCCGTAGGCGAGCCAGGCCACCGCAGCCACGCCGGCCACGAGGCTCACCGTCTGGAGCAGGGTCTGGACCCGGCCGTCCACGGGGCGGCCCATCGCCGCCTCCCACAGGGTGAGCAGCATCCGGCCTCCGTCGAGCGCAGGGAGCGGGAGGAGGTAGAACAGACCCAGGGCGAGCGAGAGGGCGGCCAGGCTCCGGATCAGAGCATCGGCGCCGGTGCCGGCCGCCTCGGCCGCGCTCCACACCAGGGCTCCGGCGGTGTGGTTCCGGGCCGAGCCGCCCCAGGGCTGGGCCAGAAGTGCGCCGGCCTCGGTCAGGATCTTCGGGATCACGACCCCGGTGTGGAGCACGGCCTGCCACAGTGCTCGTCCGACCGGCAGTCGCTCGTACCCGTAGAGCTGGCGGAGTCCGATGCGTGCCCGTCCGTCGGCGCCGAGCTCGGGCGTGACCTCGAGGGTATGCGTCCCGGCGCCGCGGGCCACGGCCACCGAGGCCGGCCCACCGGCGTGGCTCAGCGCCTCGACCATCTCGGACCACGCCTGCACCTCGTCGCCGTCGATGGAGAGGACGCGGTCTCCCGGTCTGAAGCCGGCCAGCGCGGCCCGCGAGCCGGGCTCGACCCCGCCGATGACCGCGCCCATCGGGTGGTGGGTGCCGGCGGCGAAGAGACCGGCGAGGAGCAGCACCGCGACGGCCCAGCTCCCGACCGGCCCGGCGGCGAAGACCGCGAACCGGCGTCCGACGGAGAGCGCGGCGAAGGGGACCCCCGATGCACGCGCCGCGTCGTGGGGGTTCTCCCCCTCGAGCCGGAGCCAGCCGCCGAAGGGGATGGCCCCGATGGCCCAGCGTTGCCCGAGCGCGCGGAAGCCGAAGAGGGGAGGACCCACCCCGAAGGAGAAGACGACCGCCCGGGTGCCGAAGATGCGGGCGGCGAGGAGGTGCGCCAGCTCGTGGGCGGTCAGGAGCACGCCCAGGGCGAGCAGCGCGAGGAGGGCTCGCATGGGGTCTGCCTGACAGAGTACCAGCGGGCGCGGCCAGCCGGCAGAGGCGATTGAAGGCCCCGCGCGCCGTCTCTAGACTCTCGGGCCCTTTAGATGAATGCACGGATGGCAGTCGTGATCCTCACCTCTTCCCTGATCGCCTGTGGCGGACGGACGCATGAGCAGGAGGAAGGGTGCTATGCCCTGACTCCCGTGCGGCCCTCTGGAATCATCCGGGACGAGTGCCAGCTGCTCGCGGATGCCGCCGCGAACCTGGGGGCGCGGCTGACGGTCTCCGGGAACGTGGTGGAGGTGGAGTTCCGCTTCTCCACTCCGAGCCAGGGCGAATTGCTGACCGTCTCGATGGCGGGGCAGTTCGCCTACAGCGAGGAGGCTTTCAGCGCCGACGGAACCGCGGCCAACATCCTGCTCCCCATCGGCGGCCAGGCCTGTCAGCTTCAGCTCGTGGACGTCCACCTCGACGCGACCACGCAGAGCTCGACGCGATTCTCGGGCTTGATCCGGATCACCACGTCCGCCCCGCGACCCGAAACCTGCATCTGTCAGGCCTGGTTCGAGTACCAGGCTGGTCTGAACACCAACGCAAGCTGTCCCTGAACCAGAAGAGGAGGAGCTTCGCCATGGCCGACTCCCCGGACATCACCTCGGTCCTCACCGAGGGTCGTGTCTTCCCGCCCCCACCCGAGTTCTCGCGCCAGGCCCACATCAAGTCGATGGAACAGTACCGCGAGCTGGTTGCGCAGGCCGATCGCGACCCGGAAGGGTACTGGGGTGCGCGCGGCAAGGAGGAGATCTTCTGGAAGACGCCGTTCCAGAAGGTCCTGGAGTGGAAGTCGCCCTTCGCCAAGTGGTTCGTCGGCGGGACGACCAACCTCTCCTACAACTGCCTCGACCGGCACCTCGCCACCCACGGTGACAAGACGGCGCTGATCTTCGAGGGCGAGCCGGGCGACCAGCGCCGGATCAGCTACCGCGAGATGCACGCCGAGGTCTGCAGGCTGGCCAACGGGCTGAAGTCGCTCGGCGTCCAGAAGGGCGACCGGGTCGGCATCTACCTGCCGATGATCCCCGAGGTGGCCGTTGCCATGCTGGCCTGCGCGCGGATCGGCGCGGTGCACTCGGTGGTGTTCGGCGGATTCTCGGCCGAGGCGCTCCGGGAACGGATGAACGACGCCGGGGCGAAGGTGGTGATCACCTCGGACGGCGGATGGCGGAAGGGCGCGGCGGTCCCGCTGAAGGGCAACGTCGACGCCGCGCTCCCGGAGATGCCCACCGTGGAGAAGGTCATCGTGGCCCAGCGCACCGCGAAGACGGCGCCGGCGAAGGGGCCCAAGGACATTCTCTGGAACGAGCTGGTGTCAGGTCAGTCCGCGACCTGCGAGCCCGAATGGGTGGACAGCGAGCATCCGCTGTTCATCCTCTACACCTCGGGATCCACCGGGAAGCCGAAGGGGGTGCTCCACACCACCGGCGGCTACGCGGTCTACGTCTCGCTGACCACCCGCTGGGTGTTCGACCTGAAGGACTCGGACACCTACTGGTGCACCGCGGATGTCGGCTGGGTCACCGGGCACAGCTATGTGGTCTATGGCCCGTTGATGAACCACGCGACGGCCTTCATGTACGAGGGCGCGCCGACCACGCCGGGTCCGGACCGGTTCTGGGAGATGATCGCCCGGAACAAGATCACCATCCTCTACACCGCGCCGACCGCGATCCGCGCCTTCATGCGGCTGGGGGACGAGCACCCCAAGAAGCACGACATGTCGAGCCTGCGGCTGCTGGGGACCGTG
Organism: Myxococcaceae bacterium; assembly: GCA_003818285.1. Lineage (GTDB taxonomy): Bacteria > Myxococcota > Myxococcia > Myxococcales > Myxococcaceae > RPRB01. The sequence continues at coordinate 10,252 of RPRB01000125.1, forward strand.
GGCGAGCCGATCAACCCCGAGGCGTGGATCTGGTACCGCGAGGTGATCGGCAGGGGGCGCTGCCCCATCGTCGACACCTGGTGGCAGACCGAGACAGGCGGAATCATGGTGACGCCGCTCCCCGGCGCGACGTCGACCAAGCCCGGGAGCGCGACCCTGCCGCTGCCCGGCATCAAGGCCGAGGTGCTGGACAAGGACGGCAAGCCGGTGCCGCTCGGCTCGGGTGGCAAGCTGTTCATCACCCGGCCGTGGCCCGCGATGTTGCGCACCCTGTACAAGGACCCCGAGCGCTACGCCAACACGTACTTCAGCGAGATTCCCGGCAAGTACTTCACCGGGGACGGCGCGCGAATCGATCAGGACGGCTATCTCTGGGTGATGGGCCGGGTGGATGACGTGGTGAACGTCGCCGGTCACCGCCTGGGCACTGCCGAGGTGGAGAGCGCCCTGGTCTCCGAGGGTCGGGTTGCCGAGGCGGCGGTGGTGGGCCGTCCGGACGAGCTGAAGGGAACCTCGCTGGTGGCGTTCGTGACGCTGAAGAAGGGCGTGGAGCCCACGGCGGCCATCAAGCAGGCGCTTTCCGCGCACGTGGCCAAGGAGATCGGGGCGATCGCCCGGCCGGACGAGATCCGCTTCGCGGAGGGTCTGCCCAAGACCCGGTCCGGCAAGATCATGCGCCGGCTCCTCCGGGACGTAGCCGCGGGTCGGCAGACCACGGGCGACACGACGACGCTCGAGGACCTCAACGTTCTCGCCGCGCTGCGCAACGAAGAGGAATAGGCGCCCGCGCCGCCCCGAGCGGCCCGCGCCCGAAGGCAGACCGTCGAAGGTGTCCGTCGAAGGTGTCTGGCACCTTCGATGAGGCGTCGAAGGTGTCTGGCACCTTCGATGGCCTTGGATGCGCATCTTCGAGGGACTCAGCGGAATCGCCTTGTCCCTACGCGTGGTTGCGTGCCCGATCGAAGGTGTCCGGCACTTCGATGGACTTGGGGAGTCGTCGAAGATTTCGGCGTCGAAGGCGTCGCGTCGAAGGTCTCCGTCGAAGGTGTCTGGCACCTTCCGTCTCCGTCGAAGGTGTCTGGCACCTTCCGTCTCCTTCCGTCTGGCACCTTCCGTCTGCACCTTCCGTCCGCGTCGAAGGTGTCTGGCACCTCCGATGGGGCACCTCCGATGGACTCGAGCGGGAATCGCCTCGTTCTTCCGCGTGGTTGCGTGCCGGTGCCACCGCTCAGGGCGGCTCGTCGGCGCTGCAGTCCTTCTTCACCCGGAACGCGTCGAAGAAGCGGTCGACGTCGGGCGCGGGCCCCTGCCACATCGCCATCAGCGTGTATACGCACTGGCCGCCGGCGATGACCTGGATCCGGATCTCCAGCCCCTGCCCGTGGAAGGCGCAGGTCTGGGCTGGTCGTCCGTCCCGGCGCGTCCCCCGGGCATCCGCGGTGATCTGATAGTCCCGGGCCCGGGCGAACTCGCCACAGAAACCATCGAGGACACCCTGTGGATCGAGCCGCCGCCCCGGCGCGGGCCGCCGCCGCTGCACCAGGAAGCCCTGATCTTCGGTCCCGCGGGACTCAATCGAGAGTAGACGCTGGTTGCCCTCGCTCCGCTCTGCGTCGACGCGCAAGGGCGGCGGGAGGTCGGCGCTGAACGTCCCGTCGGGCGCCTCGAAGCGCGGCCAGCTGGGCTTGCAGCCACCCACGACCAGGACCAGGCCCAGCGCGAGTGCCTGTGCCGCTCGTTCAGCCATTGCGGGAGAGATGGACCACGGCGGCCTCGAGGAGCGCCGCGATGCCTCGCTTCGAGGCGTGGACCAGCTTGCGCCGGACCGCGGCCGGCGCGCCGGTGTAGAGGGTGCTCACCCGGTGGTCGAGCTCGGAGCCACCCCAGAGCAAGACGAGATCGGCCCATTCGAGATCCAGCCGGGCCTGCGCCAGCGTGCGCCGCTCTGTCCCATCCACCAGACGGAGCTCGAGCCGATCAGAGAGCGCGTCGCGCAGCTCCTCACGGACCGACGGCGAGCCGCCGACGATGGTCAGTCGTCGGATGCCGACACGAGCGCAGGCTGCCACCAGGGCCTCCTCGGCCCGCCGGTTGTCGGAGCCCCCGCACGAGGCGCACGCGGTCCGCTGTGCGGTCCGTACCGGGATCCGGCCCGAGCGCGTCGCGGCGGCCACGCAGGCCGGGGTCGCGCAGTGCCGATAGAGCTGCTCGTCGAGCAGGGTCCGCGCGCGCTCCTCCTTCGCGGCGCTCATCCGGGTCTTCCCCGGGCGGGTCAGTCCGACCGCCTCCAGCGACTCGCGGGCGCGGGCCCGCCCCTCGGGGAGATCGAACCCCTCGGCCGACAGCCAGGCATCGATGTCGACGTCGTGGCTCACGGACCGGGCGGTTCCGGCGGAACCGGCGGCGGCTCGAAGAGCATCTCCTGGATGGGCTCGAGCCCCAGCGCCTGCCGCACCGGGGCGAAGCTCCGGCGATGGACGGGGCAGGCACCGAGCGCGCGGAGAGCAACCTCGTGCTGCGGCGTGGGGTACCCCTTGTGCGCCGCGAAGCCGTAGCCCGGGAACCGGGCGTCGAGCTCGGCCATGTGCGCGTCGCGCGTGGTCTTGGCGATGATGGACGCGGCGGCGATGGTCAGCGAGAGCGCATCGCCGTGGATGATGCCTCGCTGGGGGACCGGACACTTCGGGATCCGACGGGCATCGACGAGGACGAAGCTGGGCGTCGTGGGGAGCCCGAGCAGCGCGCGGCGGAGGGCCAGGAGCCCCGCGTGGTAGATGTTGAGCCGATCGATCTCCTCGACCTCGGCCACTCCCACGGCCCAGGCGACTGCGTCGCGCTTCAGCTCGGCGGCCATGCGCTCGCGGGTCTCGGCGTCGAGCACCTTGCTGTCGTCGATGCCGCGCAGCTTGTAGCTGTGGGGAAGGATGACCGCCGCCGCCACCACCGGGCCCGCCAGAGGAGCCATCCCCGCTTCGTCCACGCCGGCGACATGCAGGTGACCGGCCTCCCAGAGCTCGACCTCGAATCTCAGCAAGTTCCGGAGCCGCTGGCCCTCCGAGCGGTTCTTCTCTCGCCGGCCCCGGATCGCGCGTGCAAGCTCCCGCGCCGCGCGCCGCCCGGCTTGCTCGAGTGCCTCCAGGAGCCCCGCCGGGACGGGGCGCCCTCGGGTGAATAACCGCTCGCGGAGCTGACCGATGGGCTGGGCGAGGAACCGCTCGAGAGCGGACATGGTGGCGGAGTGGAACGCTACACGCGGGGGCCGACAGACGGGAAGTGGCCGGGCGGCCCGGTCCGTCGTCCTGCGTGCGGCACACTCGCCCCCGGACCGGGAAGGC
>RPRB01000126.1 GCA_003818285.1 Myxococcaceae bacterium
AGCAGCGGTAGCAGCCGCTCAGAAGACGAAGCGGTCGCGCGATCCCAGATCGTCGTAGGCGGTCAGCAGGCGCGAGGTGATCCCCTGCTCGCCGAGGTGCAGCCAGCCACGCGGGTCGAAGTACTTCTTGTTCGGCCGGTCCGGCCCCTCGGGATTGCCGACCTCGCTCAGGAGATAGCCGCCCTTGTCGTCCATGAAGGTCTTGATCGGGTGGGTGAACGCCCACTGGGTATCCGTGTCGATGTTCATCTTCACCACGCCGTAGGAGACCGCCTCGGCGATCTCGGCGTGGCTCGAGCCCGAGCCGCCGTGGAAGACGAAGTTGATCGGCTTTGGTCCGGTCTTTCGCCGCTCCTCCACCAGGCGCTGCGAGTCACGGAGGATGGTCGGCCGGAGCTTCACGTTCCCGGGCGCGTAGACGCCGTGGGTGTTTCCGAAGGCGGCGGCGAGGTTGAAGCGACCGATCGGCGAGAGAGCGTCGTGGACCTGAAGGACGTCCTCCGGGTTGGTGTAGAGCCGCTCGTGCGCCACCCCGCGATTGTCGACGCCGTCCTCCTCGCCCCCGGTGATGCCGATCTCCAGCTCAAGCGTCGATCCCATCCGGGCGAGGCGCGCCAGGTACCGGGCGCTGGTCGCCAGATTCTCGGCCAGCGGCTGCTCCGAGAGGTCGATCATGTGCGTGCTGAAGAGCGGCTCGCCGTGCTCGCGATGGTACGCCTCGTCGGCTTCGATCGTCCCGTCCAGCCAGGGAAGGAGCTTCCTTGCGCAATGATCGGTGTGCAGAACGACCGGGACTCCGTAGATAGGTGCCAGGCTTCGCACGTGATGAGCCCCGGCGATGGAACCGGCGATGGACGCCTGGTGGCGGCCGTTGTCGAGTGTCTTGCCCGCGAAGGATTGCGAGCCGGAATGCGAGATCTGGATGATGATCGGTGCGCGCGCCTCCCGGGCCGCTGCCATCGCCGCGTTCGCCGAGTTCGAACCGATGACGTTCACCGCCGGGAGGGCGCAGCCGGCCTCCTTGCAGTAGGCGAAGAGCTCGGTGACCGCGGAGCCGGTGAGGACTCCCGGCTTCAGATTCAATTTGTTCATGACCGCTGCGCGCGATACCGGCGGATGAGGGTATTCGTCGAGCTGTCGTGCTCGAGCGCCGGTTCGGAGGAGCTCTCCAGCTCGGGGATGATCCGCTGGGCCAGCACCTTCCCCAGCTCGACGCCCCACTGGTCGAACGAGTCGATGTTCCAGATCACGCCCTGGGTGAACACGGCGTGCTCGTAGAGCGCGACCAGCTTGCCCAGCGTCTCGGGAGTGAGGCGCTCGGCCAGGATCGTGTTCGAAGGACGATTTCCCTCGAAGACCCGGTGGGGGACGAGCCAGTCCGGCGTCCCTTCGGCCTTCACCTGCTCGGGAGTCTTCCCGAAGGCGAGGGCCTCGGTCTGCGCGAACACGTTGGCCAGGAGCATGTCGTGGTGCCGGCCAACCACGTTGAGCGGCTTGGCGAAGGCGATGAAGTCACAGGGGATGAGGCGAGTGCCCTGGTGGATCAGCTGGTAGAACGAGTGCTGGCCGTTGGTGCCGGGCTCTCCCCAGTAGATCGGGCCGGTCTCGTGCTCGACCGGCGTGCCCTCGAGGGTGACGTGCTTGCCGTTGCTCTCCATCGTGAGCTGCTGGAGGTAGGCCGGGAAGCGCTTGAGGTACTGCTCGTAGGGCAGCACCGCCACGGTCTGGGCGCCGAAGAAGTCGTTGTACCAGAGGGACAGCAGCCCCATCAGCACCGGCAGGTTCGAGGTGAAGGGAGCGGTCCGGAAGTGCTCGTCCATCTGCCGGAAGCCGCTCAGCATCTCCCGGAAGCGCTCCGGGCCGATGGCGATCATCGTCGACAGGCCGATGGCCGAATCCATCGAGTACCGGCCGCCCACCCAGTCCCAGAACCCGAACATGTTGGCGACGTCGATTCCGAACTTGGTGACCTCGGCGGCGTTGGTCGAGACGGCGGCGAAGTGCTTCGCGACCGAGCTCTCGTCCCCGCCCAGTCCGGCCAGTGACCAGGCCCGCGCGGTCCGGGCATTGGTCATCGTCTCCAGCGTGGTGAAGGTCTTGGACGAGACGATGAAGAGGGTCTCGGCAGGGTCGAGGTCGCGCACCGCCTCGGCGAAGTCGGTGCCGTCGATGTTGGAGACGAAGCGGCAGTCCAGGGACCGGTCGGTGTAGTGCTTGAGCGCCTCGTAGGCCATGACCGGGCCGAGGTCGGAGCCACCGATCCCGATGTTGACGATGTTGCGGATTCGCTTGCCGGTGTGCCCCTTCCACTCTCCGCTCCGGATCCGGTTGGAGAAGGCGGCCATCCGGTCGAGGACGGAGTGGACCTCGGGGACCACGTCCTTGCCGTCAACGAGGATCTTCGCGTCCTTCGGGGCGCGGAGGGCGACGTGCAGGACCGCCCGCTTCTCGGTGACGTTGATCTTCTCGCCCCGGAACATGGCGTCGATGCGGTCCCGGACCCCTGAGTCCTCGGCCAGCTTCACCAGGAGCCTCAGCGTCTCGTCGGTCACGCGATTCTTCGAATAGTCGAGGTACAGGCCCACCGCCTCGACCGCCATCCGCTCACCCCGCTTGCGGTCCTCGGCGAAGAGCTGGCGCAGATGTGTCTTGCTCATCGTCGCCGCATGGGACTCGAGCGCCTTCCATGCCGCGGCAGGCTTCGCGTTGCTCACGGGTGCACCTCCGCACCGCGCTTTCCAAGCGCGGCGCTCTTCGAGGAGATCACTCCCAGCAGGTCGTTCCAGGACTTCACGAATGCCTCTGCTCCCTGCGTCTGGAGCTTGGTCGCCAGGGTGGCGAGGTTGACGCCGGCGGCGGCGAACCGTGTCAGGACTTCCTCGCAATCGCCACCGTCCCCGGGGAGAAGCTCGCCGACGTCCTCGTGTGTCGCCAGGGCCTTCAAGGTGGCCTCGGGCATGGTGTTGACCGTGTAGGGCGCGGCAAGCGCCTTGACGTACAGGATGTCGGAGGCCTTGGGGTCCTTCGTTCCCGTGCTGGCCCACAGGAGACGCTGGGGCCGGGCGCCGAAGTTGTAGACCCGCCGCCAGCGAGCCGATGAGAGGAGAGCGCTGAAGGCCTGGTAGGTGCGCTTGGCGACGGCGATGCCCAGCTGGTTCTGCAGCGCGGGCGGAACCTGCCCGGCCACTGCGCTGTCCCAGCGGCTCACGAAGACCGAGGCCACCGAGGCGACGCTGGGGTCGAGGCCCGCCTCGATCCGCCGCTCGATCCCACGCAGGTACGCCTCCGCGGCAGCGAGGTAGTGCTCGCGCGAGAAGAGCAGGGTCACGTTGACCGGGATGCCGGCGAAGATCGCCTCCTCGATGGCGGGCAGACCCTCGACGGTTCCGGGAATCTTGATGAAGAAGTTCGGACGGGACGCCCGCGCGAAGAGGTCCCGCGCAGCGGCGAGCGTCCGGGTGGCGTCGTAGGCGAGGAGCGGAGACACCTCCAGTGAAACCCAGCCATCCACGCCGTTGGTCTTCTCGTGGATGGGACGGAACAGGTCCGCGGTCCGGGTGAGGTCCTCCAGCGCGAGCTCGAAGAACAGCTCCTCACCCGACTTGCCCCGTCGCAGCTTCGCGGCAATTGCCGAGTCGTAGGTTGCGCCGTTCTTGATCGAATGGTCGTAGATCGTCGGATTCGACGTGAGCCCCGTGACGGAGAGCTCGTCGATGTAGTGCTGGAGCGTGCCGCTCTCGAGCAGTTCCCTGCTGATGTTGTCCAGCCAGAGGCTCTGGCCGGCGTCGTGAAGCAGTCGTGTGGCTTTCATCGTGTGACCTCGTTTCTCAGGAGTTCCAGTCCATTGATGGCGGCGCCGGCGAGCGCGGCCCGCGCCGTGATGACGTGAACGGGGATGCGCCCCATCAGCTTCTTGAACCGACCCTTCCTGGTGAAGCTCTCGAGGAAGCGGGGCGCTTTCAATGCGTCGAGGAGGTGAAGCGCGACTCCGCCGGCCAGGTAGACCCCGCCGGTGGCGAAGACCTTGAGGGCGAGGTTACCGGCCTCGCTCGCGAGGATGGACGTCAGGATCTCGACCGTCGCCTGGCTCCGCTCGCTCGCGCGGCTGGGATCGGTCGCAGCCTCGACGATGGCCTGGGTCCGGTCGGCCGCAGCGGCGATCGCCTCGGTGACCGCCGCAGGCTCCGGAATGCGCTCGTCATCTCTCAAGAACTCGTAGATGTTCGGCACGCCGATCCCGGAGCAGACCCGCTCCACCCCAACGTGGTCGAAGCGGCGCTGGAGGTACTGGAGGAGGCGCACCTGGCGTGCGTCGGTCGGGGCGAAATCGGAGTGCCCGCCCTCGGAGCCATGGGCGACGTAGCGCGAGCCGTCCCAGGTGAGGAAGGACTCTCCCAGCCCGGTCCCGGGGGCGATGACGGCGATGGCGCCGCGGTCGACGGCGGATCCCGCGTTGAGCGTGACCAGGTCTCGGGGTTCGAGGTTCGGCACCGCCAGGGCGACGGCGTGCAGGTCGTTCAGGAGGCGAACCTCTCTGAGCTTGAGCTCCCGGGCCATGGAGCGCTCGTCCATCACCCACGGGAGGTTGGTCGTCTTGACCCGTCCATCGACCACCGGTCCGGCGACCGCGAACGTTCCGAGAGAGACGGACTTGCCGGCGCTGGCCAGGAACTGGCTCACCATCGCTTCGAGGGTGGGAAAGTCCGCGCTGTGGAACTTCGCCTGCGCCAGCGGATTCCGGAGGCCGGACCAGGCAGAGTAGACCGCGAGGTCGGTCTTGGTACCGCCGACGTCGCCGGCGATGAGGAGGTTGGTGTCCATGGCGGGATTCACGCGGCGCGGAGCCGCTGGCTGTTGGGCTTCGAGCCGTTGAGTGCGAAGTAGAGGATGTAGAGGTAACAGAGCACCGGCACGAAGAAGGCCGAGTGGATTCCGATCCGGTCGGCGATCGCTCCCTGGAGCAGCGGGAGGAGGGCGCCTCCGACGATGGCCATGTTCAGGATGCCGGAGCCGCTGCTGGTGAGGGGCCCCAGCTCGGCCACCCCGAGGCTGAAGATCGTCGGAAACATGATCGAGTTGAAGAGACCGACCGCCAGGATGCTCCAGACCGCGACCTGCCCCTCGGTCAGCATCGAGATCCCGACCAGCGCGGCGGCAAGGACGGCGCAGATTGCCAGGAGGTGTCCGGCCCGGAACCTCCGCAGCAGCGGTGCCCCGAGGAAGCGGCCCACCATGGCGCCGCCCCAGAAGAACGAGACGTATCCGGCCGCAGTCTTCGGCGAGAAGCCGCCAATCTCGGACTGGCCGAGGTAGTTGACGAGGAAGCTCCCGACCGAGACCTCGGCTCCGACGTAGGTGAAGATCCCCAGGGCACCGAGGAGGAGGTTGCGGTGCTTCCAGAGGGAATCACCGACCGCCTTCGTCGAGGTCTGGGCAGCCGTCTCGATGCGCGGAAGCTTCGACCTGGCGATGATCACCGCGAGAACAACCAGCGCGATGGAGATGACGAGGTAGGGGATCTTGACCGAGGCAGCTTGTTCGACGCGGTACGCATGGAGGGCCGCCGGCGCCAGCTTGGCCAGCTCGTCCGCGGCCAGAGGTGCGGCGGCCAGGATGAAGAGACCGCCCAGCTTCGGGGCGACGGTCGTTCCCAGAGAATTGAACGCCTGGGTCAGATCGAGACGACTGGACGCGGTCTCGGGCTTCCCGAGCACGACGACGTAGGGATTGGCCGAGACCTGGAGTCCGGTGATGCCGGTTGCGAGAACGATGAGGGCACCAAGGAACACCGGGAAGGACACGAGCGATGCCGCGGGCACGAATAGCAGGGCGCCCAGTGCCATCAGGACCAGCCCGATGACCATCGTTCGCTGGTATCCGACCGCGTTCACGACTCTCGACCAGGGAACGGAAAAGAGAAAGTACGCCGAGAAGAACGCGAACTGGACCAGCATCACCTCGGCGTAGCCGAGGTCGAAGATGGACTTGAGATGCGGGACGAGGATGTCGTTGAGGCAGGTGAGAAAGCCCCACATGAAGAAAAGGCTCGTCACCACCGCGAGCGGACGCGTGCAGCTCGCCGGGACGTCGGAGGCGGTCACGGCTCCCTGGAGCGCCCTGGGCGGAACGCACGAGGGGACCTGCGCCAGCTCGAGCGTGGGCGAGGATCCGGCCGGTCGCGGACTTTCGGTCGATTCGTCTTCCGGTCGTGTGGATATCGCCACCGGGCGGGGGCTCATGCACTGAGTCTCCAGGGCCGCTTCGCGGACCGTCCTCGTTTACTTCGTCCGCGACCCGGAGAGCACAAACCGGACCATCCCTTGGACTCCGCGAAATCCCGTCGGCGAGGGGCCCCGCCACGCCTGGCCGGCTGTGACGTCACAGATCGGAGTGACATTCGCTGGGTGTCAGAAAGCTGCCCCGGGAATGGTGCAGGACGTCTGAATTCGCTGGCTTCCCGCTGCGGCAGGCGCGGCACGACTGCTGCTCACCCGGCGTGTCGTGACGACGTCGCCCACGACCGATGACGTTGCGGAAGAGACCGAGCATCGCGGCGGGCCACGGCCTGGTCCCCTGATGGACGGAGTCGACCTCCGTTGCCGGCACCCGAGTCGACTTCCGAACGACGGGGAGTATTGTCCTGCCGTGGCCGACAAGGGCGATACCCTCTCCCTGGTCGAGGAGAATGTCCCGGGACAGGCCCGGCGCGTTCCTCACCTGTTCCTGGAGCTCGAATGCGACCGGCCACTGGTCGGCCCGGCGCGGTGGCGCCTGGTGGGCATCGAGCAGGTCCGGGTCGGAAGAGGCGGGGCTCGGCGTTCGAAGGTCGCCTCCAAGGTCCTTTCGATCCAGGTTCCGGACGGTTGGATGTCCGTCGAGCACATCGAGATCCGTCACGTCGATGGCGGCTGGATCGCCAGGGACCTGGGTGCCAAGAACCGGATGCTCATTGACGGTCAGGCGGCCTCGGAAGCCGAGCTGTCCAACGGGGATTTGCTGCAGCTCGGCCATACCTTCTTCCGCTTCCGCACCGATGTGCCCGACGTGGGGCCCGCCACCGTCGACTTCCAGGGGCTGGAGGGGGTCGGCCCGCTGAGCACGTTGTCCCCCGCGTTCGGCGCGGTGGTCGAGCGTTCGGCCGCCGTCGCTCGAGGCCGGGTTCCGGTGCTCCTCGTCGGTGAGAGCGGGACCGGCAAGGAGGTGCTGGCCCGAAACATCCATGCGCAGTCGGGCCGCCGGGGAGCGCTGGTACCGGTGAACTGCGGGGCGATCCCTCCCAACCTGGTGGAGAGCGAGCTCTTCGGGCACAAGAAGGGCGCCTTTTCCGGAGCTTCGCATGATCGCCCGGGATGGGTTCGCACGTCGGATGGAGGCACGCTGTTCCTGGACGAGATCGGCGATTTGCCGGCAACTGCTCAGGCGGCCTTCCTTCGTGTCCTGCAGGAGGCCGAGATCGTGCCCGTCGGCGGGAGTCGGCCCGAGCCTCTCGACCTGCGTGTGGTGGCTGCGACGCATCACGACCTGAAGCGCCTGGTCAGGGAAGGACGGTTCCGACACGACCTGCTGGCGCGGCTCGATGGAGTCACCCTGCGCCTTCCTGCGCTCCGCGACCGTACCGAGGACATTCCCTTGCTGCTGGTGCTGCTCGTGCGGAAGGTCGCCCCCGAGCGCCCGGACCTGAGGTTCACCCCCGCCGCGGGGCAGGCGATCTTGCAGTATCGGTGGCCGCTGAACATCCGCGAGCTGGAACAGGCGCTGGCGGGGGCGCTGGCCCTCAGCCCGAGCGGTTCAATCGAGGTGGCCCATCTTCCCGAGACCGTGGTGGGGACGGAGGAGCCGGAGCCGCCGCGCGAGCTGACGCCGGAGGAGTCCAAGCACCGGGACGAGCTGGTGCTCCTCATCCGTGAGCATGGCGGAAATCTCAGCGCCGTGGCGCGTGTCCTTCAGAAGGGGAGGACGCAGATCCTCCGCTGGGTTGCGCGATACGGGATCGACGTCGAGTCGATGCGGTCTTGAGCTCGACCAGGACTCACAGCCGATACGGCCTCACCGAGAAGTAGGTCGCTCCGCCTGCCGTCATCCGGGATCTCGTGGATGCCGCGGTGAAGTGACGGGCCGGTCCAACCGCTCCCTCGAACGTCGTCCAGAACTGTCGCGTTAACAACGCCGGTCACCGGGACTCAAAGACCCCCGAGGACACTTGCGCGCCACGGCCCAGGAGGTTGGACGGCTCTCTCACGGCCCCGTGAGTGGGGACCGACTCCACGGTGAGGAGCCTGTCCAATGATCGGGCAGGAAGTCGCCGAAGACGGGACGTCGGGCGTGCAGCGGGTCAATCTGGAGTACGCGAGAAGGCCCGATGGCACACTGCATGTCGCGCTGGGCGGCGAGTGGAAGCTTGGGGGCGGGCTCCCGGCCCCCCAGGGCGTGCTCGAAGAGATCGCGAGACCGCCTCATCCGCAAAGAGTCATGCTCGAGACCAGCGTCCTCGCCGGCTGGGACAGCGGGCTGCTCACGTTCCTCCTGGCGGTGGTGTCGCGATGCACGGAGCTCGGCGTCGAGGTGGACCGGCACGGGCTGCCCGAGGGGGTGAAGCAGCTCCTCGCCCTCGCCACCGCGGTTCCGGCGAGACATGCGCGCCGGAGGGCGACACCAAAGCCCTTCCTCGCCCGCGTCGGCGATGCGGCGATCGGCTGGAGGAACGGTTGGCGCGACACGCTCGCCTTCATCGGTGAAGCGTTCGTTTCTCTGCTGGGCCTCCTCACGGGGAAGGCACGGTTCCGGCGGTCGGACCTCCTACGCGCCCTACAGGACTGCGGAGCGCAATCACTCGGGATCGTCGCCCTCATCAATTTGCTGGTGGGAATCATCCTCGCCTTCGTCGGCGCGATAGAGCTCCGGAACTTCGGGGCGCAGATCTACGTCGCGCACCTCGTGGGCATCGGCATGCTCCGCGACATCGCGCCGATCATGACCGGGATCATCGTCACCGGCCGCACCGGGGCGTCCTTCACCGCGGAGCTCGCCACGATGGAGGCGAACCAGGAGATTGATGCCCTGAAGACGCTGGGCATTCCGCCGATGGACTTCCTCGTCCTTCCTCGGTTGCTCGCGCTCTCCCTGATGATGCCCTTGCTCTGTCTCTACGCCGATCTCGTGGGAATCACCGGGGGGCTCGTCGTCTCCGCCTCGATGCTCGGGATCAGCCCGGTGCAGTATCTCGAGGAGACGAAGCGCGCGGTCGGCCTCAACCACCTGTTTCTCGGCCTGTTCATGAGCTTCGTCTTCGGAGTGCTGGTGGCGCTGACTGGATGCATGCGCGGCATCCGTAGTGGTCGCAGCGCCTCCGCAGTCGGCGAGGCCACCACCTCCGCCGTCGTCACCGGGATCGTCAACATCGTGGTCGCCACCGCGATCATCACGGTCATCTCCTATGTCCTCGGCATCTGAAGAAAGTGGGGCCCGCGAAGCGCACCGGAAGATCACGGTGAGCGATCTCACCATGGCCTACGGCGACTCGGTGGTCATTCAAGACCTCAACTTCAGCGTGAACGAGCGCGAGATCTTCATCATCATGGGGGGCAGCGGCAGCGGCAAGAGCACGCTGCTTCGTCACCTCATCGGACTGCAGGAGCCTGCCCGGGGAACGATCCTCTACCAGGGCACCAGCAGCGGTCTCTGGGAGATGGCGCCGCCCGAGCGGGAGCGCCTCCTTCGACGCTTCGGAGTTCTCTACCAGGGCGGCGCACTCTGGAGCTCGATGACTCTCGCGGAGAACGTGGCCCTGCCGCTTCAAGAATACGCCATCGCCGACGCGGAAGAGATCTCGGAGCTGTCGTCACTCAAGCTCGCGCTGGTCGGCCTCGCAGGCTTCGAGGACTACTACCCCTCGGAGATCAGCGGCGGCATGACCAAGCGGGCTGGTCTGGCGCGCGCGATGGCCCTCGACCCGGACATCTTCTTCTTCGACGAGCCGTCGGCGGGGCTCGACCCGATCACCTCCCGGCGTCTGGACGACCTCATCCTCGATCTGCGCGACAGTCTCGGCGCCACCATCGTCGTGGTGACCCACGAGCTGGCGAGCATCTTCACCATCGGCGACAACTCGGTGCTTCTCGACGGCGAAAGCAAGACGGCAATCGCCTCGGGGAACCCGAAGCAGCTCCTGGCCGAATCGAGTGACCCCCGGGTCCATGCTTTCCTCACCCGCAGCAGAGAGACGGGCCGTGGCTAGGCAACCGAGCAAGACGCTCATCGGAGCGTTCGTCGTCGGTGCCGTTGCGCTCGCCACCGTCGGGGTCGTCATTTTTGGCTCCGGCAGGTTCTTTCAGAAGCGACTCACGAACGTGATGTACTTCTCCGGGTCGATCACCGGGCTGTCGGTCGGCTCGCCCGTCAAGTTCAGAGGGGTCCAGGTTGGACAGGTCACGAAGATTGCCGCAGTGCTCGATGCGAAGACCGTGTCCATCACCATCCCCATCTACGTCGAGCTCGACCCGAACAGCCTGATCGTCCTGGGCAACGAGGACGCCACGAGCGGGCTCTTCGCGGGCCGCTTCTACGAACCCCTCCTGGAGAAGGGACTCAAGGCGCAGCTCGACGTCGAGAGCTTCGTGACCGGGAAACTCTACATCAACATGGATTTCCACCCCGAGATTCCCCCGAAGCTCGTCGGTCTCGATCGTCGCTATCCGGAGATCCCCACCATCCCATCCCTGCACGATGAGATCCTGAAGACCCTGCATGACCTCCCCGAGAAGATCATCGCCGTTGCCGGCGGGATCGAGCGACTGGTCAATTCTCCCGCGGCGCAGGACAGCCTGCGCGACCTCGACGGCCTCCTCCGCTCGCTCACGACCGAGGTCGGGCCTCTGAGCGCGAGTGCGAGGTCGACGCTGGAGAGCGCGCGCCGCGCCTTCAGCCAGGGCGAGAAGACACTGGCCCTGAAGGAAGGAGCGTCGGCGGAGATGGCGGCAAGCTTCACCGCCACCATGAAGAAGGCGGGCGACTCCCTCGACCAGATGCGTTCGACGCTGGGCACCTACCAGAACCTGGCCGAGCCAAGCGGCAACCTGAGCCACGACCTGGCCCAAACGCTCGGGCAGGTCGACGCCGCCGCCCGCTCGGTACGGACACTGGCCGACTACCTCGAGCTGCACCCGGAGGCGGTGCTGAAGGGGAAGCAATGACTGGAATCGGCCATCGCGACTTGAGGCCGCTCCTCGCCGGCGCGATGTCCCTCGCGCTGGCCGGGTGCCTGGGGAGCTCGCGTCCTGCGCGGTTCTACACGCTGGAGCCGCTCCAGGTGCGGGACGGCCCGGGCTCGACCGCCACCAGTGCAATGTTGGCAGTCGGACCGGTCGAGCTCCCGGACTACGTCGACCGTCCGCAGATCGTCACCCGCTCCGGCGCCAACGAGCTCATCATCGCGGAGTTCGATCGCTGGGGTGGTTCGCTCGACAACCAGATCAGCACTTCGCTGGTCGCGACGCTCCGGGATCGCCTGGCGCCCCAGCAGATCGCGGTCGTGCCATGGAGATCGGCCGTCCTTTCCGAGGAGACCTCCTACCGCGTGAGGGTCAGCGTCTCGCGCTTCGACGGAATCCTCGGCCAGTCGGTCGTCCTGCAAGCTCGATGGGAGCTGTGCGCGCGGAGTGACGGGAAGGAACAGTCGCTCGGTGTGAGGGAGGCGTCTGTGACCGAGGAGATCGACGGTCCCGGGTACGATGCCCTGGCCTCGGCGATGCACCGGGCCCTGGTCCGATTCGGCCAGCAGATGGCCGATGGCATCGTGGTCGCGAAGCAGGTCGCAAGGGCGCCCGAGCGCGTCGATCGCTCAGCACGACCCTGAAGGATGGCGCTACGAGGCCTTACCGGCTCGAAGCAGCTCGCGCACCGTGGGCATGCCTTCGACCAGGCTGGCGACAAAGGCCCGCCGGGCCAGCCCGACGAAGAGCCCGTTCTCGAGCGTGCCGGGGATCATCTTCAGCTCCCGTTCTAGCCTCGCCGGCTCGGGAATTTCCGCGAAGCGGGCGTCGATCACCAGGTTGCCCTGATCGGTGACCACCGGTCCGGCCTTCTTCACCCCCATCCGCAGGGTCGGCGGGCCGCCCAGACGCTCGATGGCCCGCGTGACCGGGCCCACTGCGAAGGGCAGCACCTCGACCGGCACCGGCATCTTGGACCCGAGGCGATCGACGAGCTTCGATTCATCGACCACCACACTGAAGTCATCGGCGAGCTCAGCGATGATCTTCTCCCGGGTCTGGGCCGCGCCCGCTCCCTTGATGAGGGTGAGGCCCGGTGCCACTTCGTCTGCACCGTCGATGGCGATGTCGATGCGGTCGACCTCGTCGAGGTCGATCAGGGGAATCCCCAGCTGCCGGGCGAGCATCAGTGACTGGTAGGAGGTTGGGATCCCGCGGATGTCCCGCAGCTCGCCGCTCTTCAGGCGCTCTGCCAGACAGGGCACGGCATGGATCGCGGTGGAGCCGGTTCCGAGGCCCACGAGCATTCCGGACACCACTCGACGGGCCGCCGCCTCTGCCGCGAGCCGCTTCAGCTCGTCGGCCGAAGTCGCTGTCATGAGGACATCTCATTCAAATACCGGACCGGCACACCCGCCGTGCGACCTGGCACGAGGAATACTCTCTCACGGGAACCGCCATGCGCCCCTCCGTCCCCTCACGACCTCGCCGTCCTCACCGCGGTTCTCCCGACGCCGCTCGAGAAGTCGATCCTGATCGCGACTCCCGCGACGCGCTCGCATTACAGGTCCCGGCGTCAATCGAACGCGGGTGTCGTCACACGGGTGCTGTGCCGCCCGGCTGTGTCGTCAGAACGCTGTCTGGCGCCCCGAGCCCGCGAACGCTGGGGGATTCGGGGACTCCAGTCGCCGGATCCCCGGCGGGCTCACTGGCAAGCACGTTGCTACCGGTCCGCCCCGGCGACAGTTCACTCGCCGCCGCGGAGGTGCCGTCGCGTGAAATCCGTTCTGCTGATCACAGCTTTGGCCTCGACCGTCGCCCTCGCTCACGCGGTCGCCTGAGCGTGAAGATCCTCCCCTCCATCCTCGCGGCGGACTGCCTGCGGCTCGGGGAGCAGATCGCCGATGCCGAACGGGGCGGGGCGGACCGGTTCCACATCGACATCATGGACGGGCTGTTCGTGCCCAACCTGTCGCTGGGGATTCCGATCGTCGAGGCGATGCGGCGCGGGACGGAGCTCCCCCTCGAGATTCATCTCATGATCGAGCGGCCGGAGCGGTACACCGAGGCCTTCATCAAGGCCGGCGGAGATCTCCTCATCCTCCACCAGGAGGCCACGCCGAACCTGCACCGGGCCATCCAGCAGGTGAGACATGCGGGAAAGCAAATCGGGGTGGGGCTCAACCCGGCGACGCCGCTGGCCACGGTGGAGGATGTCGTGGAGAGCCTGGATCTCCTGCTGCTGATGACGGTGAACCCGGGCTTCGGGGGGCAGCAGTTCATCCAGGAGGTGATGCCCAAGCTCACGCGGGCGCGCGCCCTGCTCCAGCAGCGGGCGCTGCGGTGCGAGCTGGAGG
>RPRB01000127.1 GCA_003818285.1 Myxococcaceae bacterium
CGACCCCATCCGAGAGATCCCGGCGCTGCGGCGCCAGTCGAAGGAGCGCACCTGGCGCGACGAGGTGCAGGAGCGCGTGCGCTCGCGCCGCCAGAAGCGCGTCGAGTCGGGCCTCCCGCTGTTCGAAGGACTCGAGGAGCCGGAGGTCCACCGCCCCGGAGACCGCGACGTCCATCGCGCCCTCCTCCAGGGCCCCCGAGGCGCTGACCTCGGTCTCGGGGCCCTTCAGCCGGAGCCCGTCGCTGCTCACCCTTCCGCCGCGGAACCGCACGTCCCACGGGCCGTCGCTCTCGGCCCGGAACTCGCCCCGCTGAAGCTTGAGGTTGTCGAGGTGGAGCAGCCCGCGCGAGGCCTCGGGCTCGGACAGGGTGCCGCTGGCGGTGAGCACGCCGTTCATCGAGCCGTTGAGCCCCTGTGCCGCGGCGGTGTCCGGGAGCAGCGCCCGGATGTCGGCGAGCGCGAGCTTGAGGGTGGCCTCGTAGGGGTACGGCTTGCGGATGCGGGCGGTGAGCCGGAGGTCGGTGTCCGCCACCGGCCGGCCCTTGACCTCCAGCTGCTCGCCGAGGGCCCGGACCTCGAGCGCCATCGGCCCGAGCGCGCGGCCGGAGAGGTAGATCTGAGGTCCGCTCACGGTCACCGCCACGTCGGGCACCGCGTCGGTCCCGGCCAGGGTCCCGGCCAGGGTGAGCGAGCCGCGGGTCCGGAGGCGCTTCGCCAGCTCCGCCCCCACCAGCTCCTCCAGCTGGAGCCCGTCGACCCGGAACTTCCCCGCGAGCGGTCCGACGAAGTCCCAGCGCCCGTCGGCCTTGGACGTCCCGAGCGGACCGCGCAGGGAGAGCGAGTCGAGGGCGATGGCGTTCCCCGCGTCGAGCCGGGCGTGAAGCGCACCGTCCCCGAGGCGGCGGCCCGAGAGGCTCACCCCCGAGAGGTCGAGGTCGAAGCGTCCCTCCATCGTCTCCCCCGGGCCCTCGAGGGTCACCGTCCCGCGGGCGCCACCGAGGAGGACGCGGCGGAGCGGCTGGAGCGCCGGCGACACCGGCGCGAGCAGCTCCACCAGATCCTCCACCCGCCCGTTGGGGACGCTGGCCGCGACGTGCGCCACCGGGGAGTCGCCCCGGAAGTCGAGCGCCGCGCGGCCCTGATACCCCGTGCGGCCCTTCGTTCCGGTGAGGTCGGCAAAGGAGAGCACGCCGTCACGCACGCTCACCGGCGAGGAGACGTTCCCCAGGGCGAAGCCGCGCAAGGTGGAATCTTGCAGTGCGAGCTCCCCGTCGAGGAAGACGAAGCCCGGAGGGATCCGGATCGAGACCCGCGCAGCGCCGACGCCGCCGAGGGGGAGGTCGCCAATCTTTCCCACGTCCTCGAGCACCAGCGGCTCGGCGGTGGTTTCGATGGTGATGGGCCCCCGGCCGCCGTAGGGGATGACCACGTTGGCCACCGCCCGGGACCCGCCGGCCTTGACCCTTCCGTTGAGCAGCTCGACCCGGTCGGGGTGGATGCCCAGGTCGAGCGCCACCTCGCCGGAAGGAATGGAGACGATGGGCGGACCGGGCAGCTTCTGCCCCACCGGGTGGCCCCAGGTCACGAACCGCGCCACCTTGAGGTCGGCCTGGCCCTGCAGCTCGGGGGCCGGAGCGAGCTTGCCCGAGAGGCTCACCGGGCCGGTCGCGAGGAGGTCGACCCAGGCCCACCCCATCCCGACACGGTCGAAGACCTGGAACAGGCTGATCTGATCCAGCTCGGCCTTTGCCCGGAGCGGCAGGCCGGGAACCAGCTTGAGCTCTCCACTGGCCCGGAGCGCGCCCTGCCCGACCGGCACGATGAGCTCACCGATGGTGACGTCCTGCCCGGCGAGCGATGCGCGGACGGTGAAGTCCCCCGGACGGAGCGCCCCCAGCGCCACGCCCTTGCCCAGCAGCTCGCCGGTGACGCGCAGATCCGGCAACCGGCCGGAGAGGGTGGCCTGGGCCCAGAGGTGCCCGGAGCTCTCGCCCAGCGGCACCAGCCGGGACACCATCCGCATGGGCAGGAAGAGCTGCGCGTCCAGCGCCAGCGACGGCCGGCAGAGGTCCTCCACCCGCCCGGCGAAGGACAGCTGCCCGTCGTCGATCGACAGCTCGCCCCGGCTCACCTCCAGCTCGCGGCCGCCGGGGGCGAGCGCGCCCTCCACCGCCAGGCCGGCCACCGCCAGCGGCGCCCGTCCGTTGCCCAGGTCCAGGAGGCCCTGCGAGGTGCGGAGGGTGAACTCGGCATCCCGGCGGCGGGTGCGCCAGCTCAGCTCCACCCCGGCCACCTCGACCTTCCGTCCGGCGGGGAGGGCCACCCGCACCTCCGCGCCGCGCACCTCGAGCGTGTCCACCTCCAGGTGCTCCAGGGCGCGCAGCGGGCATCCGTCGCTCTTCGGCTGCGACGGGGGCGGGCGCGTGAGGTCCAGCCAGAGGCGGGGGCGGATGAGCCTGACGCGATCCAGCTCCAGCCGCCCCGAGAGCGGCTGCACACCGGCGATGGTGACCTCGAGCTCGTCGGCGCTGAAGATGGGGCGCTCGCTGTCCGGCGCGGCGGCGGAGAGCCCGTAGATGCGGAGCGTGCGGCCGGTGGGGTCCACCTCGCAGCGGCCGAGGCCCACGTCCGCCCCCAGCAGGCCGGGGAGCTGCCGCCGGGCCAGCGTGCAGGCCTGGTCCCAGGCGAAGCGGGAACGGCCCACAGCGAGGACGGTCAGCGCACCCGCGACCAGCGCGACGAGGAGACCGACCGCCAGGAGTCGGCGCCGCCGGCTGGGGCCGCTCCAGCGCATCGGCTCAGCTCTTCAGGCTCTCGAGGTAGCGGTCCACCTCGGAGAGGTCCACGGTGCCGGCCGGGGTGAGCGCGGGGGCGCCGTTGCCGCCCGAGGTCGCGCCGGCGGCGAACGCGAGGTTCCTGGCGATCTCCTCGATGCGCGGGGCGTCCACCGTCGTCTCGCCGGCGAGGTAGGCCTCGAACAGCGCGTTGTCGCACAGGGTGTTGATGATCCGCGGCGAGCCGCCCGAGACCCGGTGGAGCACCTCGATGGCCGCGGAGGTGAAGGGGTTGCGGCCGCTCCCGGCGGTGTGGAGGCGATGCTCGACGTAGGAGCGGGAGCTGTCGGCGTTGAGCGGCTCGAGCCGGTAGCGCATCGCCACGCGCTGGGCCAGCGGTGGATCCAGCCGGAGGTTGCGCTCGATCTCCGGGAGCCCGAAGAAGACGAAGGAGATGAGCTTGCGCTCCGGCACCTCGAGGTTGAGAAGGCCCCGGAACTCCTCCATCAGCTCGCGCGTCTCGAGCATCTGGGCCTCGTCGATCAGCACCACCGCCTTGCGGCCCTGCTCGTGGATGTGCATCAACCGCTGGTAGAGCTGGCTCAGGAGCGCCAGCTTCTCCTGCGCCGGGTTCTCCACCCCGAGCTGCAGCGCGATCCGCCGCAGCAGCCACGAGGCGGTCACGCCGGAGTGGATGATGACAAAGAGCGCGGCCTCGTACTCCTCCTCGGGCAGCGCATCGAGCAGCCGCCGGGCGAGGGTGGTCTTGCCCGCGCCGATGTCCCCCACCAGCACCGAGAGCCCGCGCATCCGCGAGACGGCATGGGTGAGGCGCACCAGCGCCTGCTCGTGCTGGGGAGACTCGAAATAGAAGCGGCTGACCGGCGCGTTGGAAAAGGGCTCCTCGGTCAGCCCGAAGTGTTCCAGGTAGCTCATCGTCGGGGAGGGTCTCTACAAGTACCCCACCTTGCGCGTCTTCGCAGTCGGCGACGGCTCGGGCGCGGACGGTCGGGTGGGTGCCGACCGACCAGTGGGTGAGGATCCGGTGGGAGAGCGGGGTGGGCCATCGTCCTCGGGTCGCACCGTGGCCGACAGTCTGCGCACCCGCTCCGCCACGTCACGGTGGCCGGGGTCCGCGTTCTGCACCGCCAGGTACTGGCCCAGCGCCTTCCCCGGAGAATTCGCCGCCTCGTGGGCGAGGCCAAGCTCGTAGCGGAGGCTCACCTCGCGCTGCGCCGCGTGCGGACTGGAGAGGGCGTCGCGGAAGGCGGCGACCGCCCGCTCCGGTTCGCTCCGCATGCCCTGGAGCAGGCCGATCATCGTGAGGCAGTCCACCTCCTTGGGCTGCCCCTGGGAGGCCTGGCGCGCGACCTCGAAGACCTGGACCGCGTCGTCGAGGAGGCCCATCTCCTTGTAGGCGATGCCCAGGTCGTAGTGGGTGTCCACGTCGGTGCTCTGCACGACACGCTCGAGCCCCTTCTTGAACTCGCTGAAGACCTCCTCGACCGAGTACTGGAAGTCCGCCCCGGCAGCCGAAGGCTCCTCGGGAGGCGGGCCGAGCTCCTGGAGCTCGTCGGCCAGCTCCTCGGCGAGGTTGTAGGAGCCGGTGCTCACCGGGATGGGCTCGACCCCGGGAGGCTCGACGCGAGGAGCGGGGGGCGGCGTGGGCGAGGGAGCCGCGGCCTTCGAGGCCTCGAGCGCCGCGAGCCGCTCGCGCAGCGCGGCGGTGCGGGGAAGGCCGGGCCGCACCAGCTCCACCGTCTCCAGCACCTCGCGGGCCTCGTCGAGCAGGCCCTGGTCGAGGAAGAAGCTCGCCTCGTTCAGCTCCTCGGTGACCGGACCACTTTCCTCGGGGGCACCTCGCCCTACCGGGCGCGCGGGCGCGGGGGGCGGCGTGTACCGCGCGGGCGAAGGAGGCGGCGGCACCAGCACCGAAGGCGTCGGGGCACGGGTGAACGCGCCGTTGGTCCCCGCCGAGGCCATCCGGTCCGTGGTCCGGGGGGCGGACGCGGGCGCGGGCGGCGCGGGGGCCGTGGAGCGGGCCACGGCGCCGTTGGTGCCTGGAGAAGCGGCGCCGGCAGCATGGGCGGGCGGGGGCGGCGGTGCGGCTGCTGCGGGCGCGGGGGCAGGACGCCTGTAAGCGGCCTGCGTCCAGGCGGTGCGCGCGGGGGGAGCCTCGGGCGGTGGCGCGGGCGGGGCCGCGCGGGCGGCGGGGACCGGGCTCCTGGACGGCGGAAGCGGCGGCGAGGGGGTGAGCACCACCTCCTCCTCCGGGGGGAGCTCCACCGCGCTCTCCACGCCCGGATCGTAGGCCCCGAGCGCGTCGTTCATCTCGGTGCGGTCCGCGCCCTCGTCCCCGTACGGCATCGCGTCCCCGTAGCCCTCCACCTCCGGGGCAGGCGGGACGAGCACCCCGGACCGCCGGCGGCTCGTGAGCGGCTCGTCGGCGGCCACCGACACCTGCTCGGGCTCCTCGTCCACCAGCATCGCCTCGTCGTCCTCGGCGAGCAGCTCGTCGTCCACACCTCCGGGTCCGGCGGTCCTCAGGGCCAGGTCGTCCGACGAGGAGTCCAGCCCGTCGTCGGCGAGAAGCACCTCCTCCTCGCCCGCGCCCATCAGGGCCGGATCCGGCCCGCCGCGAACCGCCTCCGGCCGGAGCACGGCCAGGAAGGCGGGCATCTCGGGGTGACCCGGTGCCTCGGAGAGCAGCGTGTCCAGATAGGCCTGGGCCCGCTTTCGCTCCAGCCCCCGCGTGCACAGCCGGAGCACGTTCAGCAGCTGTTCGGTGGCCTGCGCTCCCTGGCCCGCCGAGCGGTAGATGACGTAGGCCTTCTCGTGCGCGTCGAGGTTCTCCGGGTCCACGGCGAAGATGCGCCGCAGGTGCTCGAGTGCCTTGTCGTGGAGGCCGTACTTCACGTACACGTCCGTCTCGGCGAGCAGCTTGTGGATCTGGTCGCGGCTCAGCGTCACCGGCGTGGACTGCGGCGGTGGCGGAGGGGGCGGCGGCGGTGCAGCCGCCTGGACGGCGGCGATCGCCTGTGACACCGAGGTGCGCGCCGGGCGTGGCGCGGCAGGTGGCGGGGGAGCGTCCGCCGGGCGCTGGCTGTGCTTCCAGGCGACGAGGTCGGGGTCCGCCGGGTCCAGCCGCTCGATCCTCCCCCAGGCGTCGCGGGCCTCGGTGTGCTGGTTGCGCGCGGCGTAGAGCTTGGCCAGCTCCTTGTAGACGCTCAGCGTCTTGCCGACGTGGTTGAGCGCGGTGAACGCCTGCGCGAGCAGATTCAGGGTGGGGATGTCGCGGGGGTCCGCCTTGAAGCAGAGCTGCAGCTTGGACAGCGCCCGCTTGTGGTCGCCGCGGGCGAGGTAGTCGTGCGCCAGGCTCCGGGCGAGATTCACGTTGTCTGGCTCGAGCGCGGCGATGCGCTCCAGCACCCGGAGCCGCTCGTCGGGCCGGTTGTTGCGCTCCAGCCATTCCGCGGAGCGCTTGAACTCGGTGAGCGCCTCACCGCCCATCTGCTCGCGGGCATAGAGCTCGGCGAGCTTGAGGCGGCTGGAGACGTTCTCCGGGTCCAGGTCCACCATCTTCTTCAGGGTGGCGAAGGTGGCCTTGGTGTCACCCTTGCGCTCGTGATGGGCGACCACCACCTGGAAGAAGGCCATGGCCTCGGTCATGAGACCGAGGTGCTGGTGCAGCTCGGCGAGCTTGACGTTGACCTCGACCAGATCCGGGTTGAGCTTGAGGACCTGCTTGTAGAGGGCGACGGCCTTGAGGAAGAAGCCGTCCTGCGCGTACACCTCGGCGACGCGGGTGAAGAAGGACGCGGCCTGCGGGTTCTCGCCCTTCTTCTGGAACAGCTCGCCCATCTTCTGGAGCACGCGCACGTCGCGCGGATCCAGATCGAGGACCTTCTGGTACTCCCGGATGGCCTTGTCGAAGGCTCCCTTGGCGACGAGCTTGGCCGCGCCCTCGATGATCTTGTTCTTGTCCATCGACTGGCCGCCGCGGTGCACACGAGACCGAGGGGGGTCGGGCCCGAGGCGTGCGGCAGGGAGTCTCCACCCTGGACGGTACCGTGGCGGTGGAGCGACCGTCAAGGAACGTGCCGGGGTGTTCCCCAGGGAGTCCGAGGGGTTACGGGGTCTCCTCGATTGCCTGCCGGAGGCGGCGGGTGCCCACCTCCGAGGCCAGGAGCCGCTCCACCAGCCGCGTGTCGTAGTGGCCGGAGGTGAAGGCGTCGTCGGCCAGGGCGGTGCGGTGGAAGGGGATGTTGGTCCGGATGCCCTCGATGACGTACTCGCCCAGGGCCCGCTGGAGCCGGGCGATGGCCAGGGGCCGGTCCTCGGCGTGGACGATGACCTTGGCCAGGAGCGAGTCGTAGAAAGGGAGGACGGTGTAGTTCTCGTACGCAGCCGAGTCCACCCGGACCCCGTAGCCGCCGGGCACGCTGTAGCCGGTGATCTTCCCCGGCCAGGGCGCGAAGGTGACCGGGTCCTCGGCGTTGACTCGCGCCTCGATCGCCGCGCCGCGCAACTGGACGTCCTCCTGCTTCCGGGAGAGGGGCTCGCCGGAGGCGAGGAGGATCTGCTCCCGGACCAGGTCCACCCCGGTCACCGCCTCGGTCACCGGGTGCTCCACCTGGATGCGGGTGTTCATCTCCATGAAGTAGAACTCGCCGCGCTCGTCGAGCAGGTACTCGATGGTGCCGAGGTTGTTGTACCCGATGCGCTCCATCGCCCGGACGCTCACCTCGCCCATCCGCTGGCGCAGCTGGGGAGAGACGGCCGGAGAGGGGCTCTCCTCGATGAGCTTCTGGTGGCGCCGCTGCACCGAGCACTCCCGCTCGCCGAGGTGGATCACCTTCCCGTGCTCGTCGGCGACGATCTGGATCTCCACGTGGCGCGGCCTCTCCACGTACCGCTCCACGTACATGTCGCCGTTGCCGAAGGCCGAGGCCGCCTCGGCCGAGGCGGTGGCGAAGGCGGCGGTGACCGCGTCGCGCCCCCGGACGATCTTCATCCCCCGGCCGCCGCCCCCCGCCGCCGCCTTGAGGATGACCGGGTAGCCGATGCGGTCCGCCTCGGCCTGCGCCTCCGCCGGGCCCTTGAGCACCCCCGCCGAGCCCGGCAGCAGCGGAATCCCCGCCTCCTTCGCCGCCTCGCGGGCACGCACCTTGTTGCCCATCAGGCGCAGCATCGCCGGCCGGGGGCCGATGAAGCGGATCTTGCAGTTCTCGCACACCTCGGCGAAGTCGGCGTTCTCGGAGAGGAAGCCGTAGCCGGGGTGGATGGCGTCGGCCCGGGTGATCTCCGCCGCGGAGAGGATGGCCGGGATGTTCAGGTAGCTCTCGCGCGAGGGCGGTGGGCCGATGCACACCGCCTCGTCGGCGAACCGGACGTGGAGCGCGGTGGCGTCGGCGGTGGAGTGCACCGCCACGGTGCGGATGCCCAGCTCGCGGCACGCACGGATGAGCCGGAGGGCGATCTCCCCGCGGTTGGCGATGAGGATCTTCTTGAACATCGCCTCAGGCGGGCTCGATCCGGAACAGCGGCTGACCGAACTCCACCGGCTGGCCGTTCTCCACCAGGATCTCGGTGATCTTCCCCGGCTCGTCGGCCTCGATCTCGTTCATCAACTTCATCGCCTCGATGATGCAGAGGACCTGGCCCTTCCTCACCACCGAGCCCACCTCGACGAAGGCCGGCTGGTCCGGAGCCGGTGTCCGGTAGAAGGTGCCGACGAAGGGCGAGGCCACCACGTTCCCCTTCTTGTCGTTCCCCGGAGCGGCCGGCGCCGGCGGGGGAGTGGCCTCGGCAGCGGCGGAGGCCCGCGGGGCGTGCGACACCGCCTGCACCGGGGGGTGGGCGGAGGCGGGCGCGGGGGCGACCTGGACGATGGGGGCCGGGCCGTGGCCCCGGGTGATGAGCAGCCGCTCCGGGCCCCGCCGCCAGGAGAGGCGGGTGATCTCCGTGGTCTCCAGCAGCTCCACGATGCGGCGGAGCGCGTCCACGTCGAGGAGCGAGCTGGCCGGCCCCTCATCCCGCGCCTCCGTCTCGTCCCCTCGCTTCTTGCTCGCCATGGTCAGGCGGCGGCCACGCGGGTGAGGTACTTCCCGTCTCGGGTGTCGATCTTCAGGACATCGCCCTCGTTGATGAACAGCGGGACGTTGACCACGTAGCCGGTCTCGAGCGTCGCGGGCTTGGTGGCGCCGCTCACCGTGTCGCCGCGGATGCCGGGGTCGCACTTCACGACCTTCAGGTCCACCGAGTTGGGGAGCGACATTCCGATGGCCTTGCCGTTGTAGAAGAGCACCGAGGCCTCGATGTTCTCCTTGAGGTAGTTCTTCGACTCGCCCAGGACCTTCTCGCCCAGGAACGTCTGCTCGTAGTTCCGGGTGTCCATGAAGTAATAGTCGTCGCCCTGCTGGTAGAGGTACTGCATCTGCCGCTCGTCGATGTCCGGCTTCCCCACCTTGTCGCCGCTCTTGAAGGTGGGCTGGAGCACCCGGCCGGATAGGAGACTCTTGATGCTGGTCCGCACGAACGCCGAGCCCTTCCCGGGCTTCACGTGCTGGAACTCGATGATCTCGTAGGGCTCTCCGTCGACCTCGATCTTCAGGCCCTTCCTGAACTCGGACGTATCGATGACACCGGCCATGGCCGGTGCCCCTTACCCCGAGGGTGGGGCGGCTGGGAAGGGGCTAGCGCGGAGGTGCCCCTCAGAGCTCGGCGCGGATGCGGGGCGCGGCAATCCGCAGCGCGTACCGGCCCTTGCCGTAGTTGCCGGAGGCCTTGAGCGCCAGGACCACGAAGTACTCCTCGGTCACCAGGCGCATGACGGTGAGGACCTGATCGGAGTTGATGCTCACCTCGGTGACCGCGCCGGTCTTGAGGAGCTCGGCGGCCTTGCGGACCTGCTGGAGCACCGCCGCGTACTCGATGAGCGTGGACTGGACGTCGAGGTCGGCTGCCGCGTCCAGCTGGAAGTTCTCCACCGCGATCCCGTCGAAGCCCATGACCGAGCAGGCCAGAGCGCCGTCGACCGAGCGGACCACCTCCTCGAGCAGGGGAAGGAAGGCCATGGGCGCGCCCGCGCTACTCCGAGATGCAGGAGATGGGGATGTCGCGGCCGGGGAAGCCGCAGACGCCGCCGTTGATGATCTGCCCCGTCGGGCAGGAAACGGGGGTCGTGGACAGGCGGCGGATGGTGAGGGGGAAGCTCACCTTGTTGGTGTACTTGGAGCCTCCGGCGGCCAGCCTGCCGAAGATCTGGAAGGTGACCAGGAGCGTCTGGCTGCTCGAGTCGATGGCGGTGCTCCCGTTGATGGCCGAGAACGCCTGCGGCTGGATCAGATCCGCGGGGACGCTGTTGTCCGTGCTCTGTCCTCCCGCGCTGATGACCGCGTGCATGTTCGCGGTCTCGGTCGTAAGCACGACGCTCGGATCCGAGTACTGGTACTCGTAGACGATGCTGTCGGCGATGAACGAGTTGCCCGTGCCCGGGTCGATGACCTGCCCGCCGACGCTGATCGGCGCCGGCTGCAGATTGTTCTGCCATCCGAACACCTGGTAATAGCGGTTCTGGACGAAGGTCGACGTGCCGACGACGAACGGCGTGAGATCGAGCGAGCCCCGGGACACGTACACGGTGTCGTCGTCGAACTCGCACTGGTCGCCCGGTGCCCGCGCCGAGAGGACGAGGATGTTCAGCGGATCCGCGGAGCACGCCGCGAGGAGCAGCATCGCGGTCGCGATCAGCGGACGGGCCACGGGAGTCCGGAGCCGAGTTCTCATTGAGTACCTCCGCCCTGCGCGTTGGCCGAGACCACCGGACGACCGGCCGCCTGGGTGACGATGCGCGGGGTGATGAAGATCAGGAGCTCCTGGCGGTTCTCGGACACGGTGTTGGTCTTGAAGAAGAAGCCGATGAGCGGAATCTTCATCAGCCAGGGCACGCCGGCCTCGGACGTCGAGCCGCGCCGGACGTAGATCCCGCCGATCACCGTGGTGTCCCCGTCCTTCACCAGGACCTGGGTCTCGGCCTCCTTCTTCTGGATCGCCGGCTGGCCGTTGGCGCCGGTGTTGGAGGGGTCCGGCTGGTTGTTCGTGGCCTTGATGGCCATGAGCACGCTGCCATCCGAGGTGATGTGCGGCGTCACGTCGAGCTGCAGCCTCGCCTCGACGAAGGTCGTGTTCACCCCCTGGGCAGAGACCTGGCTGAAGGGAATGGACACGCCCTGGCTGATGGTCGCCTTCTGGTTCTGGAGCGTGGTGACCTTGGGCGCGCTGATGGTCTTCACCGTTCCGTTGCTCTCCGCCGCGGACAGCCGCAGGTTCAGGTTGAGCGCACCGTTGGCCGAGCCGAAGGTGAACCCGAGCGCGCCGCCGGCCCCGGCGCCCACCGCTGCCGGGAGGTTGACCGCGAAGTTGGGCGTCCCCGAGACACCGGTCGCGGACGCGGTGCCGAGGTCCGACCCGCCGGTGACCCGGACGGTGTTGGGGAAGGTGAGGCCGGTGGCGTTGCCGGTGGACGGTGCGGCCTGGCCGAAGCCGCCCCACTGGACGCCGATCGACCGCGAGAAGCTGGTGTTCGCCTCGACGATCCGGCTCTCGATGAGCACCTGCGGGGTGATGGAGTCCAGCTTCTCCACCAGGCCTCGGGCCTTCCCGATGTTGCTCCCGATGTCGCGCACCACCAGGGTATTGGTCCGGGTGTCGACGGCGACGGTGCCGCGCTCGCTGAGCACGTCCTTGACCCGCGAGGCCATGTCGGTCGCCGCCGCGTAGTTGACCGGGATGAGCTGGACCACCAGCTCCTCCTGGCGCCGCAGGGCCTTCTTCCGCTCCTCGCGGGAACGCGCCTCCTCCTCCAGCGTCTTCAGGGGCGCGACGCGGATGATGTCCCCGATCTCCTCCTTGCCCAGCCCCTTGCTGGCCAGGATGATGTCCAGGGCCTGGTCCCAGGGCACGTTCCGGAGCCGGATGGTGATCTTCCCGTTCACGTCGTCCGCGACGACGATGTTCTTCTTGCTCACCTCGGCGATGACCCGGAGCAGGTTGTGGATGTCGATGTCCTTGAACTCGAAGGACACCTTCTTCCCCACGTAGCGGGTCCGGCCGGTGGTGGTCTGGGTCGCGACGACCGCGGGCTCGGTACTGAAGCCGGCGGTGCGATTGGACACCGCGACCTCCTCGGTCTTCGTCCCCTTCGCGTCGAGGTGCCAGACCAGGCCCTCCGCGGTGCGCTCCGCTCGCTCGGTGAGGGCCCCGTCCGCGGCCACGACCACCCGGACTCGCTGGCCATCACCGGGGACGGCGAAGGTGCTGATCATCTTGATTGGCGACTCCAGCGCGGAGGTGTCGAGGCTGCGCTCCAGCCGCTTGGGCAGCTTCACCCCGGTGAGGGTGAGCACCGCGCCACGGTCATCGGGGCGGTCCACCTGGAACTCGGCTGCGCGGCTGAGCTTGATCTGGATCCGTCCACCGCGCGAGGACTCGACGAAGCCGAGGTCGATCATCTCCGCCGGCGTCTTCGCGGCCGGCACGGCCGCCGGAGCCGTCACCACCCGCCGTCCGTCGATCTCCACCTCCCCGTCCTGAAGGTCGCTCTTGCCACCCGATGAGGCGGCAGCTGCCGCGCTCGACGCCACCGCCGGCGAGGCAGGGGCCGGCGCGGAGACGTCCCAGCGGAGACCACTCTTGATGAACGCGACCCGGCCCTCGAGCGCCGGCTCCACGTCGACCACCAGACGCACCTTGTCCGGGTGTGCTCCGGCCCTCAGCGTGGCGAACGGGCCGCCGGACGCCTTGCGCACCGACGTGGCCAGCTTCACCCCGGGAAGGTCCAGGGCGAGGCGGCTCGGTCCGGTGAGGCGGAGCAGCTCGTAGCCGCGCACCTCGCCGTCGAACGAGAGCTGGAGCACGTTCGCCTGCGCCCGGACGGCGGTGAGCCGGCGCGCCGGGCTCTTCACCGGCCGGTTCTCGCGCGCCACCGTGACCACGTCCGTGTTGCTCGCCGACCCGGCAGCGGGAGCGGCCGCGGGGGGTGCCGGGCTCGCCGGCTGCGGCGCAGGCTTCGGCGGAGCGGCGGGTGCCTCCGCCAGCGGTACCGGACTCGAGCTCTCCCCCACGACCGAGATCAGGAGGAGGTTCCCGTCGGCCTTGACGTCGTAGCTCTTCGCTCCCTTGAGGGTGACCAGCACCCGGCCGACGCTGCTGGTGGAATCGGTGAACTGCGAGACGTTGATCCCGGCGATCGGGCCCTGACCGTCGCGCGCGCCGCGAATCGTGGTGGCGTCGGCAGACGTCACGTCGATGACCAGCCGGTCGGGCCCGGCGAGGCGGAAGACGGTGAAGATCGGCGCGCGGCTGCCGCTCACGACCACCCGCGCACCGGTGGGCGTCGCCTCGAGACGAACGTCCCGGAGCACGTTCGGCTCGGCCGACAGGCTGGGGCCGGAGGCGAGGACTGCCAGCCATCCGGCGAGGAGTACTGCGCTCTTGGTGCGCATCACAGGTCTCTCCACTGGAGCCTCAGTAGGCCTTCCCGGTCGCGAGATCGGTCTCCTGCTCGGGAACCTTCTCGGTCTTGATGGCCAGGGTGACGGGGTTGGCGGTGGTCTTTCCGTCGGGGGTCGTGAAGTACTCGGTGATGACCACCGCGTCGCTCAGGATCTGGGTGACCTTGCCGCCCTGGCGCCCCACCCGGGTGTTTCGCCGCACGAAGTAGCCGCGGCCCGCCGGGGCCTGGTCCATCGCCAGGGGGTTGGCATCTCCACTCACCACCGCG
>RPRB01000128.1 GCA_003818285.1 Myxococcaceae bacterium
CGAGCAGGAGGCGTACGACCTGCCACAGACCTCGGGCGAGGTGGGCAGCCTCTATGAGCACTGCCTCCGCGCGCTCAGAAGGGCCAGCACCCGGGGCATCCACGGTCTCCCGCTGATGGGCGGAGGCGACTGGAACGACGGGATGAACCGGGTGGGAGCCGAGGGCCGGGGCGAGAGCGTGTGGCTGGCCTGGTTCCTGTCGACGACGCTTCGGGCCTTCGCCGCGCAGGCCAGCGCGCGGGGCGACGCCACCGTGGCGGCCGAGCTCGGGCAGCACGCGGAGGGCTACCTCGCCGCGGTGGACGCGCACGGCTGGGACGGCGCCTGGTACCGCCGGGCGTACGACGACGCCGGGGTGCCTCTCGGGGCGAGCGCCAGTGAAGAGTGCCGCATCGATTCCATCGCCCAGAGCTGGAGCGTCATCTGCGGAGGTGGACGACCCGAGCGGCGGCTGCAGGCGATGCGTTCCGTGGAGGAGCACCTGGTGGATAGAGAGGCTCGGCTGGTGCGCCTGCTCGCGCCGCCCTTCGACCATGGGCCGCAGGATCCGGGCTACATCAAGGGTTACCTCCCCGGGGTGCGCGAGAACGGCGCGCAGTACACCCACGCCGCGGTTTGGGCGGTGCTCGCCCGGGCGATGGCTGGTGACGGGGAGGGGGCGCTGGAGCTCTTCCAGATGCTGAATCCCTTAACCCACGCACGGACCGCGGCGGAAGTGGCGATGTACAAGGTGGAGCCCTACGTGGTGGCGGCGGACGTGTACACCGCGGAGGGCCAGCGCGGGCGCGGGGGGTGGACCTGGTACACCGGCTCGGCGAGCTGGATGTACCGCGTGGGCCTCGAGGCCATCCTGGGATTCACCCGGCGGGGAGACTTGCTCCAGCTGCTCCCCTGTGTTCCGGCCGCGTGGCGTGAATACGCCATCGACTACCGCTTCGGGGGGAGCCTTTATTCACTTCGCGTCGTGCGGGGCGGCGACGCGCCGGGCATCACGCTCGATGGAGGCAGCATCGAGGGGAGCGCGATTCCCCTTGTGGACGACCGCCGTCCGCACACCGCGGTGTTTCGCATCCGGTGAACGTGCTAGCCCCACACTGGGAAGCGATGAGCGAGATACTCCATCTTCTCCCCTTCGTGGCGCTCGCCGCGTTCCTGGCGGAGTACATCGACTCCTCGCTCGGGATGGGTTTCGGCACGACGCTCACGCCGATCATCCTGTTGATGGGCTTCGAGCCTCTCCAGGTCGTCCCCGCTGTTCTCCTCTCCGAGTTTGTCACAGGGCTCGTAGCAGCTTGGCTTCACCACACCATGGGCAACGTTCGATTGGTTCGCGGCTCCATTGATCTCCCTGTGGCGCTCGTCCTGGGTGGCCTCGGAATCCTGGGCGCCAGCACTGCTGCGCTGGTTGCAGTGAACCTGCCCAAGGAATGGCTTGGCCGCTACATCGGGCTGACGGTGTTGGCGACGGGCATCCTGCTTCTCTTCACCGCAAAGCATGCGATCCGATTCTCGTGGAGGCGCCTGGCTGCGATTGGGCTTCTGGCGGCGTTCAACAAGAGCATCGGAGGGGGTGGATACGGAGCTCTGATTGTCGGCGGCCAAATGCTCTCCGGCTTGAACCCCAAAGCCGCCATCGGCGTCACCAGCTTGGCCGAGGCCGTGGTCTGCCTCGCCAGTCTGGTGACGTACTTTCTACTGACCAGGTCGTTCGACTGGCAGTTGTCGATGTCGCTGCTCGTTGGAGCCCTCCTCTCGACCCCGCTGGCCGCGCTGACGGTCAAGCGCCTGCGACTTCCCCACCTGAGGCTCGGCGTTGCACTGGGCGCCTGTGCGCTCGGGCTGGTGATCACACTCGGGTTCGCCAGAGCCTGACGTCGGCGTTCGCGTTCTACCGGCAGGCAGAGGAGAGATTCCTCAGGTGCTGGAGATCCTGGACAGGTAAGAATTCCCTCGCGCCGCGATCAGGCGCGGAGTACCGGGTGGTCGGCGTCGGCCGGGACGAAGGCCCGGTCGCTCCACCGGGTCTGCCGGAGGGTGGCGGCGGTCACCCGCCAGACCCAGCCAATGAGGCGCGGGTCGCTCAGCCTCTTGCGGAACTGGGCCAATGACGCTCGCGCCGGCAGCTGACCGAGCAGCGCGTGGCGCCGGACTCGACGCGGGTAGTCGGCGAAGTCGAAGCGCCCCTGCGCGAAGGCCGCACCAATTGCCTCTGCCGCCACCTCTCCGTAGGCGAGCGCGAAGGAGATGCCCTCGCCAAGGAGGGGGGCGACCCCAGCAGCGTCCCCGGCGAGACGGGCGCGTCCCACCGAGAGCGGGCCCCGGGGATTGAAGGTCCGGATGGGGTGTCCCCGGAGCTCGAGGCCCTCGAGCCGGTGCCCGCGCGTGTCGAGCGCGGCCTCGAAATCGTCGACCAGGCCAGGCTGGCCAGCGCGGGTTCGCTCCAGGCCGTCGTAGATGCCCCGGTTCATCACCGCCTTGCCGTCGATCAGGCTGGGAAAGTCCCAGACGTAGCCGGCGAGGCTCGTGCCCACCCGCCCATACTCGAAGACCGCGACGCCGTCCCGGAACGCGGGTGCCTGGGGCGCCTCCGGGGTGAGCACCTCGAGAAGGCGCGCCACGTGCGCCGCATCGCGCAGGCCGAGCAGCCGCCGCACGGTGCTGTTGGACCCGTCGGCAGCTACCACCACCCGGGCCCGGAGCACCCCGCGCGAGGTGGTCAGCTCGACGAGATCGTCGCGCTGCTCCAGCGCCACCACCGTCTCGCCCTCGCGGACGACGACGCCCGCGGCCTGCGCCTCGCGGACCAGCCAGGCGTCGAACACCTCCCGGCGGGCAATCCGCAGGACCGGATCCCCGCGGAAGGTGCACGCCTGCCCGTCGTAGACCAGCCGCACCTCGCGGACCGCGACGTGTGGGGGCACGAAGTCCAATCCCATCCGCTTGAGCACCTTCTCGCCCAGGTGGGTCACCGCACCCCCGCACAGCTTGGGCCGCGGGAACCGAGCGCGGTCGAGGAGCAGGACCCGGGATCCCCAGGAGCGGTCGGCCTTCACCAGATTCAGCGCAGTCGAGGTCCCGGCCGGCCCGGCGCCCACCCCCACCACGTCCGCGTCCAGCTCCGGGGCGCGTCGGGGGCGGCGCTCTGCAGGCGGCGGCGCGCGGACCTCGGGTGCACGCGCCCCCGGAGCCCGCGTCGGGCCCAGCAGCGGGAGGAGTGGATGGGGCAGCCCCAGCTTCAGGCACCGCCGGTCGAGAGCCTGCGGGGCTGCGAAGGCGGCGGGCTCCTCCAGGGACCAGACCGGACACGGAGCCTCGGCCCGTCCGCCGTGCTCGAGGATGCCGTTGACTGCCCGGCGCGCGGCCTCGTTGGCGGCCTCCATCGTGGCGATGTCGGTGTGGGTCCTCACGTAGTCGGAGGCGAGGAAGAGGTTCTCGATCCGGGTGCAGGCCTCCGGCCGTCGCCACCACGAGCCCGCGGTGTTGATCAGCAGCGGCTCGTGGTTGACGACTGTCCCGTCGGGCCGGTGCTCGACGCTGTCGGAGAGGTACCAGTCCACCAGGTCTCGGTCCTCGAGCCGGTCCTGGCCCGAGGACGCGACGTGGCTCTGCAGCTGGGCCCAGACCTCCTGCACAATTGGTCTTGCCTACAAGTTCAGATGAGGAGCGCCGTGCTGCAGGTCAGCCGGCGGCGGCGCGGGGGGTGGTTCGATTGCTCGGGAAGCGAAGCTAGCCGCGAGTTCGGGCCCAGGCCCCCACCATCTCCGGGAGCGGAACCGCCCGGCCCTGCGCGCGCGCCTCCTCCATCAGCCGTTCCTGGAGCGTGCCCAGCTCTCCGAGTTGCTCGCGCCGAATCCCGAGCGCGTCGATTTGCGGCTGCAGGCTGATGAGGGCATCGGACATCCACCGCTCCGAGCCGGTGAGCGTGTACGTCTCGGTCTCCGGTTCCGGGAGTCCGGCGCCCACGAACGCGGCGGACAGGTGCTTGCCCATCTCGGTGTCGGCCCCGTTCCGCCAAAAGACCTCGGTCATGACCCGCGCCGCGTCCCGCCAGAGCGGCAGGTCCTGGCAGGCGTCGAGGAAGGACTGGAACGACGTATCCAGGAAGGCGATCACCCCGCCCGGGCGCACGAGCCGCGCGACCTCTCGCAGGATTGCGGCCGGGTCCTTCACGTACATCAGGATGTAGCGCCCGACCGCGGCGTCGAAGAGCTCGTGCGCCGGAAGCTCGACGACGTCCTTCTGCACGAAGCGCACCCAGCTGAGCCCGAGTTCCCGCATCCGTGCCGATGCCCGCGCGAGCGAGCGGGCCTCGCGGTCCACGCCGACCACCTCTCCGGTGGGGCCCACGAGACGACCGACGATGAGCGCGACGTCCCCCACCCCCGAGCCGAGCTCCAGCACGCGTTGCCCCGGCCCGATTCCCGCGCGGCGGAAGAGGCGCTCGGTGTGAGGCGCCACCCAGGCCGCCTGGCGGACGAGACGCTCGTGCTCGATGTCGGCCGTGCCGAGCGGATACGCGTTGGTGTCCAGTGGAGTGGCCATG
The DNA here is from genome assembly GCA_003818285.1 of Myxococcaceae bacterium. Lineage (GTDB taxonomy): Bacteria > Myxococcota > Myxococcia > Myxococcales > Myxococcaceae > RPRB01. The sequence continues at coordinate 4,544 of RPRB01000128.1, forward strand.
CCGCGGTCTCGGCGCAACGTAGTTGAGGAACGCTCCGCTCGTCTCGGCCGGGTGGACCTTGCATCCGCGAGGGCGTACCCGGCTCGCTCACCTCGTGGGTGGCGAGACCTGCCTCATGGTCGCACTTGCTCTTTGCCGGGGACTCCGGAGCGAGGGCGAGCTCACTTCATCGCTTGGAGGTCTCGCTCGGTGAGGCTGGTGTCTTCGCCCTCGTAGTCGATGGGCTGCATCTCGGCCCAGACCATGAGGGGGTGTGTGTCGCGCCAGGTGAAGCGGAAGAGCCGGCTCAGCAGCGCGCGAGCGCGGCTACGCCAGGAGGGGGACGTCGCGGGGGTCGGGTGCTGCATCGAACGGCTCCAACGGAGAGCGGACGGCCGGGCCCCTCGGTCCGTGATGCGTCCACCCGGAGGACACCGGGCGAGCTCGGCGTTGCGGCGCCGAGCCGCGCCCAATGCTGCGGGCCCCGTCAGCGAAGGACCGCCAGGTGTCTGGCACCTTCGATCGCCTTCGATCGCCCTTCGATCGGTAACCGAGTTGCTCGACGAGGTCGGGCGTGCGGGCCGCCGGCGGCAGCCGAACGCAAAAAAGAGTCCGGAAGCCAGGCCCGGCATGGACCCGACCTCCGGACGACCGCTTCCGGCGCGACCCTCTCAGCTCTGCGCAGCCGGGACCGGGCGCCGACCGGCGAGCGCTCCACCACCGAGCACGAACCCGGCGAGCACCGCGACCACGCCCGGCAGCAAGCCCGCGAGATCGAGGCCCTCCACCGCGTAGAGCGAGTACGCGCCCGGCCCGGTGAACGCCAGCGCGGCCGCCGCGGCCAGGAGCACGAGGTTGTACTCGAAGCCTCCCGCGGTGACGAAGAAGCCCTTCGGCAGGTGCACGCCCACGATCGCGACCACCATCACCGCGATGACCAGGGCCGCGCCCACGGGCGTGAGGAAGCCGATTGCGAGAAGCGAGCCACCCACGAACTCAGCGGTGCCCGCCACCGCCGCCTGCACCTTGCCCGGACGGAAGCCGATGCTCTCCAACCAGCCGCCAGTCCCGGCGAGCCCGTATCCACCGAACCAGCCGAACAGCTTCTGGCCGCCGTGAGCGGCCACCGTGAATCCCACTACCAGTCGCAACAGCAGAAGTCCGATATCCATCTCGTGTGTCCTCCCAGACGATCCTGTCCTAGCGATGCGGGGGCCACCTGGCCGCGCAACACACCGTTCCCCCCTGGAGTGACGGCCTGGCGAAGCAAGCGCGTGACGTCGAGCGCCCGGACGTCGGACGAGTGCTTCCCCCGCCTCGGCGGTGCACCACCTCCGACTGAATGAGCGACGCGCGGGCGGCGCCCTTGTTAGCTCAGAAGCATGACTTCTCCTCTGCAAGACAAGGTGGCCTTGGTCACCGGCGCCTCCTCTGGAATCGGCGAGGCCACCGCCCTGGCGCTCGCCCGCGCCGGCGCCCGGGTGGCCATCGCTGCGCGCCGCCGCGAGCGGCTCGAGCGCCTCGGTCGCCGCATGGCCGAGGTCGGCGGGCGCTCGCTGGTCCTCGAGGCCGACGTCGCCAAGCCCGAGGAGGCCGAGGCCATCGTGGCCCGCACCGTCGGCTCCTGGGGGCGACTCGACATCATCGTGAACAACGCCGGCCTGATGCTGCTTTCGCCCATCGATCGCGCGCGGGTCGAGGACTGGCGGCGCATGCTCGACCTCAATCTGCTCGGACTCATGGTGGCCACCCGCGCGGCGCTCCCGCACATGCGCCGGCAGAAGGACGGGCACGTGGTGAACATCTCGTCCACCGCGGGGCGAGTGGCCAACCCCGACGCGTCGGTCTACGCCGCGACGAAGTTCGGGGTCGGAGCGTTCTCCGAGGCGCTCCGCCGCGAGGTGTACCGGGACAACATCCGGGTCACGACCATCGAGCCCGGGGCCGTGGCCACGGAGCTGAGAGAGCATGTGCCCGATGCCGATACCCGCGACCGCATCGACACCTGGGCCCGCTCGATGCGCCAGCTGCAGAGCGAGGACGTCGCTGCGGCGATCCTCTACGCGGTGAGCCAGCCGCCCCACGTGAACGTCAACGAGATTCTCCTCCGCCCCACCGATCAGGAGCGCTGAAGCTTCCGCGACGGGCTCTCCGCAGACCGAGCGGCGAGCTAGCGGCCCCGCTGCGCGCTGCCCGCCGTGAGCCGGGCCGGCGTGCCGGTGAAGTGGAGGATCTGCACCTGGCCCCCGTCGGCCTGCTCGGGTCCGATCACCAGGCTGACCGGCATCACCGCGCCGACCAGTGGGCTTCCATCGGGCAGGAGCAGGAGGGTCCCTGCGCCGAAACCGCCGAGCACCGGAGCTGCCGCCGGCGCGCCCGGAGACACGAGCGCACGCAGCGACACGCCGCCGTCGGCGCTCGTGGAGACCACCACCGGAACGTCGTTCGCCAGCTCGAGCCCGACCGGCGAGCCGGGGATGGGTTCGCTCAGCCCGGACCCACCGGGCTCTCCACCGTCCTCCAGCAGCGACCAGCCGTTCTCGCCGAGGGAGAAGACCGGCACCGCCAACCCGATCTGGCGCCTGGTGAACGTGTCGAACTGCCACTCGGACGCGGCCACCACCACTCCCCCATCGCTCCGCTCCCGGATCCGCGGCGTGTGGAAGAGCAGCCCCTCGGTCGTCGGCGAGGGAAGGCCGAGGTCCGACCAGCCGGCATCGCCGCTCCACCGGAACACGTGCAGCGTCCCGAAGCTCCCCGGAGAGGCCGCGCCGGAGAACGCGACCAGCGGCGCGCCGTCCGCACCGAGCGCCAGCTCGGGCTCGCTCACCCCTGCATCATGGACCAGCGTCTCGACCACCTCGGTCCATCCCGAAGCACCGAGGACCAGCACCCGGAGCTCGTGGCCGGTCGCGAGCACCAGCCGCACCTGCCCGTCGGCTCCCTCGTCCAGGGCGATGCCGCTCAGCTGTCGCGCGGGCACCGGCACCGGGACCGGCTGCCAGAGGCTGCCGTCGAACCTCCAGGTCTGGAGCGGGAACGCGCCGATGGTGGCGCCCGGACCCGAGTCACCGAAGGCGAGGACCGGACGGCCGGTGCCGTCGGTGGCCAGCCGCACGAAGAGCGGCGCGCTGTAGGGGAACCGGTCGGTGGAGCTGGCCAGGGTGCCGCCCACGGGCTCCCACGCCGAGCCCGACCAGCGCGCAACGTGCAGCTCGGTGGCGACGACCCCCGGCGACTCGACCAGCTCGACGTAGGCGACGAGCAGCGCTCCGGAGGCGTCGAGCGCCATCGCCGGGTACACCTGCGCCTCATGGCCCAGTGGCGGCCCGAACGGCTCCCACACGCCGGACCAGCCCGCGTCGACGCCGCCATCCGCCGGCTCGCCACCATCCCCCGGACCACCATCTCCGGGTCCGGCGTCGGGACCGGCGTCGGCGGTGGGGCCCGCGTCGGGACCGGCGTCGGCGATGGGGCCCGCATCGGGTCCGGCGTCCGGAACCGGCGGGGGCCCCACGGTCTCCGAGCACGCCGCGGACACGACCAGCAGGAACGCCATCCCCCACACCGCACGCACTCGACTGCCCTCCGCCGCCCCGGGGCGCCCGTCGCCGCCGACAGGGTGGACCCCCGCGCGGCGGCGGAGAAGTCCCCGGAACGACGTTTGGTTGTGGGTGTCCGCTTGGCATCGGTGGGGGCCGTGCGCACCTCCCCTCTGTCCCACCTCGAGGAGGCAGCCATGCCCGTGCTCCCTACCCGTTCCCGTTCCCCCCGTCGGAGGGGCCGGAGCCTCACCGTCCGGCTCCCGGAGGACGTCGAGGAGCGGCTCCGGGAGCGCATCCAGGAGAGCGGCCTCAAGCGGTCGGAGGCGGTCGCGATGTTGCTGGAGTTCGCGCTGGAGCTGGAGGCGGAGGTCCGGGACCTGGAGCCGGAGCTGTCCTGGCACGCGTCGAACCGGGCTCTCCCGGTCGCCAGGGCGCTGGTGCAGCTGGCCGGCCGCAGCCTCGGCATCGAACCGGTGGAGGTCTACGCCCCCGTTTCGGGCCACGCCTGACGGACGACCGTCCGGATGTCAGACCGACACGTCATTGTCACGGGAACGTTCAGCCGCTATCTCCCGCCGCGAAGGGAGTTGCCCGTGAAGCGCGCAGACCTGGTGGAGATGGAGAACCTCGGGCCCGTGTACTACTGGCAGGGCATCCCCCACCCGGTGCGGGCGACCCGATTCCGGGACCCCAGGAGCCTGCGACTCATCGAGACCCGTGAGCCCGCGGACACCGCCGAGGCCGAGGCCTGGCGTGAGCTGGCCCCCGACGCGCCGCCGCCACCGGCCGACGCGTTCTGGCACCCGTTCGACGCCTGATCCTCAGAGTCCGGTCACGTGCACCGGCGTGCCGCTGAAGGCCGCCGTTCCGAGGAGCGCGTCCACCGCCTGGTCATCGGTGAGGTCGTTCATGCTCACCCCGGCGTGGGCATTGGCCACCCGGAGCTGAACGCCCGGACGTCCGTGCCCCCAGCCATGCGGCAGGCTCACCACGCCGGGCATCACCGCGTCGGTGAGCTCGAGACGGACCGGGACGCTGCCCACCCGCGAGCGAACTTGCACCGTCTGACCCGGGGCGAGCCCCCGGGCGCGGGCGTCGTCGGGATGCATGAGCAGGGTGCAGCGCTCGGGGCCCTTCACCAGCCGCTGGCTGTTGTGCATCCAGGAGTTGTTGCTCCGGAGGTCGCGCCGGCCGATGAGGAGGAGCTCGCCGTTCCGGGCCGCGGGCCTCGAGAGGAGCTCGGACTCGACGCGGGAGAGGTCCCGCACCAGGACCTCCGGCGCGAGCTGGATGCGCTTGCCGGGGGTCATCAGCCGTTCCGGCAGCGCGGGCTCGAGCGGGCCGAGGTCGATGCCGTGCGGGTTCGCCTCGAGCTTGGACACCGAGAGTCGGTGCGCCGAGCGTAGGCCGTAAGGCCCGATCCGGAGCCCGAGGTCGATGAGCCGCCGAGGCGTGGCGAGGCGGTCCACCACCGCGCGCAGCGGCCGGAGCAGGCGCGTCTTGCCCGGGGAGCGGAGCCTCCGGGTGAGCGCCTGGAAGATCTCCCAGTCGTGCTTCGCTCCCCGCACCGGTGGGAAGAGCACCGGCGACCACTTCGCGGTGTTCCGGACGGCGAGCAGGTGGAAGATGACGTCGTAGTGCTCACGCTCGAGCGCTGTCGTCGGCGGAAGCAGGACGTGGGCGTGGCGGGTGGTCTCGTTCAGGTAGGGGTCCACCGCGACCATGAGCTCGAGCGTGCCGAGCGCCTTCTCGAGCTGCGCGCCGTTGGGCGTGGAGAGAACCGGGTTGCCGCCCAGCACCAGCAGCGCGCGGACCTGGCCCGGGCCGGGAGTGAGGATCTCCTCGGCGAGCGCGGCGACGGGGAACTCGCCGCCGAACGACGGCAGCTGGCGGACCCGGGTGCGGTGACGGGCGTAACCGCCCCGAGGGGCGAGATTCAGCGGATTCACCGCCGGTCGGGTGAAGAGCGCTCCGCCGGGCCGGTCGAGGTTGCCGGTGATGACGTTGAGCACCTGGATCAGCCACTGCCCCACGCCTCCATAGGCCTGGGTGGAGACGCCCACCCGCCCGTAGGCCACCGCCGATTCCGCGCGGGCGAAGTCGCGGGCCAGCGCGCGGATCTCCGCGGCGGCGATGCCCGTCGCCGGCGCAACCCGCTCGGGGGCGAAGGGCGCGAGCGCGGCCCGGACCTGCTCCATCCCGTCGGTGAATTCGGCCAGACGCCCGGGACGCCCCAGCTTCTCCTCGAGGATGGTGCGCACCAGCGCGGCGAGCAGGAGCGCATCCGTTCCCGGCCGGATGAAGAGGTGGGTGTCGGCGACCTCGGCGGTCTCGGTGCGTCGGGGATCGACCACCACCAGCCGTCCACCGCGGGCGCGGAGCGCCTTGAGGCGGAGCGGCATGCCGGGCGCGGTCATCATGCTGCCGTTGGAGGCGAGAGGGTTGGCGCCGAGCGCGAGGAAGAAGTGGGTCCGGTCGATGTCGGGGACCGGCAGCAGCAGCATGTGCCCGAACATCGTGGTCGCCGCGAGGTGGTGCGGCAGCTGGTCCACCGAGGTCGCCGAATAGCGATTCCGCGTGCGGAGCGCCCGGATGAAGGGGAGGCCGTGGGTCAGCGCTCCGAGGCTGTGAACGGTGGGGTTGCCGAGGTAGAGGGCCACCGAGTCCGGCCCTTGCCGCGCCTGGACTTCCCCGATGCGGCGCGCGACCTCGTCGAAGGCCTCGTCCCAGCCGATGCGCGTCCAGCCGTCTCCCGAGCGCCGGAGCGGGTGCTTCTGGCGGTCGGGGTCGACGTGCACGTCCTCGAGCGCGGTGGCCTTCGGGCAGAGAAAGCCCCGGCTGAAGGGGTCATCCGGGTCGCCCCGGATGGAGCGGATCCGCTCGCCCTCCACCTCGATGCGGAGCCCGCACATGGCTTCACACAGGTTGCAGGCTCGAAAGTGGAGGCGGGTCTCGGCCATGGCGCGACGGACCCTAACAGCGGCGCGGGGTTGCCGGCCCCGTTGACGCCCGCCGGCTACTGAACGCATGTTCCGGTCATGGACCGGGCCCGGCTGATGGCGATGGTCGAGACGCTGGGGCAGACGTTCGCCGCCCGGGGGATGCGGCGGCACGTCGAGGAGCTCCGGGTGTACTGGCTCGGCCTGGCCAAGGGGCTGGTGCCCGCTGGTCGGAAGGTGGACGTGGGCTGGAGCGAGTCGCTGGTCGTCGAGTGGTTCCGCGTGCTCCGGCTGCCTCCGCACCAGTGGGACTACTCGGTGCGGCGACCGTCGAGCCCCTGTCCGCGCTGTCCCGCACCAGACGGCCACGCGGTGGAGGTGAAGACGGGCCTCACCTTCCCCGAGGGACGCAAGGCGGTGTGCACGGTGTGCGGATACGCCTGGCTCGAGCTGGACGCCGACGTCCAGCCAGCCTCCGTGTCGGTAGCACTTAGTCAAGTCCGCTCCATAAGCACTTACAGATGTCCGCCTGGGTCAGGCCGCAGCAGTGGTGGAACTCCGCAGCGGCAACAGCTCCCCGTTGCCGTCGAAGCGACCAACCAACCGGCCCTGGTAGGTGACGCCCAGAGTTCCGTCCGTGAATCCGTGGACCAGAACCGGGCAGCGGGCGAAGTGCCCCCGCGTCCTGGAGGGCGGAAGCTGAAGAAGTAGCTTGCCGAAGACGACGACGTTGTCGATTCGAACGATGCGCTCGTGCTGGACCGAGAGGACGAGCTCCAGGTCCCGTGTCGCGAGCTTCACGAAGGCGCTGCCGCGCTCGCGTGGAGTGACCGTGAAGCGCCGGTTGAAGTCCGGAACGAAGCGCTCCCGAAGGTAGATGGACGCATCGGCGTAGGTCGGGATGTCATTCAGACGCAGCTCCTGTGGCAGGCGGCCCTGGATGGTGCCGAAAGCCCGCTCGCTGCGCCCCCGCGCTTCCGGAGAGCGGGCGAGGATCTGCCGGATGCCGAGCGTGCGCAGCACCCGTTGCACCTGTCCGTCCTCGACGGAGTCACGTGCTTTCACCGCTGGGGTGAAGTGGCTGCCGCGGTCGGTGTAGAGCTCGCAGAAACGGCCGTGACAGCGGAGCACCTCCGAGAGGGCCGCCAGAGTCGACATCGTGCCCTCCTGCTCGACGAAGGCGGCGTGCAGGATGCGGCCATCGGCATCGTCGAGCATGACGACGAGGTCCTCCATCGGTAGCTCTGGAAGCCAGGCGTGGGTCGAGGCGTCGAGGTGCAGCATCATCCCCACCATCGGTCGGCGCTCCCGCCGGCGGCGGTACTGCCCCCGTCGCGAGCCCTTCTCGGCCAGCCCCGCGTCCTGGAGCACCCGCTTGCAGTGCGTGTAGGAGAGCTTCAGCCCGTGCCGCTCGGTCACGTGCTCGTGGAAGTGCCTCACCGAGAAGTCGGGGTACTTCTCCCGACGCAGCCGGCAGAGCTCCTCGAGCACCGGGAGCGACACCCGTCGGCGGCGAGCGCCTCCCCGGTTGTCCACGAACGCCTTCACCCCGATCCTGCGGAAGCCCGCATGCACCCGGCGCATCTGCCGCGGGGTGATGCCGAGGATGTCGGCCGCCTGGAGCCAGGTGAGACGCCCCGTCACCGCCTTCATCACCACTTCCTGCCGTGTCATCGCCCTCGACTCCCGGGCCACCCGGTGCTCCAGAGGCGTCATGCCCCGAAGCGTCGGCCGACCCCCTGGGGGGCGGACATTTCCAAGTGCTTATGCCCCGGACATCTCCGGTGCTAGCTACACGTCCAGCCAGCCTCCGTTGACGTCCGACGCCGAGCCCGATAAAGGAGCGCGCGCTCCAAGCAGGACGGCCCTGTCGTCTAGTGGTCAGGACGGTGCCCTCTCACGGCACAAACTCGGGTTCGAATCCCGGCAGGGTCATGGTGTCAGGAGTATCGGGGCTTGGCGAATTGGCAACGGGATTGGCAGCGGAATCCCGCTCCTTGCTCCGGGCTCGAGGCCGTCGGTCGCCACCTCCGCCCTGGCTGACGGTGATGTCCGTCTCCCCGAAGCCGTCTTCGAGCAGGTCTGGTTTCGAGCCGATGACGAAGGTCGCGGCTCGCCACGGCGTCTCCTCGAGTTTCCTGGCGCGGGTCTGCAAGCGTCTGAACGTCCCGCATCCGGGGCGCGGATACTGGGCCCGGCTGGAGGTGGGGAAGGCGCAAGAGAAACCCGCGCTTCCGGAGTCGAGGCCGGGTGACGAGCTATGACGCCGGACGTTCGAAGGAGGCCGGTCCGGGATCGGTCGCGGGTCGTCACCGACTCCGATGTCCTTCTCGATAGCAGCGTCATCCGTTCCGCCTGAAACGAGCAGACGCGGTTCGATCCCGCGCCTTGTCGAACTCCTCGGCGCTTTACCTCTCAATCTGGGGAACCGGCGCCAACGTCCTCGACCACCTTTGCCCGAATTGCGGCTA
>RPRB01000129.1 GCA_003818285.1 Myxococcaceae bacterium
ACCGGCTACCTTCCGATGGCGCCGCGGGTGACCATGGCGCTCTCGGTGCGGGGAGGAAAGATCTTCGCCCTCGTTCCGGACAGCCTGATCATCACCCCCAAGCGCTTCTTCCTCGGCGGGGCCACCACCCTCCGCGGCTTCCGGGACGATGCGCTGATCCCCCAGGACGTGCGAGGCGAGTACGCCCAGGAGCGGGCCTTCTGCGACGCCCTCGCCTGGACCGGGGGGTGCACCAGCCGCGCGCTGGCGCTCCGCAGCGGGGGCACGCTCCCCTCCGAAGGAGGCACGCTCTTCGAGCTGTTCAAGGCCGAGCTGCGGTTCGCGCTGGTCGGCGACTTCGAGATGGGGGTGTTCTTCGAGGCGGGGAACCTCTGGTACTCGTCGAAGACCTGGAAGCCGTTCGACCTGCGGCCGGTGGCGGGTGCCGGCGTCCGCTACGTCACCCCCGTCGGGCCCCTGGCCCTCGACGTGGGCTTCAACCTGGCCCCGGACGACCGGCTGAACGAACCCATCTTTGCGATTCAATTCAGCGTCGGTCTGTTCTGAGCTGTCCGGTCGAGGAGGAAGTGGACCATGGCGGAAGGGAAGTCGCGGCGGCAGTTCCTGGCGGAAGGCGCGCTGGCGCTCGCGGGCGTGGCCGCGGGGGCACCGGCCGAGGCGCGCGCCGCACCCGATGCGGGAGTTCCCACCGGCACCGGAAGCATCTTCTCCGGCACGCCGGGGGAGGCGGCGGGTGCCGCGGGGCCCACGGTGACGGCCGACGACCTCGCCCACGCCGAGAGGCTGATGCGGGTGAGCATGACGCCCCAGCAGCGCGCGCTGGCCGCGGAGTCCTGGGACCCGATCATCGGCCCCTTCTTCTCCCGGCGCGACTTCCCGCTGGGAGACGAGTCGCCGGCCACGCTCTGGAACCCAGTGCTCCGCGGCACGGGGCGGATGCCGAAGAGGAGCCGGGTGGTGCGGTCGTCGTGGACGTCGCGGCGGCCGCCGGGGAACGACGAGCTGGCCTTCGCCCCGGTGCACGTGCTCAGCCGCTGGGTGCAGGCCCGGGAGGTCTCCTCGGTCCGGCTGAGCGAGCTCGCCCTGGCCCGGCTCGAGCGGTACCAGCCACAGCTCAACTGCAGCATCACCCTGGTCCGGGAGCAGGCGCTGGCCGAGGCCGAGGCGGCGGACCGGGAGATCGCCCGCGGCAAGTACCGCGGCCCGCTGCACGGCATCCCCTACGGCGCCAAGGACCTGCTGGACACCGCGGGCGTCCGCACCACCTGGGGGGCGGAGCCGTTCCGGAACCGGGTGCCGAAGGAGGACGCCACCGTCATCGCGCGGCTCCGGGCGGCCGGCGCCGTGCTCGTCGCGAAGCTCTCGCTCGGCGCGCTTGCCCTCAACGACGTGTGGTTCGGCGGGCGCACCAGCAATCCCTGGTTCCTCGAGGAGGGTTCGGGCGGCTCCAGCGCCGGCTCGGGGGCAGCGGTCGCGGCGGGGCTGGTGCCGTTCGCGATCGGGAGCGAGACGTTCGGAAGCATCGTCGACCCGTGCATGCGCTGTGGAGTCACCGGGCTCCGGCCCACCTTCGGACGGGTGGCGCGGACCGGCGCGATGACCCTCTCCTGGAGCCACGACAAGCTCGGACCGATGGCCCGGTCGGTCGAGGACACCGCGCTGGTGCTCGCCGCCATCTCCGGGCCGGACGCGGCGGACCTGTCCTCGCAGCCCAGCCGGTTCGCCTTCGACGCCACCCGCTCGGTGAAGGGGCTCAAGCTCGGCGTGGTGCCGGCGTGGATGGGCGGCCCGCCCGCCACCGACGTCGAGCCGGCGGCGGTGAAGCTGCTCGAGCAGCTGGGGATGAAGCGGGTTGACCTCACCTTCCCCGATCTGCCCTGGGCCGCGCTGCAGTCCCTGGTGCTCGCCGACTCGGCGGCCTCCTTCGAGCGGCTCACCCTCTCCGGAGAGGACGCCCAGCTCCGCATGCAGGTGCGGGACGCCTGGCCGAACCTCTTCCGCCAGTCGCGCTTCATCTCCGCGGTGGACTACGTGCAGGCGGACCGGCTGCGGCGGCACGTGGCGAAGGTCTGGGCCGAGCAGATGGCAAAGGTGGATGTGGTCCTCACCCCGTCTTTGCGGGACGAGCCCCTGGCCACCAACTCCACGGGCCACCCCTGCCTGGTCCTGCCGACGGGCTGGGTGATGATCGACCGGATCCGCAGCGACTGGCTTCCGCCCCCGGGCCAGCAGCACCCCGCCGTGTCGCCGCCGCGGAAGATGCCCCACGGCGTGTCGCTCATCGGGCACCTCTGGGACGAGGGCACGCTCTGCTCGGTGGGGATGGCGCTGGAGGCCGCGGCGAAGTTGACCGACGCCCACCCTCCCGGCTTCGCATGAGACCGGTTCCCGAGCGCCGCACGGCGCGGCTCCTGCTGCGGGGATTCCGGGGCGAGGACCTGGCCCCGCTCGCCGCCCTGAACGCCGACCCGCGGGTGATGGAGCACTTCCCGGCGCCGATGAGCCTCGAGGAGACGGCGGCCCAGCTGGCGCGCTTCCGGCAGCACTGGGACGAGCACGGTTTCGGGTGGTGGGCGGTGGAGGTTCCCGGCGTGGCGCCGTTCATCGGCTGGGTGGGGCTGGCTCGCCCGCGGTTCGAGGCGCACTTCACTCCCTGCGTGGAGATCGGCTGGCGGCTCGCAGCCCATGCCTGGGGCCGGGGCTACGCGACCGAGGGCGCGCGCGAGGCGCTGCAGTTCGGCTGGGCGCTCCAGGCGCCGCGGCTGGAGGAGATCGTGGCCTTCACCGTGCCGGCGAACGCCCGCTCGCGCCGGGTGATGGAGAAGCTGGGGATGAGGCATGACCCCCGGGACGACTTCGAGCACCCCCGGATCCCGCCGGGTCACCCGCTGCGGCGGCACGTGCTGTCGCGGGTCCGGCGCCCGACAGAGCCGGCCTAAGTCGGCGAACCTGACTCACCCCACCGTCCGCGCCAGCAGCCACTCGAAGGTCCGGGGGCGGCGGGCGAGGGTGACGACCACGCCCCGCCGGAGACGCGGCCGCCGCGCAAGGCCGAGCACGGCGCGCGCGGTCCAGGCGTACTTCCGGAACTCTCGCCGGGCGGTGGCCTCGTAGCTCCGGAACGCGCGCACGTCTCCCGCGCTCCGGACTGCCTCGGGAAGACACGCCGCGAGCGCCTCGGCACAGACCAGCGCCACCGACAATCCCTCGCCGGTGATGGCGTCGACGTAGCCACCGGCGTCGCCGAGCAGCGCGAGCCGCTCGGTGGCCCAGCTGCGCGCGCGCTGCAGAAACGGCCCGGCCCCACGGGGCTCCGAGTCGGGTTCGGCCTGGGCGAGCCGGCGCGCGAGGAAAGGGAACCGCGCCAGCAGCGAGGTGATCGAGGGCCGCTCCTCGAGCTGCCGGTCCGACCAGAGGAACGCCACCCCCACGCGCGAGGGCCCACAGGGCGTGACGTAGGCCTCGGCGCCCGGCGAGAGATACACCTCCACCCGGTCGGTCCAGGGAACGGTCAGGAAATGCTGCCGGAGCCCGAACCGTCGGCCTCCGCGCGCCGGGACCTCGAGCCCCTCCGCTCGACGCAGGGGCGAGTGCAGCCCGTCGGCGGCCACCACGACGCCGGCGTACAGCTGGCCCGCGTCGGTCTCGAGCATCATCGCCTCCGCCGTCCTCCGGTGGGAGCGGAGCGTGGTCCGGTCACGGACCTCCGCGCCGGCGGACCGCGCGGCGTCGAGCAGCGCCGAGGAGAGCGCGGTGCGCCGGATGCCCAGACCGCCGGCACCGGGGAGGGCTCCCTCCAGGCAGCTCCCGTCCTCCTGGACGTAGCGCACGCCCCGGATGGGTCCCGACTCCTCGCGAGGAATGCGCGAGAGGACGCCCAGCCGATCCAGCACCGCGAGGCCCGCGGGCATCACCCCCTCGCCGCAGGCCTTGTCATGCGGAAGCGACGCCCGCTCGAGCAGGGTCACCGAGAGGCGCTGCCGCGCCGCCATGGCCGCCACGGCGAGCCCCGCCGGTCCGCCGCCCACCACCGCGACGTCGACCGGAGCGGAGCTCATGTCTCCGGCTCCGGGTGGGGACGGGCCCGGGCCAGCGCGATGGCCGAGCGCAGCATCTCTCCCACCATCCGCACGGCGGTCACCCGCGCCGGCGGGTGGAGCGTGTCCGTCGCCCACCGCCGGAGCGCCTCGGACCGGCGCAACTTCCCGCTCGAGGTGCGGGGCAGGGTGCCGGGGGAGAGCAGCTGGACCGTGTGTGGACGCACTCCGGTGCGCTCGGCCACCGCAGCCCGGATCCGGTCCATGAGATCCGTGCCGGCCTCGGGAGCGGTCTCCACGAGCAGGAGCAGCTCCTCCCCGTCGCCGCCCGGAGGTACGAAGCCCAGCGCCACCCCGCACCCGACGCGCACGCCCGGAACTCCGTCGAGCGCATCCTCGAACTCCTGTGGCGCGTGGTTCGCTCCCCGCAGCACCACCACGTCCTTGGCCCGCCCGCACACCACCAGCTCGCCCTCCTGGACGAAGCCGAGGTCGCCGGTGTCCAGCCATCCCCCGTCGAGCACCGCCCGGGTCGCCTCCGGCTGACCGAGGTACTCGTCCATCACCGACGGCCCGCGGGCAAAGATCCGCCCCACCACGCCCTCGCTCACGACCGCTCCCGACTCGTCCCGGACCTCCACCGAGACCCCGGGCATCGGCATCCCCACGCTCGCCAGGACGCGGCCCCCCGGACGGACACGGCCCACCCGCGCGAGCTCGACCGGGTCCACCGCCACCGACCGAAGCGGAGCGCGGGGCGGTGAGAAGGTGACGGAGAGGGTCGCCTCCGCGAGGCCGTACACCGGCATCAGCGCCGCCGGCCGGAACCCGCAGCGAGAGAAGCGCTCGGAGAAGCGTCGGGCAGCCTCGACCGAGACCTGCTCCGCGCCGTTCAGGGCCAGACGCCAGCGGGAGAGGTCCACCCCCTCCATCTCCGCGTCCTTCACCCGCCGCGCGCATACCGCGTAGGCGAAGCTCGGAGCGACGGACATCGTGCCTCGGTGCCGCGAGAGCGCACGGAGCCACAGCGCCGGCCGGCCGAGGAACACCTCCGGCCCGAGCAGCACCAGCGGGCCCGGGTAGGTGAGCGCGCTCAGGAGACAGCCGATGAGCCCCATGTCGTGGTACAGCGGCAGCCAGCTCACGCCGAGCTGCGGATCATCGGGCGTGTCGTCCGGCATCAGCGCGCGGAGCGCGTCCGTCTGCGCGAGGACCGCCCGGTGCGACAGCGCGACGGGTTTCGGGTCCACCGTGCTCCCCGACGAGAACTGCACCACGGCCAGCGCGCCCGGGTCCGCTGGACGGGCGACCGGTCCCGCCCCCGCCTCGCGCAATCCAGCGACGTTCCGCAGCCCGAGCCGCGGCCCGGCTCGCCGCACCGCCTCCCCGAGGAGCCGTCCCACCCGGGCGTCGGAGAGGAGCGCCACCGCACCCGAGAGCCGGAGCATCCGCGCCGTCGCGACGTGGTACTCGGACAGCCGGCCGAGGCGCACCGGAGGGTAGAGCGGCACCGGTACCGCCCCGGCGAGGAGCGTCCCGAAGAACGCGTCCATGAACTCGGGGCCGGTGGGCAGCACCAGCGCGACACGCTCGCCCGGGCGGACGCCCAGCGAAACGAGCGCACCCGCCACGCCGGCCGCCCGCTCCCGCACCGCGTCCCAGCCAAGCGCGGTCTCGGTCTCGTCCGCGGCGACGAAGGTGAGGCCGCGGCGTCCGGAGACCGCGGCGCGCTCCAGCGCCTCGTTGAGGCTCGCGTGGCGCGGGGGAGGCTGGGGAGGGCCCTGGAGCCGCGCGGCTCTCATCGCGCCTCCTCGGTGCGCCAGGCGACGTGCCGTGCGAGGTCGCCCACCGTCTGAACTCCCGCGGCGTCCTCCTCGCTGAGCTTCACCCGGAACCGGTTCTCCAGCCCCACCGCGAGCACGGTCAACCCGAGGCTGTCCAGCAGGAGGTCGCGCAGCAGGTCGTCCTCGGGAGCGATGGGGCGCTCCAGCTCCAGCTCGCTCCGGGCGATGGCGCGGATGGCCTCCAGCACCTGGGCCTCAGTGGCCACCGTGCCCTCCGGGGACGAAGCGCGGGCGGCCGGCGAAGGCCTGCTCCCAGGGCTGTCCGAGCGCCCGCTCCTCGGCGCGGATCCGTACCCGGAGCAGCCACGCGTTGCCGAGGGAGAACACCAGCGCGGTCAGCCAGGCCCCGTGGACGAGCGGCAGGGCCAACATCTCGGCGATGACCGCCACGTAGTTGGGGTGGCGAACGAAGCGGTACGGGCCACCGGTGACCGGAGCGGCGCCGGGAACGACGACGATCCGGGTGTTCCACCGCCAGCCGAGCGTGGCGATCGCCCAGTAGCGGAGGGTCTGCGAGGCGAGCACCACCGCGAGCGCCACCCACCCCACCGCCCCCGGGAAGGGCCGGTGGAGGAGCACCACCTCCAGCGCGCAGGCGACCAGGAACGCGCCGTGGAACAGGGCCATCACCGGATAGTGCCCCTGGCCGGTCTCCACCCCGCCGCGCGCGCGGGCGAGGCCGGCGTTCCGGGCGGAGAGGACGAGCTCCACCCCGCGCTCCAGCGCCACCGCCAGGAGCAGCCCGAGGTAGAGCTGGACCGAGGTCACCATCGCAGGAGCACCAGCTCGGCACAGAACCCGGGGCCCATCGCCATCAGCAGGCCCAGGTCGCCGGGGCGCGCCTCCCCCGAGGCGAGCAGCTCGGAGAGGACGAAGAGCACCGAGGCCGAGGAGAGGTTTCCGGTGTGGCGGAGGGAGTCCCACGACCGGCGCAGCGCGTCCGGCGGGAGCTCAAGCGCGGACTCGAAGGCCTGGAGCACCTTGGGACCGCCGGTGTGGGCGATCCAGTGGCGAACGTCCGTGCGCCGGAGGCCGTGCTCGGCGAGGAAGCCGTCCACGTCGTTCCGCACGTGCTCGGTGACCAGGGCGGGCACCTTGGCGCTGAGGACGACCTTGAAGCCGCCCTCCACCACGTCCCAGCCCATGATGCGCTCGGTGTCGCGGTAGAAGACGCTCCGGGTGGCGAGCACGCGCGGTGCCGCGCCGGGCGGCGGACGGTCCGCGCCGGAGAGCACCAGGGCAGCGGCGCCGTCGCCGAACAGGCCGCTGGCGATGATGTTGGCGATGCTCACGTCCTCGCGCTGGAGCGTGAGCGAGCACAGCTCGACCGAGAGGAGCACCGCCACCTCGTCGGGAAATGCCCGGAGCACGTCACTCGCCCGCGCGGCGCCCGCGGCTCCGGCCACGCACCCGAGCCCGAAGATGGGCGTGCGCTTGACGTCCGGGCGGAGCCCGAGGCGGTTCGTCAGTCGGGCATCCAGGGAGGGGGTGGCGATTCCGGTCACGGTGACGAAGAACAGGTGGTCCACGTCGCGGGGGTGCATCCCCGCGGCATCGAGGGCGCGCCGGACGGCGTGCTCGCCCACCTCGAGCGACACGCGGTTGAAGGCCTCGTTGCGCTCGGAGAAACGCTCCAGCGGGAGGTACTCCTCGAGCGGCAGGGCGAGGTAGCGGCCGCCCACCTGGACCGAGCGGTGGAGCTCCTCGATGCGCTCCACGTTGAAGTGCTCGCGGGCCCAGTGCTCCCGGAAGACGGAGATCAGCGTCTCCTGGTCCACCCAGTTCGGGGGGAGCGCCGTGCCCACGCTGCGAACCCACGGTCCAGGCGCCGGCCTCATGCGATTCCGGGACTAATCAAGCCCCGGGGAGGAAGGCAACACGGAGCGTGTGGGCCGTTCACGTGGCGACCCTGGCAGCCGGTGGCCCGTGCAGCAGCCGGGCGCCAACCACCAGCAGGAGCCCGCCGAGGAACACGGGAATGGCGTTCAGCGCGATGGCGGTCCCGAGGCTCAGGCGATCTCCGAGCCACCCGATGATCGGCGGGGAGATGGCGTCCCCGAGCGCGTGGTAGCACAGAACGCTCAGCCCGACGGCGAAGCTGCGAAACAGCGGGGGCACCGCGCTGACGATGGCGGCGTTCAGGGGTCCGTTGTTCAGGAAGACCAGGAACATGGCGAGGAACGCCGCGCCGTAGATGATCGGCACCGAACCGCTGTACGCCGTCCACACCATGAACGGCGCGGCGAGCAGCATTCCCCAGCCGGAGAGCCACAGCCCGCCGGTCGTGGACTTCCGCTCCGCACGATCGCCCAGAACTCCGCCCACCAGGGTTCCCACCAGCCCGGAGACGCAGAGGAGCGCCCCGAAGACGATCGCCGCCTGCGTCGCCGGAACACCGCGCTCCCGCTCGAGGAAGGTGGGCATGAACACGGCCAGCCCTCCGATGGAGAAGGTCATCAGTGTCAGGCCCGCGACGCTCACCCAGTAGAAGGTGTTCGTCCGCAGCCCGCGGAGTCCCTCCATGAAGGGCATCTTGGTCTCCGAGGAGGCAGTCCCCTCCTCGGTCGCTCCGCGGGCCGGTTCCCGCATCCGGAGCGCCAGGACCGCGGCCAGCAGCCCCGGAAGCCCGCCGACGAAGAACGCCGCGTGCCAGCTCCAGGTGTTGCCGATCCAGCCGCCGAGCACGTACCCCAGGGCCGACCCGACCGGAATCGCGACGTAGAAGACCGAGAGGGCGCGGGTTCGCTGTGCGAGGGGAAAGAAGTCGGCGATGAGCCCCGGGGAGACGGTCCCGTATCCGGCCTCGCCGATGCCGACGATGGCCCTTGCCAGGAGCAGGACGGCGAAGCTGCCGGCGAGCCCCGAGCCGACCGTGGCGATGCTCCAGATGAAGATGCTGAGGGAAAGGACCCACCGCCGCGGGTACCGGTCGCCGAAGTACCCGCCGAGTGGCGCCACCAGCATGTACACGACGATGAAGACCGACTGGAGCAGTCCCCCCTGTGCGTGGTCGATGTGCAGCGAGTCCTCGATCCGCGGGAGGATGCCCGCGATCAGGTACCGGTCGAGATAGTTGATGACGTTGATGAAGGTGAGGACGCCCAGCGCATAGCCGGCGCCCGGGAGCGCGGTGCGGACCCGGGGTGGTGCGGGCGCACGGACGGCAGGATCGGTCGCCGTCATCCGAGCGTCTCCCATCGGTCGAGCAGGACTCCCCAGCGCAACCCCCGGTCCGACACCCGGGCCCCGGCCACGCCGAGGTGCGCCAGCGCGGTCTCGAACAGCAGCGCGCCGGCGGGCAGCACGTCGGCACGCTTGGGCTGCATCCCCGGAAGCACCCGCCGCTCCGCGACCGGAAGCGAGCAGAGGCGGGCGCGCACGCGGGCGACGTCCTCTACCGGGAGCCAGCCTCCGTGAACCCGCGCGGCGTCGTAGGGCTCGACGGCGTGGGCGATGGCGTAGAGGCTGGTCACGGTCCCGGCCACTCCCACCACCCGGACGTCGCGGGGAAGGCCGGGCAGCCCGGCCAGCGCGTTCCGGACCTCGGAACGGATGGCGTCCTGCTCCGCACGGGTGGGCGGGTCGGATCGAACGCAGCGCTCGGTGAGGCGTACCGAGCCGATGTCCAGGCTCCTCCGGAAGAGCATGCGTCCCCCGCGGCCGTGCACGAGCTCGGTGGAGCCTCCGCCCACGTCGATGGCCAGGAGCCCGGCCTCGCCGGCATCGGCGGCGAAGTCCTGCGCCACCGCGAGGTACGACAGCCGTGCCTCCTCGTCGCCGGAGAGGATCTCCACGGTCGCCCCGGTTCGCTCCCGAGCGCGGACGAGGAACTCGGCGCTGTTCCGCGCGTCCCGGGCCGCGGAGGTGGCGGTGACCACCAGCACCCGCGCGCCGTCCTCGTGGGCCAGCGCCGCGAACCGGGCCAGCACCTCCAGCGTCGCGTCCATACCCTCGGCGGAGAGCACGCCGGTACGGTCGACGCCGCGTCCCAGCCGGGTGATCTCCGCCTCCTCCCGCACCGGGCGCACCACTCCATCTGCGGCACGCTCGGCGACGAGCAGCAGGACCGAGTTCGTGCCCACGTCCACCGCGGCCAGCCGGCTCATGCGAGCGACCAGGTGATGTCGGCGCACGCCACCACCTGGATGCTCCACCTTCCCGCCGAGAACCCGTCCAGCACCCGGTTGTGGTGGGCGACGATCTGCGCGAACGACAGCCCTTCCGAGTCGCCGGTGGTGTGCCCGTCGGCGGCGAGCACCACGTCGCGGAAGAGCGAGACCGCGCGCCGGCAGGTGGTGTCGATGCAGTACTCGGTCATGCAACCCGCCACCACCAGGCGGCGGATCTGCTGGGTGTTGAGGATCTCGACCAGCTTGGTCTCGAAGAACGCGTCGCAGCTCCGCTTGTGCACCACCGGCTCGCTGCCTCGCGGGGCCACCTCCGGGCGGAGCTCCCAGCCCGGCGTCCCGCGCTCCAACCGGTGGCCGATCTCGCCGTCGTGCTGGACGTGGATGACCGGGAAGCCGCGGCGGCGGGCCCGCTCGAGGAGCCCGGCGATGCGCTCGACCGTCCGTTCCAGTGCGGCCTGGGCGGCGGGGCCTCCCTTGTCCTTGAGGATGTTGCGCTGCACGTCGACGATGAGCAGCGCGGTGTCGGGCCCGGCCATGCGGCTGCCGACCTTACCCGACCAGGAGCCTCAGGCCATCGCCTCCCGGAGCGCGTCGGCGAGGAACCGGTACTGCGCCTCCGAGTTGTGGAGATGGGGTGACAGCCGGATCCACCGCCGGTGCGCCACTGGCCAGCCGTAGACGGGGACCTCGAGCCCGAACCGGACGAAGAGCGCCTCCTGGAGCGGATCGACGTCGCGCGGACCCGGCAGCGGCCAGCGCGGATGGTCGGGCAGCTCCACCGTGGCCAGCGAGCCGAGCATCGAGTCGGGGCAGGGCGGCGCGACTCCCAGCTCCTCGCAGACCAGCGCCCGCGCCCGGCAGGCAAGGGCGTGGTTGCGCTCGCGGACCTCGTCCCAGCCGCCGGGCACCAGCCCGGCCACGACGTCGATCGCCCGTCCGACGCACAGGAACGGCGAGGGGTCGCGCGTTCCCGTCCAGTCGAACTCGAGCCGGAAGCGCGACCGGTCGGTCCGCGGCGAGTTGGCGCCGTGGCTGATGACCAGCGGGCGGAGTCCGCCCTGTCGCTCGCGGCGGACGTGGAGGAAGCCGGCTCCCTTGGGCGCGCAGAGCCACTTGTGGCAGTTGCCGGTGTAGTACGCCGCCCCGAGCGCCTGGACGTCGACCGGGAGCATTCCCGGCGCGTGGGCTCCGTCCACCAGCACGTCGATGCCGCGGCCCTGGAGCGCCGGAACGAGCGACTCGACCGGGAAGATGACCCCGGTGGCGCTGGTGACGTGGGCGAGGACCACCAGCCGGGTGCGAGGAGTCACGGTCCCGAGCACCGCCTCGACGACCTCCTCCGGTCCCCGGAGCGGGAACGCCACCGGAGCGATCACCACCCGGGCCCCGGAGGCCCCGGCCACCGCATGCAGCGCGTTGAGGCAGGCGTTGTAGCCGTGGTCGGTGGTGAGCAGCTCGTCTCCCGGGCGGAGCTCGAGCGAGCGCAGCACCGTGTTCACTCCAGTGGTCGCGTTGTCCACGAACGCGAGCTCCTCCGGGTCGGCCCGGAGGAAGGTGGCGAGCTTGGCGCGCGCCTCGTCGAGCAGTGGCTCGAGCGCCCGGACCAGGAAGTCGATCGGGTCCCGCTCCATCCGCGCCCGGAGCTCGGTCTGCAGCGCGAGCACCTCCCGCGGGCAGGCCCCGAAAGCGCCGTGATTGAGGAAGGTGACCTCGGGGTCGAGCGCCCAGCGCGCGGCCAGCGCCGAGGGCTCGGGCCGCCTCACCGGCTCGTCCCGAGCGGGAGGTCGAAGGTGAGGTGCGTCTCCTGGAAGCCCAGGCTCCGGTAGAACGGCGGCGACTCTTCCCGCCGCCGGTTGGTACGGACATAGAGCTTCTCGCAACCTGCCTCGCGGGCGATCTCTGCCGCGGCGCGGGCGAGGGCCCGGCCCACCCCGTGGCGGCGCGCCGCCCGGTCGGTCACCAGCGCCGTGAGCTGCGCCGACGGCGCCCGGGAGTAGAGCCGCGGGTGGACCGCGATCGTGGCCACGCCCGCCAGCGCGTGGTTGGCCAGCTCGGCCACCAGCGCGTGAGCGCCGGCGCGGCCGAAGTGCTCCAGCTGCGCGCGCAGCGTGGCGATGTCGGTGCTGTAACCGAGTTGCTCGAACAGCTGCACCAGTCCCGGGACGTCTTCCGGGCGCGCGGGACGGATCTGGACCTGGAAGTCGGACATGACCGCCGCTCCAGATATCAGACCGCGCCGCTCGTGCGCCCGCCCCGCCGCAGCAGCCCGAGACTGTGCTCCTGGGCGATTCGCCCGTGCTGCCGCGGGCCGGGGCCTATGGCCCCCAGTCCGGGGTGCTGTAGTCCCCCTTCTCGAGGGGGAGCATCTTCTGGTTCTGGCCCTCGGCGGTCATCACCCAGAGCATCGAGGCGCCGGTCCGGTTGCTGTTGAAGACGATCAGCCGCCCGTTGGGCGAGAACGACGGCTCCTGGTTGTTGCCCTGGTCCTGGGTGAGGCGGGTCACCTTCCCGCTCTCGACGTTGACGGTGAAGAGGTCGAAGGCGTTCCGCTCGTCGCGGGCGGTGAAGGCGATGAGGTCGCCCCGGGGAGACCAGTCCGGCGTCTGGTTGTAGTTGCCCTGGAAGGTGAGCCGCCGGACGTCCTTGGGGTTGGCCACGGTCAGCACGTAGATCTGCGGGGTCCCCGCCCGGTTGCTGACGAAGGCCAGACGCTTTCCGTCCGGGCTCCAGGTGGGGCTGGAGTTGATGAAGTACGGGGCGTCGGTCAGCGGCTGAGGGTTGCCTCCGCCGGCGTCGGCGACGAAGAGCTGGGCGCCCTCGCCCTGGGCCATGCTGTAGGCGATGCGCCGCGCGTCGGGCGAGAACGCCACCCCGGTCGCCATCGCCCCGGTGTTCACCAGCGAGACCGGCGCGCCGCCCGGCTTCTGCACGTACAGGGCGGGCTTGCCGGAGCGGTAGCTGGTGTAGGCCACCGCATCGCCGTGGGGGCTCACCACCGGAAGGAGATTGATGCTCCCCTGGGCGACGGGAACCGCACGCTTCCCGTCCCAGTCACCGAGCCAGACGTCCTTGCCCTTCCCCGCGCGGCGGACGAACGCCAGGTGCGACTGGAACGGCCCCGGCTCGCGGGTGAACTGCTTGTAGAGCGCGTCGGCAAAGAAGTGGGCCAGCTTCCGGGGCTGGTCCAGCGGCTCCACGTGCACCAGCCGCAGCTCCTCCTTGCCGCTGGAGACGGTGAACAGCCGCATCTCCCCGCGCAGCTCGCGCCCGTCCACCGAG
>RPRB01000130.1 GCA_003818285.1 Myxococcaceae bacterium
GGCAGCCTTCGCCGAGGACGCGGTGGACGAGGGAGAGGCCTTGGACGGACTGGCCTTGGCGGTGGACGAGCTCTTGCTCTTCGCGGCGCTCTTCGACGCGCTCGACTTCGACTTCGACTTCGACTTCGATGACGAGGACGACTTCTTCGAGGAGGACTTGGCGGCAGTCTTCTTCGAGGTGGCGGCCGCCGCGTCGGACGACAGCACCACCGGTCCCGCGAGCGTGGACACGAGCGCCACGACGCGGAGCACAGTTCGAGCTCGCATGGGTCGGCGTCGAGTAAATCGAACGCTGTGGAGAGCTGTCAACGCATGCACCAACGCGATTCCCCTGACGAATTCTGTCAATCCCACCTGTGCTGAGCGATGCGCACACATGGGCTCAGTCGTCCCCGTATCCGCCGTCCAGAGCGATGGCGTGGAATCTCCCCGACACGGCGCGTCCGCTGCCGTAGGTGCCATCGGCGACGAAGGACGCGCTGAAGCTGCCGGCCGTGTCGTCTCCGGGGTTTCCGCCCTTGTCCAGGGTGAACTCACCGATGGAGACGTCGGCCAGGACCCGGGCGGGCTCGCCGGCGGCGTTGTGCAGAAAGGTGGCCCGGAGTGTTCCGCCGTCGGTGTGGCCGGCGATGTTCGTCGTCCGGCCGGTCGGCAGATCGAGCTGGTCCAGCGCCAGGGTGAAGCGGAGGACCAGGTCGATGTCCCGCCCGGAGTTGTGCTCGTAGCTCACCACCAGGGCGTCGTAGTTCCGGAGCACGTGCACCGTGGACACCTCGAGGTCGAACACCTCGGAGAGGCTGCCGTCGAGCGAGTTCTCTCCCTTCCCGCACGCCAGGGAAGCCGCGATCGCCGCGGCGGCGAGCATGACCAGGGTCGCACGAGTCATGGCTTCTCGACCGCGATCTGCAGGACGCCGCTCGCACCGTTCCGGTACCCGATGACCCGCCGGTTGCCGATGTAGACCATGCGAGTCTGGAAGACCGCGCCGGTGTCCACCACCACCTCGTGGTCGCTCCACACCTGGCTCAGCCCGCGATTGGCCACCGCGAGGTAGTGGTCCTCGGTGCAGCTGTTCTCGTTCTGGTTCGCCTGGCGAGAGCAGACGTAATAGGCGACCGACGGATCACCGTCGGGAGAGAGAGCCACGGACGCGTACCAGCCGCCGGTGCCCCGCTGGAACACGGGGTCCAGGGTGTCCCAGCCCGACGGCTGACTGCAGTCGCTTCCGAGCGTGCAGGCGGTGAAGAAGGCGCCGTTCTGGCTGCGATTGGTGACGGCGATCGCGTAGCCGAAATTGGAGCGGTAGTCGATGGAGGGGCCGGCGTGGGTGTTGGGGAGGATGGTCGCTCCGTTGGAGCCGAGGATGCTGGGGTATTCCGATGATCCGGTGAGCGGCTGGAGCGCGCCGCACGTCTTCCAGGTCCCGTCGCTCTGCTGCTCGGAGAACTCGATGTCCGCCCCGAAGGTATCGGGTGCGGTCCCCGCCCGGTCGGAGACCACCGCCGCGGCCCTGAGCCCGCTGCTCAGCGTGTTGGCCCCGTAGATGATCCGATTGCGCCCGCCGTAGCCTCCCTGTCCCGCGCCCTTGGCATTCCCGGCCTGGAGCAACGCCACGGGTGTCCAGGCGGTGGGCCCGCCGATGGCCATCTCGAGATCGGCCGCGTTCCAGTCGCCGGTGCCCGCCGACTGGCCGAAGTGGCCGTCGCGGTAGGCGAGGACCGCGTTGTTCCCCTGGAAGATCAGCGCCGGATAGAAGCCCACGATGATGCCGTTGTCGCTCGGCGCGGAGCCGGAGGTGGGCGGAGCCGAGGTGGTCGCGGCCACCTGCTCCACCCAGCGCCCGCTCTGGTTGTAGGCGATGGCCGCGTCGTTCTGGTACCAGAACGCCGAGCTGAAGTCGGCCGGGCCGCCGAGGTACGCCACCGCCGGCGCGCCGTTGACCTGGTAGGCGACGCTGGCACCGAAGAACCGCTGGATGGTCTGCACCAGCTGCGCGGGCGAGGCGACGCCGGCGTCGGCGTCGAACTCGCGGAACATGATGTCGTAATCGACGAGGCCCGCGTCGGGGAACATGGCGATCACCCCCGAGTCCTGCCGCGGGCTCTTCACCAGGTAGGTGAAGCCGACGACGGTGCTGTTGGGCTTGGCCACCATGTCGAAGGAGGGGATGGCGGGATTGGCCACCTCGAAGGTGGTCCGGTCCACGATGTAGATGTCGAACCGTCCGCCATCCGGCTCGCAGGCCTGGTCCTGATCACCGCACAGCAAGCTGTCGTTGTAGATGAGCTCGCCGAGCTTCTGGCTGCAGCTGGCGAGCACGAGCGCGGCCATGGCGCCGACGGCCAGCGCCATCGATGTGGGACGCATCCCTTCCTTCACTTTCACCCCCGGATCCGGGCACGCATTCTACCAGCGCGCTGAGCGGTTCCCGTGCATGCATCCTTGCGGCTCGTCGATTTCCCGGAGGACACTCCTCCGCATGTCGGAGACACTTCCACCCACTTCTCCGGACGCCGCTCCGGAGGAGATGACGCGCCGGAACTTCATCGAGCACGTCGGCTTCATGTCGGGAACGGCGCTGCTCTACGCGGCGTGCAAACCGTCCGAGCCGAAGAAATCCGAGACCACGGTCGCGCCGGTGCTCGAGACCTCCCATCGCTCCCTGACCAACGACGAATACGACACGGTGGCCGCCGCGGTGGAGCGTATCTGCCCCCGCGACGAGGAGCCGGGCGCCATCGATCTGGGCGTCCCCGAGTACATCGATCGCGCGCTGGCCACGCCCACGCTCGGCCACGTCCGCGACGACTTCGTCCGCGGCACGGAGGTGCTGATGCGCAGGGCCCGGGCGCAGCACGACAAGCCGTTTCCCGCGCTCGCCCCCGACCTCCAGGATGCGCTCCTCACCGAGTTCAAGAATTCCCCCGCCGGCTCGGGCGAGCAGCACTACTGGACGGTGCTCATCGGGCTCACCATGGAGGGGCTCTTCGGTGACCCGGCGCACGGCGGCAACCGGGCCGGCCGCGGCTGGGAGCTGATCGGCTTCGGCCAGGGCCGGCGCGGGTGTGCCGACCCCTCCGGGCACCACCACCACCACCACGGCTGCGAGACCAGGAAAGGTTAGCCCGGGCATGTCCTTCTCCGAGGTCGACGTGGTGGTCGTGGGCAGCGGTGCGGGTGGCGCACCCATGGCGCTGCAGCTCGCGCGCGCGGGGCTCAAGGTGGTCTTGCTGGAGAAGGGACCGCACTACGGCTTGGCGGACTTCACCCATGACGAGATCGCCATCGCGCGGCGCAACTTCTTCATGCCCCTGCCCTGGGACGAGCCGCACCTCTGGCGGGTGGGCCAGACCGGCAAGTACGCGCGCACCAACGATGCCTGGACCGCCAACTGCGTGGGGGGCGGCACGGTCCACATGAGCGGCTTCTTCTACCGCCTCAAGCCGGTGGACTTCCGGATGAAGTCGATGCTCGGCGCGCCGGCGGGTTCGACGGTGGTGGACTGGCCGATCCGCTACGAGGACCTGCTCCCCTACTACGAGCAGGTGGAGGAGGAGATCGGCGTCTCGGGCGTGGTGACCGACCATCCCTGGGCCGAGCCCCGCCGGAAGCCGTACCCCCTGCCGCCGCTCGACGAGCACCCCATCGCCAAGGAGATCGACCGGGCGGGGAAGAAGATCGGCGTGCACCCGTACCCCACCGCCCGCGCCATCAACAGCCGTCCCTACCGCGGTCGCGCCGGGTGCATCTACTGCGTGTTCTGCGGGAGCTACGGCTGCGAGAGCGGGGCGAAGTCCAGCACCCACTCCGCGCTCATCCCGCTCGCTCTGGACACCGGCAAGGTGGAGCTCCGGACCAGGTGCATGGCCCGCAGCGTGGAGGTGACCGCCGACGGCCGGGCGAAGAGCGTGGTGTACCTCGATGAAGGTGGGGCGTTACAAGAGCAGCCGGCGCGTATCGTGGTGGTCTCCTGCACCGCGGTGGAGAGCGCGCGGCTCCTGCTCAACTCACGCTCGGCGCGCTGGCCGAAGGGGCTGGCCAACGACAGCGGCCTCGTCGGCAAGAATCTTACTTTCAGTGGCTTCGGACGCTCCCGGGCTTCCTTCCGGATCAGCAAGCGCAAGCAGAGCTGGCCCTGGCTCGACGATCCGGCCCCGTTCGTCCAGCGCAGCCTCTCCGACCACTACGTGCTCCCCGCGTCGGCGAAGCTGGGGAGCCGCAAGGGCGGGGCGATCGGCTTCCTCTGGGAGCATCCGGCGCCGATCAGCCAGGGCATCGTGCTGGCCCAGGGCGGCAGGGGGGCGTTCGGCAAGGAGCTGAAGGAGCGCTTCCGCGTGTTCCGTGACAGCAAGGTGCTCCAGTTCGAGACCTACGCCGAGTGGCTACCCACCGCCGGCACCTCCGTCTCGGTCGAGGACTCGGTGCTGGACCGCTACGGCCTGCCGGTGGCGGCGATCACCATCGACCGGCACCCGGCGGACCTGGCGGTGACCCGCTACCTCATCGATCGCGGCGAGGATCTCCTGAAGGCGATGGAGCCGGACGCGGTGTGGCGGGTCACCGAGGGGGGCGAGACCACCATCCTGCAGCACGGCACCTGCCGCTTCGGCAACGACCCGGCCTCGAGCGTGCTGGACCGGGACTGCCGCGCGCACACGGTCCCCAACCTCTACGTGGTCGACGGCAGCTTCATGCCCACCAGCGGCGGCAATCCCAACACCCTCACCATCATGGCCAACGCCTACCGGGTCGCGGACCGGCTGGTGCAAAGGGTGAAGTCGGGAAAGCTCTGACAGCTCTAAAAAACCGCCGGGGTGATCTCCACCTTCATCAAGTAGGTCGCCTCGAGGTCGCTCTTGAAGGAGATGAGGTGCTCGTCCTTCTCGAGCAGGTTTGCGCTGCGCTCGAAGACGCCGGTGGAGTTCGACTCGGTGGCCACCGACTGACCTTCCACGTCGACGCGGGTGCTGGCCTTGCAGCCGGTCTCGTACCAGACGATGGAGGTGAGCGTGCCCACCGCCGAGATGTCGTCGAAGAAGAAGCTGACCTTCACCTCGCTCGGCTCCTCGAGCCGGACGATGATCTTCCCCTGTCCGGGGAAGCGGCCCTCGATGTAGCTCTGGTCGCCGATGAAGCAGCTCGCGGTCTGGCTGCACACCGGCCAGCTCCCGTTGCAGCTGTCCTTCACCCGTGCACCGATGAAGTCGTCGCGACCGCTGCTACACCCACACAGCCACACCAGCAGCGCCGCGGCGATCGCGGTTCGTCTCTGGAAGGGGCTCGTGGGGACCGGTAGACTTCGCTTCATGATCAAACGCCTTCTCGTCTCGTGCGCGGTGCTGCTCGGCGCCGCGGGAATTGCTTGCGGCGATGACTCGGGTGGTGACCTCCCGCCGGAGCCGCAGATCGTGACCGACCGCGACTCTATCGTGGACCAGTCGATCTTCGCAGGCCAGCAGAAGAACCAGACCCTGCAGATCACCAACAAGGGTCAGCAGGATCTGGTGGTGAGTGGATTCACGCTCCAGGCCGACACCGGGTGGACCCTGTCGAACACCTCGCCGATGCTCTTCCAGGCCGAGGGCTCGCCGAGCGCCACCGTGAAGTCCAACAAGACGGCCTTCATCAACATGGCCTGCAAGCCGACCACCGCCGGTGAGACCATCGCCGGGACCCTGACCATCACCTCCAACGCCCAGAACAGCCCCACCAAGAACATCCAGGTCAGTTGCGGACCCGCGGTCGCTCCCTGACGAGTTTCTGAACGTCTTTCTTTTCCGGCCGGGCGGGCAGCGATGCTCGCCCGGTTTTTCTTTTCCTAGCGTAGGGTGAACCTGCACGGTGTGGGGCAGCTCACCATGCCTCCGCCGTTCGCGGTGAAGGAGTAGGGGTACGCTCCGAACCCGGTCTCCACCGTGTAGGGGATGCCGGTGTCCCACGAGGTCCGGTTGGTAGGGAACACCGAGACGAACATCTTCGCCGTTCCGGAGGCAGGGATCAGCCGCGGCTCGAGGCAGCCGCAGGCGTAGTCGCGCAGCAGGGTGAGCACGTTGCCGGTGGGCATCGTGCCCGAGTAGCTGCGGTCGTAGGCCTTCTCGAGGGGGGTGACCTGCGGGCTGTTCCACCACGAGGTCACGTCCTCCTCGGTATAGATGAGGCCCAGCTGGCTCCCGCCGCTCTGGGTGCGAGTCTGGATGCTGGCGCAGTCCACCCCGCCGTCCGGCACGCAGAAGCCCAGCCGGATGCCCAGGTCGTACGGCGGCGTGGCCCCCGCGGACGGGATCCGCCACTGCCAGAAGAGCCGGGCCTCGGGAACCGCACCCACCGGAATGTCCACCGCGTAGGTGTCCACGTCGTCGCCCCGCCCATCGTAGTCCTTCACGTCGGTGATCGGCGCGATGCCCAGGCTGGTGTCGGTCGCTCCGATGCCGTAGCTCAGATAGCCGGTGAGCGCGGTCGCGCCCACGCCTGCGCCCATGGTCGCGGGACGCTGCGCTTCGGGGATGGCCTCCGCAACGGGCTCCGGCTCTGCCAGCCACTGGACGAAGACGGTGTAGTCGGTGTCGTCCGCCCAGTTGGTCCCCTCGTCCTCGAACTGGAAGAAGTAGTCCACGTCGCCCGCATGAGGAGGGACCTGCAGCACGCCCTCGAAGTTGGCCAGGTCGGGGAACTTCGGCGGCACGTCGTAGTTCTCGTAGCGAGCAGACTGCAGGCACTGCGGTGTCGCCTGCTGACAGAAGTTGGTCGCGATCGGGTAGTTGTAGTTGCTGCTCGGGGCGCTGATGATGCACACCCCGGCGTCGCCCGCGACACATTCGGACTGGGAGCCGTTCGGGATCTCGGTGGTCACGTTGAGGTGGCGATCCTTCCGGCCGGGCACCGGCGGGAAGCGCGCCGGCGCGGTCGAGGGCGTCACCCGGTAGTGCAGGAGGTGCGGTGTGGCCGAGGCCCCGGAGAGCCGCACCCGGTACCAGTCGGGATCGGGCACGAAGCTGATCCGTCCGGTGAAGGTGCCCGACGCGCCGGCGGCGATGGTCAAATCGGGCGAGGGCTTGCCCTTCGCGTCCTCGATGCTGTTGTTCGGCTCCTTCGGGTCCTGGAGCGGGACGATGATGATCTCCACCTTGTACTTGAAGTTGAGATCGCCCGGCGGGATGACCGTCTGGTTGTTGGGATCGACGTAGCCCCGCACCTCGAGGGTGTAGACGCCGGTGCTCGGCAGCAGACGCGCGGTGCCGACCTCCATCAGTGTGTCGGAGACCAGCGATCCGACGATTGCCGCGTCGGTGGCCACCACCGTTCCCGTGGAATTGCGAAGGAAGTACTCGAGCCGGTACAGGTGCGGCGGCGGACAGGTGGTGGTGCAGTCCTGCACCACGTGAATCCACATCACCGAGTTCGGGTTGGGCGCGTTGATCGAGAAGTAATCGGCGTCACCCGGGGTGGCGATGAATCCGCCTCCGCTTCCCTGCACTCCATCGGGCGTCGGGGTGAGCGGAATCTGGGTCGCGGTGGCCGGGGTGTCGTTCGACTCGTTGGAGTCCGGATCGGGCACCACCTCGACGAAGACGCTGTAGGGCGAGAGGTTGTCGTACTTCCTCCCGTTGTCGTCCTCCACGAGGATGTAGAGGTCGTTGCTTCCCTTCGTGTACCGGAAGGTGAGGTCCAGCAGCTTCGGCGGGTTCGAGCCGTGCTGGTCCTGCGCGAACGCCATGCTGGTGCCCACCACGCCGTTGTTCGAGTCGAGGACGTTGATCTTGAAGTTGACCGCGGTGTTGAAGTTGCCCGCGTCCTGCCCGGCTCCCGGCTTGTAGCCGGCCACCACGTGCACGATGGCCCGTGCGGGAAGCGTCCCCACGTTGACCACCCACCAGTCCTTGTCGTTCTGCTGCTGGACGTACTCCTGCTTCTCGACGCCGAGCTGCAGACGGCACTCGGGATTGTCCCTCGCTTCGGGAGCGGTGTTGCAGGCCAGGTCCGGATGGGTGATCGGCGGCTCAGGCAGCCCACCCACCTCGCCCTTGAAGCAGCCCGCGGCCGAGGCCAGCAGGAGCAGCCCACCCACCAGGCTCGGGGGCCGTCGCGTCCGGGCACCGGGAACGGCACGGCTCATCGATCCTCCTCGCAGCAAGGGATCACCCCTGGCGCTCAGGGCCCGGCGTCGGTGCCGCCGTCGATGGCGGGGGGGATGTAGCAGCTGGGAATGAAGTCTTGGGCCTCGACCCGGATGACCCCGTCCACCGTCTGCTTGATCCCGCCCACCGGGTAGCGCGCGGCGGTGGTGTGGAAGGTGCGGAGGATGGTGCGGCCCGCGGGGTCGTCTGCCGGGAGCATGGCGATCGAGATCTGGATCTCGTTCCAGCCAGCACCGTAGCCGGTCCCCCCGTCAGGGAAGAGGAGCCCGCCGTCGGGGAGGAAGAGCTGACCACCGTCGGGGAGGGAGATCCCCCCGTCCGGGCGGTTGGGGAGGGTGGAGACCAGCGAGAGGTTCTCCACCCGGAACCGGAAGCACTGCCGACCCTCCTCGTCGACCGGTCCGTCCTCCTCCAGAACGTACCGGTAGCCGTTCACCCCCAGGGTGGCGGTGTCCGAGAGCAGGGGGTTGGTGTGGAAGCGGAGCTCGTTGCGGTTCGCGAGCCCGTCGTTGTCCGGATCCTCGTCCAGGTCCTGCGACGAGGGTTGGGTGGCGAGCTGCCACTCGATGCTGTCCGGCATTCCGTCGTTGTCGGAGTCGATCAGCGTGGAGTTGGTGCCGATGATCTGCTCGTCGCAGTCGTTCAGCCCGTCGCAGTCGCTGTCCACGCCCCGAAGCGCCGGTGGGCAGCCGGGGTCCAGGCCGCCGCCGTCCGGGAGCATGTATCCCAGAGGATTGAAGCTCGCTCCGAGCTGGGCGAAGTGCACCTCGACGCCGTCGCTGAACCCGTCCCCGTCGGTGTCGGCGACGTTGGGGTCGGTGCCGAGCGCGATCTCCTGGTCGTCGGTCAGGCCGTCGCGGTCGCTGTCTCCGGCCCCGGCGTCAGGCGGGGAGTCGGCCGGGGCGGACATGTTGGAGGCGACGAGCTCCTTGAGGACGTAGGCCCTGCGCGTCTGGCCGATGTTGAAGTTGAGGAAGTTGACCGCCTCGTTGTTCCGGAAGTCCCGGAAGTTTCCGCCTCCGAGGGTGGCCATCTTCTCCAGCCGTTCGGCGTCCTGGTTGACGATCAGGAGGGGGCAGCCCGCGTCGCCGGTCACGTCGCAGATGCTCGACACCGGCTGGAGCGGGGCGAACACGTGCACGGTGTTGAAGATGACGTCGTCCACCAGGATCCGCAGCTGGCGGATCCGCTTCACCGCGTCTCCCTGGAACAGCTCGTCGTCCTGGTTGAAGGTGGGGTGGCCGTCGGAGAGGAAGATGACGATGTACCGCGGCCTCGCGTCGACCTGCGCGCCCACCGCCGCGTTCCGGTTGGCGGTGATGTCGGTGCTGAGGATGGCGTAGATCTCCGACAGCGCCTTGATGAAGTCCGTCGAGTCGCGGTTGGAGTTGGGGTTCGTGTAGTTGAGGATCTGGTCCTCGAGCCGGGTGAAGTCCCCCGGGCTGTAGGAGAGCAGGGGCTCGAACTCCGCCAGCCCGCTCTTGGTCAACGAGGCGGTGGTGCTCCCGGCGAAGAGCATGACGCTGAACTCGATGTTCGGGTCGCGGGGCAGCGAGTTGAGCAGCTGCACCACCGCGAAGGCCCGGGTGCCGTTGGGGTCGCTGACCCGCATCGATTGCGAGGCGTCGAAGGCGAAGAGGATCTTGATCGGCCGGACCACGTCGTTGGTCCCGAGGGTGCAGAAGCGCCCCTCGAGGGTGAGGGTCCGGTCGGTGGGGAGCTGGTCCCGCCGCCGTTCGTCGTAGAGGTAACTTTGCGTGCAGGCGACCCCGAGGCCGAGCATCCCCGCGAGGGCCGCGGCCGCGAGCCGCGCCCGCTGTTTCGTCACGGCACGGACCCCGGGGGCAGTCCGACGCAGCGGGTGAGGTAGTCGGGGTCGCTCACCAGGAGGTTGGGCGGGAGGAACGCCGCGTTGTCCACCTGGATGTCAGGACCCGCGGGCACGCGGATGCCCGAGGGGTCGTACTGCGCCCAGGCGCAGGCCGTCTTCCACACTCCGTAGTCGGACGACACCGCGCTCTCCGGGGCCTCGGCGAACCACACCTTGAAGAGATTGTATCCCGCTTGGGCCGCGCCCACGCCGTTCGGCGGAGTCACCAGCTCGAGGTTGCTCACCACGTAGTCGTAGCAGACGCTGCCGTCGGGCTGAACCTCCGCCGAGCTGGTGTACTGCACGGCGGCGAGGTCGTAGAGGTTGCGGTCAGGTCGGGTGGGGTCGGTGCCGGCGCGGAGCTCCTCGTCGTCGGCGATGCCGTCGTTGTCGGTGTCGACGTTGTAGTTCCGGTTCAGCGGATCCAGCCCGTACTGCGCCTCCAGCCCGTCCGGGAGCCCGTCGCCGTCGCTGTCGGCGAGGCCGGCGCGCGTCTTGAGGTAGGCCTCGCCGAACTGGCTGAGCCCGTCTCCATCGGTGTCGCGGCACACGCAGTTGCGGGTCAGTGGCGAGGCCGGGTCACAGCCGCGCACGTCCTTCCGGTCCGGGGTGAAGCCCAGGTCGGAGTGGATGACCTCGAAGTTGTCGTCGAAGCAGTCGCCGTCGGTGTCGCCGATGAACTGGTTGCTCTTCTGCGCGAACGGCTGGTCCAGGTCGTCCTTGAGGCCGTCGCCGTCGCTGTCCACCGCGCGGCCGTTGCCGTTGGGCACGCTCCGGAGCGAGCGGACGATGAGGGACTTGAGCACGTTCTTGCTGGCCAGCGAGGTGTAGTCGAGCGCGCCCAGACCCAGGTTCTGGATGTCGTTGTTCCGGAACTCCTGGAACACGCCGTTCCCTCGGGCCGCCATCTGCTGCAGGAGCCAGGTGGCCACCTGGTGCGCGGCCAGGGGGTAATCCGCCGGAGCCGTGTTGGGGTACACCCCGTAGATGTCCTGGCAGAGGAGCCCCAGCGCGTTGCAGGTCGCGATGCCCTGGTCGCTGAAGAGGAGGACGGTGTGCAGCCGGATGTCGCCCACGTTGTACGCGGGCTTCAGCTGCATGAGCTGATCGACGTAGCTGAAGATCTGGTAGTTCTGGTTGCGGTCGGTGCCGGTGACGAAGCCGCTGATCGGGTCGGTGCCCTGGGTGATGTTGCAGAAGTCGGGGAGCGAATCCTGCCAGATGAGCTCGGGGTTCTGCGGATCGGCGTACTGGCTCAGGTTGTCGTTGGCCGAGCAGCGAGGGTAGGGCGTGCCGTCGGTGAGCAGCACCACCACGTACCGGGTCCGGGGCAGCAGCTGCGGATTGTTGGTGTTGGTGTCCGCGATGTCCGAGGCGATGACCCCGTAGGCGTAGCTGAGCGCTCCCTGGAAGTCGGTGCCCTTGCCCAGCTGGGCCTGGAGGTTCGCGATGTAGGTGTCGATCCCGATGGGGCGGGCGAAGCGCTGGCCGGTGGCCACCGGCGGCCAGACGTTCTTCACGTTGGTGTCCCAGGGGACGATGCTCACCTGCACGTTGGGCTGCGTCGCGAACTGCTGGGTCAGCGCCTGCAGCGCCCGCACCCGGGCCGGAGTCTGGATGCCCACCGCGGTGGCGAACTGCTCGCAGAGGCCGGCGGTGCCCTGGCTGCCCGGAGGATCGCTGATGCACATCGACCCGGACTGGTCGACGAGCATCACCACCTTCACCGGGAAGCCGTTGGGGTCAGGAGGATCCGTGCACACCCGGCCGCGCACCGACAGGTGATTGTCGAGCGCGTTGACCTGCGTCGCCTTCTTCTCCAGGGCGGCGCCGCTACAGGACGACAACACCACGGCGAGCACGAGGCTCGCCGTGGTGAGAAGCAGCGGGGATTTCGAGTTCACGTTCGTCGGTTCGATCGGGTTACCTGAAATCCCCCCGGGAGCCGGCGCCGGCTTACTGCCGGCGGCGGCGGACGAGGAGACCGAGGGCGGCGAGGGCCAGACCTGCGGCCGGAGCACCCAGGGGCAGCGAGGTGCAGCCACCGCTGGCCTGGGCCCCGGACTGCACCTTCACCGTCAGCGCCGCGGTGGAGGTGCCCACTCCCGGGTACCGCGGATCCGGGGTCACCATCTTCGCGCTCAGCTGCAGCTCGAAGTCACCCTCGGCGTCGGGGGTGAAGATGGGCTTGCCCACGGTGTCGGCGTAGGCGTAGTTCCAGTGACGGCTGACGCTGGCCACGCCGATGGGGTTCTGCACGGCGGCGGAGGAGCCCGAGGGCCGCTTGGTGACGGTCCAGGTGTAGCTGATGCCGACGTTGTTGCGGTTGGCGAAGAGCGGCAGCCGCAGGGCCTCACCGCGCTTGAGGGTGATGCTGCCACCGGCGCTCACCGCGAAGGCCGCGTTCGGGTCGAGGCAGGCGTTGGGGTTGGACGGGTCCACCACCACGCAGTACCGCGAGTCGCAGGCGTCACCGACGCCGTCGCCGTCGTCGTCACGCTGGTCGGAGTTCTTGTCGAGCTTGCAGTTGTCCTGGCCGTTCAGCACGCCGTCGTCGTCGCTGTCCTTGTCGCAGGCGTCACCGATGCCGTCGTTGTCGGTGTCCTTCTGGTCGCCGTTGGCGACGGTGGGGCAGTTGTCGCGGGCGTCGTCGACCCCGTCACCGTCGGTGTCCACCACGCACTGCACACCGGGGATGGAAGCGGGGTTGGACGGGTCGGCGTTGCGGGGGCAGTGGTCCTCGGCGTCGGGAACGCCGTCGCCGTCGTCGTCGCTGTCGCAGGCATCGCCCTGGCCGTCACCGTCGGTGTTGGTCTGGTCGGGGTTGTAGATGGTGGGGCAGTTGTCGGCGTCGTTCAGCAAGCCGTCGCCGTCCTTGTCGGCGTCGCAGGCATCACCCTGGCCGTCGCCGTCGGTGTCGCGCTGGTCGGGGTTGGCGACCGAGGGGCAGTTGTCGCAGGCGTTGCCCACGCCGTCACCGTCGCCGTCGGCCTGGTCGCGGTTGGCGACGAAGGGGCAGTTGTCGAAGCCGTCGGACTTGCCGTCACCGTCGGCATCGTCGGTGTACGACAGCGTCTTGCCGTCGTCGGTGTAGCTCACCCACACCGAACAGCCGCAGCC
>RPRB01000131.1 GCA_003818285.1 Myxococcaceae bacterium
GGAGGCCTCCGCCCGGGACGTTCAGCGCCGAGTTCTTCACCTCCGGAGCCACCGCCGAGTAGAGGGAGCCGAGAATGCCGCCCAGGCTCTGACCGGCGTAGCTGATCTTCGTCCCGTCGAGGGTGATGTCTCCGGCCTGCTCCCCCAGGTTCCCGGCGGCGGTGTTCGAGGCCACGCGAGCCAGCTGGGCGTTGCTGATGACCTGCTGGCGGAGGTTGTCGCGGGTGGCGAAGAAGTTCTGGAGGTTGATGAGCTTCCATCCGGCGATCGGAATGCCGCTGAACGAGGCGGCGAAACCCGCTCCCGTTCCCTCGCACTTGTTGTCCGGCGCGCAGTGGCCCTGGCCGACAAGGATGCAGCCCTTGTCCGCGTCGGGGGCCGTGAAGGTGCAGGCCTGCAGGGTTCCGCTGCTGCGATCCGCCAGCTGGCAGCGTCCGGCCGAGTTGCAGCTCTGGGTCGGCGTCGCCGGAGGAGCGGGGTTGAGGCAGGCGTAGAGGTCTTGCGCCACCGGAGCCGGCGCGCCGCCGGCCAGGAGCAGCGCTCCGAAGCCGGTGCAGGTGTTCCGGTCTCCGTGCCAGGGCTCGTCGATGGCCACCATCACGTTGCCCACCGAGGCCAGGGCGGCGGACATGCCGAAGGCGTCGGTCCGGTCACGGGTGAAGCCGTGTCCGAAGATGGTCACCGGGTAGCTGCCCGTCGGGGCGGCAGCTGCCGGCACGCTCATCACGAACGACATCTTCGGAGCGGTCCACGCGTTCGGGTCGGGGTTGATGGTCCCGGCCGTCCCGGTGAGGGCGAAGACGTCGAGGATCTGGCCGATGTACCACTTCCCGACCACGCCCCCTGGGTTGGGCGCGCCGGGCGCGGGGATCTCCTGCACCCAGAGCGGCACCGCCGGAATCTGCGACGCGGCGAACGGCGCCCCGTGCAGCTGGGACAGCGTGCTGACCGTGCTCTGTGTGGTGAAGACCCAGGCGAGCGCGACCTTCGTCCGGGGCAGCCCGTTGAGCGTGAGCTGGTCGAAGAGTGGCTTCAACGCTGCGCGCAGGGGCTCGAGCTGTTCGGCCTGGGCGTCGGTCAGCAGGCTCACCGTGCTGTGGGTCCCGTCGAAGAGGGGTGCGGAGGAGCGGACCAGCGCGAACGCCGGGCTGGCGATGACGTTCGTGCCCGTGGTGTCCTTGATATCGGTGGTGATGTAGACCGCGTACCGGGTCCGTTCGGTGAGCGGAATGTCGGGGACGATCGCCAGGGTGTCCGGCTTCGGCCCCCCGTCGGGGAGGAGGACCGGCCCTCCGTCCGGCTGGGTCACCACGATGCCCGGGCAGTTGAGGCAGGCGTGCGCCTTGATCGCGCCGCCGGGCGTGGTGGGCAGGGCTCCGGTCCCGGGCGCGACCTGCACGATGTTGATGGCCGCGGTGAGGCCCAGACCGACGGTCGCCGAGTCGACGCGACCCTGGATGAGCGGCCCGGTGCCCTCGCCGTTCTCCGTCACGATCGGCGCGGTGGTGGAGAACCCGTCGAGGGTGTTGAGGCCGGCGACGAGGTCCGGCGGCAGCCCGCTTCCGGCGGGGATGGCCACCTGGCTCCCGGTGGGGTTCAGGATGTCGTTGGGGAAGGGGATGACCAGCCTGGCCGGATCGAAGGTCACCTCTGCCTGGGTGGTGATGGTGAAGGTCCAGAACAGGGCGATGTCGGACCGGCTCAGCCCGGGGATCTGGGCCAGGGCCTGGTCGATGGCCGGCTTGTAACCCAGCCGGAGCTGCTCGAGCTGCTTGGCCAGCCTCACCTGCTCCTCGTACTGCGCCGCCGGATCCTTCTGCGTGGTGGGGATGGCCGAGGTGCCCAGGATGCAGTTGTTCCCGTTGCCGTCGCAGGTGACCAGCGGAGTACTGCTCGTGACCAGCGCCCAGGTCGGCGACCCGGTCACGGTCTGACCGCTCTGCGCGCCCTTGATGCCATTGGCCCCGCCGAGCACCATGACGCCGTACTGCCCGCCTCGCTCCCAGAAGCCGCTCGTCGGAGAGATGAGGAGCGTCTGGGCTCCGTTGGGGGCAGCCGCCACGCTGACGTTCACGTTCGTCATCGGGACGTTGTTCGTGATGTCGAACACTGCCAGCGTCGCACCGGCTGCCGGAAAGAGCTTGACCGAGGCAAGGTCGATGGGCTTGTCGAAGAGCATCGACGCCGTGGACTCCAGCGGGAACCCGTCGAGCTTATTCAGGTAGTCCCGGTTGAACTCGTTCTGGGCGTCGGATCCCCCGGTCTCGGGCGTGTGGAGCCGACCATCAGCTCCCCTCACGAGGTCGTTGGGAAGCGGGATGATGCTGTGGGCCGGGTCGAACTCCGCTTCCACGAAGTTCTCCGACTCGTCGGGCCCGATCGGGATGTCAGGGCTGCACGCGGTGAACGCTGCCGCGAGCGCGAGAAGCAGCGACCTCTTCATCTGGGAACCCCCTCCGCAAGGGTCGTCCGAGCCGCGGCCACTGACTCGGAAATCAGGGCGCTTGTAGATGGTTTCGGCGCATGCGCCAAGAGAATTGGGTCTATTCGGCGCCCTTACGCGGTGAGTCAAAGTCCGGGTTGCGGGCCGAGGTGGAAGCCGTTCGCTGCAAGTGAGAGGGGGGTGGGTTACCTGTGCCACCCATGAGCACCGCGCGAACCATCACCGCCCAGAACTTTCGGGAGACCGTCGAGGCCGGAGGCATCGTCATCCTCGACTTCTGGGCCCCCTGGTGTGGCCCTTGCCGTGGGTTCGCGCCGACCTTCGAGAAGGCCGCCGGGGACAACCCGGACGTGGTCTTCGGGAAGATCAACACCGACGAGGAGCAGCAGCTTGCCTCGGCCTTCGAGATCCAGAGCATCCCCACCCTGATGATCTTCCGGGACAGGGTCCTGCTCTTCCGCACGGCCGGCGCCCTCCCCCCGGCGGCCCTGGCCGACGTGGTGGCCCAGGCCAAGGCGCTGGACATGGAGAAGGTGCGGGCGGAGATCGCCGCCCACGAGGCGGCGGAGAAGGCCGCGAAGATCCCTCAGGCCTGAGAGCCCGGATCGCTCAGGCGGGAGCGCGCGCGATCGCTGCGACCGTCGCCCGGGTCACCTGCTGGTAGTCCGACGGGGCGAGCAACAGCTGTACCCCGCGGATGCCCGCGGAGACCGAGATGACCGGCCACTGAAGGGCCGAGTGGTCGAGCACCACCGGGTAGTCCCGCTTGCCCGCGAGCGCGGTCACCCCCCCGCGGAGGTATCCGGTGAGCGGCTGAACCTCCTTCAGCGGGACGGTGTCGCACCGCCGGTCTCCACGGGCGCGCGCCAGCGCCTTGAGGTCCAGCTCGCGATCCGCCGGCACGACCGCCAGGCACACCCCCGCGCGGTCACCCCGGCAGACCAGGGTCTTGAACAGCTGGGCCGGAGGCAGGCCGACCTTCTCCGCCACCCGGACGGCCGAGAGGTCCTCCGGATCCACGGCGTACGTCCGCAACTCGTAGCGGATGTTCAGTGTGTCCAGGAGCCTGGCCGCATTCGTCTTCATCGAGGCTGGTTCCGCCCGGGACGCTGCTAGGGTCGGCCGCCGCATGTCCAGTCCCGGTGAACCCGCGCCAAAGCGGTGGCCCGGCGCGCACCTCGCCATCGCCGCGCTGGGCATCGTCTTCGGAGACATCGGGACCAGCCCCCTCTACGCCATCCGCGAGTGCTTCGGGGAGCACGGGGTCGCCCCCACGGCCGAGAACGTGCTCGGGGTCCTCTCCCTGATGCTCTGGTCGCTCACCTTGGTGGTGGCGGTGAAGTACCTGGGCTTCATCATGCGGGCGGACAACAAGGGCGAGGGCGGCATCTTCGCCCTGCTGGCGCTCATTCCCCGCGCCGAGACCAAGTCGGAGATGAGGCAGCGGACGGTGGTGGTGCTGCTGGCCCTTTTCGGGGCGGCGCTCCTCTATGGCGACGGGGTGATCACCCCGGCAATTTCCGTTCTCTCGGCGGTGGAGGGGCTCAGCGTGGCCACCAGCGCCGCCGAGCCGCTGGTGGTGCCGATCACCTGTGTGATTCTCGGACTGCTCTTCCTCGTACAGCGGCGGGGCACCGCCCGCATCGGGGGCATCTTCGGGCCGGTGATGCTCCTGTGGTTCCTCTTCATCGCCGTCACCGGCCTGGTGGAGATCGTCAAGAATCCCGTCGTGCTGGCCGCGGTGAACCCCTGGCACGCGGTGGTCTTCTTCCGGGAGAACGGCTTCCGCGGCTTCGAGGTGCTCGGCGCGGCGGTGCTGGCCATCACCGGAGGCGAGGCGCTCTACGCCGACATGGGGCACTTCGGCCGCCGTCCCATCCGGCTGAGCTGGTTCAGCTTCGTCTTCCCCGCGCTGCTCCTCAACTACTGCGGCCAGGGTGCGCTGCTCCTCAGCGACACCGCGGCCCGGGCGAACCCCTTCTACGCGCTGGTGCCCCGGCCGCTGCTCGTGCCGTCGGTGGTGCTGGCCACCGTCGCGACCATCATTGCCAGCCAGGCGCTGATCTCCGGCGCGTACTCTCTCACCCGGCAGGCGGTGCAGCTGGGCTACGTGCCGCGTCTGAACATCGTCCACACCAGCCGGGAGAACGAGGGGCAGATCTACCTCCCCGGGGTGAACTGGTCTCTGATGGTGGCCTGCATTGCGCTGGTGCTCGGCTTCCAGCACTCGAGCCGGCTGGCGGCGGCATACGGCATCGCGGTGACCGGGACGATGCTGATCACCACGCTGGTCTTCTTCTTCATCATCGTCCACGCCTGGCGCTGGCCGCTGTGGAAGGCGCTGGCGGTGACCTTGCTCTTCCTGGCGATCGACGTTCCCTACTTCGTCGCCAACCTCATCAAGTTCGTGCAGGGTGGCTGGTTCCCGGTGGTGGTGGCGATCGGGGTCTTCGCCTGCTTCACCACCTGGAAGCGCGGACGGGCCGAGCTTGCCGAGCGCTTCGCGGCCACTGCCCTCACGGTGGACGACCTACTCAAGGATCTGGCCCGGAGCCCGGTCACGCGGGTCCGGGGAACGGCGGTGTTCCTCAGCTCGTCCACCACCCTCGTGTCCCCGGTGCTGCTCCACCACCTGAAGCACAACCAGGTGCTGCACGACCAGGTGCTGCTCCTGTCCGTCCTGCCGCTGAACGTGCCCGAGGTCGAGCCGGAGCAGAGAGTCTCGGTGGAGCCGCTGAGCCTCGGCTTCTACCGGATCACCGCCAAGTACGGGTACCGGCAGAGCCCGCGGGTACCGGAGATCCTACGGCGGGCCCGCTCGCTGGGCCTCGGCACCAAGCCCGAGTCCACCAGCTTCTATGTGGGTCGAGAGACGGTGCTCCCCCGCGGACGGAGCCACATGGCCTACTGGCGAAAGGTGCTCTTCCGGGTCATCTCCCAAAACGCCCGCGCCACCACGGATTTCTTCTCCATCCCTCCCGGGCGGGTGGTGGAGCTGGGAATGCAGATCGACCTCTAGAGTGTGGCATCCTCGGGGCCAGGTGATCCGTCCCCTGCTTCCGTGGGCCTGCTGGATGCTGCCGGCGCTGGCGCTGGGGGCGGCGAACGCGCCCACCCGCTCTCCTGCGGAGGAGCTGGAGGCGGAGCTGGCGCAGCAGGTGAAGATCCCCGAGCCCGAGCTGGTAGTGGTGACCGACGGCCCGGACCCCGCGCGGTTCGACCTGCTGGATGGGACGGTGGAGCTGGACGGCCGCCCTCTGGAGGGACGGATGGAGCCGGGGTGGGGAAAGGAGCTCTTCCGGGGGCCGGTGGTTCCTGGGAACCACGTCCTCACCGCCCTGTTCGTCTACCGCGGGTCGAAGACCGGGGCGTACCCGTGGAGCGGCTCGTTCTCCTACCGGGTGCCGGGCAAGGTGGAGTTCCAGGCGCAGCGGGGCCTCCGGCTGACGGTGCACCTCCGGGTCGAGGTGCAGGAGGAGCAGGAGGACCCGCGCAACCGGCTCGCGTTCCGCGCGGCGCTGGAGCCGGAGATGACGGCCAAGGTGGACGATTCGCCGATGCCGCCTCCGCCGCCGCGCAAGGTGACCCCCGAGGAGCTGTTCAAGCCCGCGCTGACGGCGCCGCTCGCCTCGGTGCCGGAGAACCCGCCGCCGGCGCCGACTCCGAGCAAGACCAAGAAGAAGACGCCCAAGAAGAAGAAGAAGACCAGCATGGCCGGCGCCGCGACCGACCCGTCGCTGGACGTGGCGACGGCACGGCTGCAGCAGGCGATCGCCCAGCCGACGCCGCCGCCGAAAGCCGGAGAGAAGACGACGGCCAGCGCGGGCTCGAAGAGCTCGAAGAGCAAGGCCGCGCCCGATGCAGGGCCGGTCCGGAACTGACGCTCGGGACGGAGCGTTGTTGAACGCCACGGGCGCCACCGGAGGTGCTCCGGGGCGCCCTCCAGGTGTTTGATGGTTTCGAGCCGCTGACTGCCTCCGCTCGGCGGGCTGCTCCTCGGCGGTAGGCCACCCCGGATGCGGCTCGTCGAGCGCGGAGGCCCTGAGGGTTGAACCGAGCGAGCCCCCGCCCGCTCGCTCAGCGGCCTGGAGTTGTCCAGCGCAACAGTCGTCTCAACCTTCCGGCCAGCACTTCCGCGGAAAGGGGAGAATTCATGATGCGATGGTTGTCAGTGACAGCATGCGTCGCGCTGGGGGCCGCGTGTGCCGGAGCGCCGCCGGTCCCCGCACAACGCTTCACCGATGCCGAAGCGGAAATCAAAGCGGCCCAGGAGATCGGGGCCGAGAACAATCCGCAGGGCAAGCTTCACCTGCAGCAGGCACGTGATCAGCTCGACGCTGCGAAGAAGCTGAGCAAGGACAAGCCCGAGGTCGCCGCCCGCAAGCTCGACAACGCCCAGGCCGAGGCCGAGCTGGCCAAGTCGATCACCCGCGAGCAGACGACTCGCGCGGAAGCCGACGAGGCCAAGGCGAGGCTGCTCTCCGCACAGAAGAACCTCAAGGGAACTGGGGGTGGCCAATGAAGTGGTCGGGTGCAATCGCGGCGGCGACGGTCCTGATGGTCGCCTGTGGCCACATGGAAGCGACGCCACGGCTCAAGGAAGCACAGGCCGCCTATGACAAGGCCGCGCAGGGCCCCGCGGCCCAGTACAGTCCGGCCGAGCTCGCCACGGCGAAGAAATCTCTCGACCAGGCCAACGCCTCGCTGGAAACCGGTGACCGTGGCCTGGTCGATGACAAGGCATCTCTCGCGCTGAGCAAGATCTCCCTCGCCGAGTCCCTCGGCCGGACCCAGCAGTCCGCGGCTCAGCGCGATGCCGCGCTGAAGGAGCTCAACATCACCCGTGACCAGATGCTCAGCAAGACCCAGGAGGAGCTCAACCGGGAGCGCCAGGCGCGCACCGCGGCCGAGTCTGAGCTGGCCGCAAGCCGAAAAGAGCTCGAGCAATTCGCCCAGGTCCGGGACGTGGCGCGTGGCACGGTGATCACCCTCTCCGGGGGCGTCCTCTTCGAGAGCGGCAAGTCCGAGCTTCTACCCGGCTCCCAGGACCGGCTGTCGCGGGTGGCCGCCTTCCTCAAGAACTCGCCGCGACCGGTGGTGATCGAGGGGTACACCGATTCCCGCGGGTCCTCGAGCAAGAACCAGTCGCTCTCCGAGAAGCGTGCCCAGGCGGTGTCCGATTACCTCACCTCCCAGGGTGTCACGGCGGATCGGATTCGCGCCGTGGGGAAGGGGGAGTCCTCTCCCGTCGCCAGCAACGCCAGCTCCTCCGGACGTTCGCAGAATCGTCGCGTGGAGATCGTCCTGGAGCAGGGTCCAGCAGCTGCCGGCTCCTCGACACCAGGGACGGAGAGCGGTCTGGGTGGCAGTGCCCCACCTGTCAGCGAGCCGGCCACCAAGCCGGAGGCGCCGGTCTCCCCGCCGACCAACCCGCGCTGACGCCGCCGCCCGATGGGCAAACGCCGAGGGCGCCACCGGATGTGCTCCGGGGCGCCCTCGTGGTGCGTCGTTCTTCTCGAGCCCGCTGACTAGCGCCGCTCGGCGGCCTGCTTCTCGCGGTAGGCCTTCATCATCTCTTCCTGCTCGAGCCGCGGCACCGGGGCGTACTTGGCGAACTCCATGGTGAACTCGCCCTTGCCCTGGGTCGCGGAGCGGAGGTCGGTGCTGTAGCCGAACATGCTGTTCAGCGGCACCTCGGCCACCGCGGTGACGTACCCCTCGGCGTTCTCGGTGCTGAGGATGGTCCCCCGGCGCTGGTTCAGCTGGCCGACGACCGAGCCCTGGAACTCCTCGGGCGCCTGCACCTCGACCTTCATGATCGGCTCGAGGATGGTCGGCTTGGCCGCCTCGTAGCCCTCGCGGAAGGCCATGATCGCCGCGGTCTTGAACGCCTGCTCGGAGCTGTCCACGTCGTGGCTATCGCCGTCGTTGATGACCGCGCGCACCCCCACCACCGGGAAGCCGATCAGTGAGCCCTTCTTGAGCGCCTCTCGGAACCCCTTGTCCACCGCGGGGATGAACTCGCGGGGAATGGCGCCGCCGGTGATGTCGTCGACGAACTCGTAGGTCTCCACCGAGTCCGCGGGCAGCGGCTCGAGATATCCACACACCCGACCGAACTGGCCGGATCCGCCGGTCTGCTTCTTGTGGGTGTAGGCGAAGTCCCCGCGCTGGGTGATGGTCTCGCGGTAGGCCACCTGCGGCTTGCCGGCGACCACCTCACAGTTGTACTCGCGCCTCATCCGCTCGATGTAGATTTCTAGGTGCAGCTCGCCCATGCCGCTGATGATGGTCTGGGCGGACTCCTCGTCGCGGTGGACCCGGAAGGTCGGGTCCTCCCGGGTGAACCGGTTGAGCGCCTTGGAGAAGTTCGCCAGACCGGTGCGCTCCTTCGGCGCCACGGCGAGGTCGATCACCGCGTCCGGCACGTGCATCGAGGTCATGGTGACCGACAGCCGGCCGTCGGTGAAGGTGTCGCCCGAGGCGCACTCCACGCCGAACAGCGCGACGATGTCTCCGGCGCTGGCCTCGCCGACGTCGTTCATCTCG
The DNA here is from genome assembly GCA_003818285.1 of Myxococcaceae bacterium. Taxonomy (GTDB): domain Bacteria; phylum Myxococcota; class Myxococcia; order Myxococcales; family Myxococcaceae; genus RPRB01. Next base: position 8,993 of record RPRB01000131.1, read on the forward strand.
TTGCTGTGCATCCGGACGATGCGGGGAATCTTCACCTTTCTCTGGTTCGACTGGTTGAAGATGAAGTCGCCCTTGGCGATGCGCCCCTGGTAGATCCGAATGTAGGTCAGCTGGCCGTAGCGCCCGTCCTCGAGCTTGAAGGCCAGCCCGACGAACGGCTTGCCAGGGTTGGACTCGAGGACGATCTTCGCCTCGTTGTTCTTCTGGTCGAGGGCCTCGTTCACCACCTCGGCCGGGTTGGGGAGGTAGTCGCGGACTGCGTCCAGGAGCAGCTGCACGCCCTTGTTCTTGTAGGCCGAGCCGCACATCACCGGCGTCATCTTCAGCGCCAGGGTGGCGCGGCGGATCGCGGCCTTCAGCTCCTCGTCGGAGACCGGCTTGTCGGAGATGAACAGCTCGGCCAGGTGGTCGTCCACGTTGGCGACGCCCTCGATGATGTCGTGGCGGGCCTGCTTGGCCTGCTCCAGCAGCTCGGCGGGGATTTCTTCCTCGCGGACGTGCTCCCCGTTCTCTCCATCGAAGTAGTAGGCCTTGCCCACGATCGGGTCGACGATGCCCTGGAACCGGTCCTCGGCCCCGATGGGGATCTGCAGCATCACCGGGTGGTGATTCAGCTTCTCCTTGAGCTGGCTCGCCACGCGGGCGTAGTTCGCCCCGGCGCGGTCCATCTTGTTCACGAAGGCGATGCGGGGAACCCTGTAGCGACGCATCTGCCGGTCGACGGTGATCGACTGCGACTGCACCCCGGACACGCTGCAGAGAACGAGGATGGCGCCGTCGAGCACCCGCAGCGCGCGCTCCACCTCGATGGTGAAGTCCACGTGCCCCGGGGTGTCGATGATGTTGATGTTGATGTCCTTCCACAGGCAGAAGGTCGCCGCGGACTGGATGGTGATGCCCTTCTCACGCTCCAGGTCCATCGAGTCCATCTTGGCGCCCACGCCGTCCTTGCCACGCACCTCGTGAATCTCGTGGATCCGGCCGGTGTAGAAGAGGATGCGCTCGGTCAGCGTGGTCTTCCCACTGTCGATGTGGGCCGAGATGCCGATGTTCCGAACGCGTTCGATGGGGATGTTGGACGCCATGATGAGTGTCTGCTTCCTCGGGACTGCCTGGAGGGGGTGCCCGCCTGTGACGCAACGGGCGGCGGCCCTCTACTGCCGAACGGGCCGGATTGCCAGTGCGCGGACAACCTAACGCCGCGAATGCATCACGCAAACTGATGCATAGGCCACATCACTGACAGAAGAATTAACGACGCGCACGGCCGTCTCAAAAAGCTAAGCCGAACCGGTAGCTTACCTCACTTTGCCACGCTGTCCAGCCAGCGAGTCACCGTGCGCACGGCGTCCTGGAAGGAGGGCGCCACGAACAGGACCTCCTGGTAGACGGTCGGGTCGTAGGGCCGCGCGGTCATGGCCTCGATGTTGAGGGGGACGAGCTTGGCGTGGGTCTGGAATCGCTCCAGCTCGCCGAACGAGGAGAGCAGCCCCGCGCCGTAGGCCCTGAGCCCGTCTCCCTCCTTCGCCACCCCGAACTCGAGCGTGTACCAGTAGACCCGCTCGATCTGCTTCAGCACGTCCTCGCTCACCCGCTCGGCGGCGTGGCCGAAGGCCCGGTTCAGCTCGGCGAATCCCGGATCGGCGAGCGTCGCCGCGTGGCCCACGAGCTCGTGCACGATGTCCGGCTCGGGCGTGTACAGCGGCACGGTGTGGTGGCGGATGTACTGCGTGGAGAGGAACTGATCGAAGCGCAGGTTTCCCAGGAAGGCGCGGGAGGTGACCAGCCCGGCCACCGGGACCATCTGGAAGCCGGTGGGGCTCCCGGCGAGCCTCTGGTTCACCTCGCGGAGCTGCGGGATGCGCTGGCGAGAGAAGGAGACCCGTTCGGAGCAGACCTTGTACTCACCGGAAGCGTGCTTGTGGTGCAGCGGCGCGAGGTGCTCCCAGACGGTGCGCCACACTCCCTGCTCGGTGTCGGTGTACTGCACGTCGGGCACCGGATCGCCCGGGCGCCAGCGGAGCGCCTGCTGCGCGATGTGGTTCCGCCTCGCGCGATACTCCGGATCGCGGAAGCCGGGATGGTTCTGATCGAGCTGGACGATGTCCTCCGCGCCCGCCTTGGGCGCATTGGATTCGGCGGTTCCAGCGAAGGGGACACCGGGATTCATCGTCGGACCAATCTACCCCCTCCGACCGCCGGATGCTCCGCCCTGTGGAGTGCCGCCGTGCGTCGCAGGTCCGGAGTGTTCCGACCGGGGTATGGTGAACACAGCGAGGTGGCCGAGACCGAAGCGAGACGGCGCACCCGAGGAGTGAGCAACGGAGGCGTGCCGCGCGGCACGTCGAGCAGCGGAGCGACGAGGCTGCGCGTCGCAGCGAGAGGATCGGCCGCCGCAGCGATCAGCACACCCCGGTCGGAGCACTAGTACCGCACGTTGCTCTGCCCACCACCCACCAGCAGCTGGTTTGCCTGCAGGAGGTAGTACTGCGCCTGCTGTGCGTTCTTCTGGTCGAGCGCCGCCTGTGCGGCCTGGACGAGGCGAGCCGCCTCTGCCGCGCGGGTGGCCTCCGCAGGCGAGCCGGCGGCCGACGCCGCAGCGGCGGTTGCCTGCAACGAGGCGCGCGTGGACTCGAGCGATTGCGGGTTCCAGTCCCCCGTGCCCTGCAGCGACTGCATGGTGGTGTCGATGGAGTACCTGGCTCCGTCGAGCTGGGCGGCGCGCTGGTTCCGGGCCTGCTGCTCGGCGACGCGCGCCTCCTCGGAGGCTCGTTGCTGGGCGGCGATCTGCTGCAGCGCCTCGGTCTGGGCGCGCGACTGCTCGAGCAGCGCCTCCGTGGTCGGATCCGGCTGACCGTCCGTTCGGTCGGCACGGGCCTTCTTCTTTCGGCCATTTCCGGCGTCCGGGGCCGCGGGCTCCTGGACCGCGACGCTCGTCGAGGGCTGCGGCGCACCGTCCACGGCGCTGGCCCGCGAACCGCCATCGCGTGGCGCCGGTCCGGCGTCGGGGGCGGAGCGTGCGTCCGCGCGCGGAGACCCGGCGTCGGGCGTGCGCGCAGGAGCTCCGGCGTCGGGCGTGCGCGCGGGAGTTCCAGCGTCCGGAGCGCGTGCGGTGGGGGCGGCAGGGCGCGTGGACACGCCCGCATCCGCGGCCCCTCCCCGAACCGACACGCCCGCGTCCGGGGCGGCGAGCACGAGGGAGAGAAGGAGAGGACCGGTCATCGCCTGGACACTCTAACCCGGGCCCTGCGCCCTTAGCCCGCCGGGTCGCAGGGGAAACGCCCGGGCTGCTCGAGCGACAGAGGCCGCGTGCGCCCCTCTCGTTGGCGGCCGTCCTGGCCCCCGTCCGGAGACGTTCCGGATCGCACCGGCGGAGGCTCGGGGCGAGAGGCTGACGACGCGGCCGCCGCTTCGCTCGAGATCGAGGACGCGTCGCCGGCGAGATCGGCTCACCTCGCCCGAGGTCGCGCCCGCAGCGCGTCGAGGCAGTCCCGCGCGGCGCGCTCGCCTGTCTCCAGCGCCCCGTGCACGGTGCCGGCCTGCCCTCCGGTGTGCGTGTGCTCGCCCGCGAAGAACAGGGTCTCGGCCACCGGCCGTGCGAGCACCCGCGCCGCCCCGAGGGAACCAACCGGCGTCACGGCGTAACCGCCGCGCGCGTACGGGTCCGCCTGCCAGTCGTGGTGGGCCTCGTCCTCGAGCAGCTCCTCGAGCGTGGAGCGCGGAGTCCCGAACAGGCGCTGGAGGCTGTCCAGCGCGCGGGCGCGCCGCACCTCGGGCGGGATCGCCGACAGCTCCTCGGCGAGCGGCCCACCGGCCCAGCCGGTGAGCACGCCGGAGTCCACGGGGGCGCTGGGCCACCAGGTGGGCACCGCGCCCCCGGGCAGGTGCGCGAAGCCGAAGCCGCGGTGCCGGCGTCGATTGCCCGAGCTCCAGAAGGCCTCGCGGAAGCGGAGGAGCAGCTTGAACAGCGGCCCGTGCACCAGCGCCCCCGCCGCGCGCTCCACGTCGTGGACGCGGGGCGCGAAGCGGATCGCGCCCGTCGATCCGGCCGGTGCGCGGAGCACCCCGAGCGGGACGGTCACGATGATGGCC
>RPRB01000132.1 GCA_003818285.1 Myxococcaceae bacterium
CGCCGCGCCGCCCGGGACCGGGACCACCTACGGCGACGCCGGGCTGAACGCCTCCACCTCCTACAGCTACCGGGTCCGGGCCAGCGATGCGGCCGGCAACCTCGGCGGCTACTCGCCGGTGGCCAGCGCCACCACGCTCAGCACTCCCCCGGCGCCGGTCATTCCCAAGTTCGTCCAGGGGAACTACGCCACCCCGCAGTCGGGCAGGACCAGCGTGGCAGTCCCCTTCACCGGCGCCCAGCGAGCGGGGAACTTCAACGCGGTGCTCGTGGGGTGGAACGACACCGCGGCGGCGGTCAACACGGTCACCGACACCAAGGGGAACGTGTACACCAAGGCGATCGGCCCCACGCAGAACCCCGGTGTGCTCTCGCAGTCCATCTACTATGCGGCGAACATCGCCGGAGCCAACCCAGGCGGGAACACGGTCACCGTCACCTTCAACCGCAGCGCCGCCTACGTGGACGTCCGCATCCTCGAGTACACCGGGGTCGAGCACGGCAATCCGCTGGACGCGGCGGTGGGAGCAACCGGCAACAGCGCCACCAGCAGCAGCGGGAGCCTCACCACCACCGCCCCCGGAGATCTCCTGATCTCCGCCAACATGGTCTCGACGCTCACCCACGGCCCGGGGTCCGGGTGGACGCTCCGCTTCATCACCTCGCCCAACGGGGACCTGGCCGAGGACCGGATCGCCACCTCCGCCGGCGCCTACACCGGAAGCGCGCCCCTGGACGGTGCCGGGACCTGGATGCACCAGACCGTGGCCTTCAAGGCCGCCCCGCCGGACACGACGGCTCCGGTCGTCACCGTGACCTCGCCCGGCGCCGGCGCCACCCTCACCGGGACCATCAACGTCGGCGTGACCGCCACCGATCCCGACTCGGGTCTCCAGGCGATCCAGCTGCTGGTGGACGGCGCCGTGGTGGGCCTGCTCCAGAGCACCAGCCCCGCAACCTTCTCGCTCAACACCGCCAAGTTCACCAACGGCGCGCACGCCATCAGCGCCAGCGCGCTGAACGGGCAGCGCATGACCGGCTACGCCACCCCGGTCTCGGTTTCCTTCACCAACGCCAGCCCGGGCAACCCCGCGGTGACCGGGCTCGTCTCGCCGCTCACCACGCTTCCCATCGTCGTGGTGCACAGCAGCCTGCTGCCGGACTCGCGGCTCCTTCTCTCCGAAGGCCAGTCACTGGGGAACGACGCGCGCACCTGGGACGTGCTCACCAACTCGTTCTCCACCGTGCCCGTGCCGGCGAACATCTTCTGCTCCGGGCACGAGCAGATGGCCGACGGCCGCATCTTCGTCGGCGGCGGGCACAACGGAGGCGCACACATCGGGCTGCCGACGGGCAATGTCTTCAACCCGGCGAACGACACCTGGACCGTCCTTCCCAACATGAGCTATCCGCGCTGGTACCCGACGGTGACCACGCTGCCGGACGGCCGGCTGCTGGTGCTCTCCGGCGAGACCTCCTGCCCTGGGTGCGAGGTGCTGATCCCGGAGATCTACAACCCCGCGACCAACGCCTGGACCAAGCTCACCACCGCCTCCCAGTACTTCGATTACTACCCTCACGCGTTCACCCTGCCGAACGGCAAGGTGTTCGTCGCCGGGAGCACCGAGCATCCCAACGCCAGCAGGGTGCTCGACGTCGCCGCCGCCAGCTGGTCACCGCTCGGCGGGCCGGCCATCGAGGGCGGCAGCTCGGCGATGTACCTCCCGGGGAAGATCATCAAGAGCGGCAAGACCGTCGACCCCGACGAGACCGCCGTCCCCTCGACCGCGGTCACCTACGTCATCGACGCCACACAGCCCTCGGCGACCTGGCGCCCGGTCCAGTCGATGACGTTCGCGCGCACGTACCACACCTTGACCCTGCTCCCCGACGGGACCGTGCTCGCCACCGGTGGCGGACCGACCACCGCTCCGACCGCGGTGTCCCAGGCCGTCCTCCCCGTCGAGCTGTGGAACCCCACGACCGAGACGTGGACCACCCTGGCCTCGCTCAACGTCGGCCGGCTCTACCACTCGGCCGCGATGCTGCTCCCCGACGGGCGGGTGGCGGTGTACAGCGGCGGTCGCTTCGACGACAACCAGGTCCCGACCGACCAGTACAACGCCGAGTTCTTCTCCCCGCCCTACCTCTTCAAGGGTCCGCGGCCGCTCATCACCTCGGCTCCGGCGACGGTCGGGTTCGGCCAGACCTTCACCGTCCAGACACCGGATGCGGCCCGCATTGCCAGCGTGGCGCTCATCCGCTTCGGGAGCGTGACCCACTCCATCAACATGGCCCAGCGGTACGTCCCGCTCAGCTTCACCGCGGGCTCGGGCTCGCTCAGCGTCACCGCTCCGGCGAACGCCAACATCGCCACCAAGGGCAACTACATGCTCTTCCTGGTGGACACCAACGGGGTTCCGTCCATCGCCGCGCCGGTCCGGCTGTAGAACGCCTCCGGGCTGAGGCCCATCCGCTCGGCCCGGCGGAGCTGCCCCACTCGCCAGAGGGTGTAGAGCACCGGCAGGACCTCGAGCGTGAGGAAGGCGCTGGTGAGCAGCCCGCCCAGCATCGGAGCGGCGATGCGCCGGATGATCTCCGCCCCGGCTCCTTCCGCCCAGAGCAGCGGGAGGAGGCCCGCCCCCATGGTGGCGATGGTCATGATCTTCGGCCGCAGCCGCCGGACGGTGCCCTCGGCGTGCGCCTCCACCACGTCCTCCGGAGTCCGGAGACGGCCCTCGGCCAGACGCCGGCGGAAGGCCTCGTCGACGTAGAGGACCATCACCACCCCGGTCTGCATCGCCAGCCCGGCCACCGAGAGGAGGCCCACCCAGACCGGCGCGGACAGGGCATAGCCGAGCCAGTGAAGCGTCCACACGCTGCCCACCAGCGCGAACGGCACCGAGGCGAGCACGATGCAGACCTCGGTCAGGTTCCGGAACTGGAGGTAGAGCAGTCCCACCATCGAGAGCAGCACCAGGGGGACGATCCACAGGAGTCGCCGCTCCCCGGCGACGAGCAGGGGATACTGCCCGATCCAGTCCAGGTGCTCGCTGGACCCGAGCTGGAGCTCCCCCGCGGCGCTCGCCCGGCGCAGCGCCTGCCGTCCGCGCTCGACCACCCCGGCCAGGTCCACGCCCGGCTCGAGGTCCAGGAGGAGGTAGGCGGCGAGGCCGCGCTCCTCCGTGCGGAGCATCGCCGGCACGGACTGGTACCGCGGCCGGCCGAGCAGCGCGAGCGGCACCGGCTGCGGCCTTCCCTCGACGGAGCCGAGGACCGTGGCCTCGCGGAGCCGGTCGGGCACGCTGCGGGCCCGCGCCTCCACGAGCCGCACCGGGATGCGCCCGCCGCTCCCCCCGAGGGCGGCGAGCTCGCCCCCGCTCACGATGAGGTCGGCCACGGACCGGACGTCCTCCGGGTCGACCCCTCTCGCTGCCACCGCCCCGGCATCGACGACGAAGCCCGGCCGGACCTCTCCTCCCAGCGATTCGGGGGCTGCGCTCCGGACGCCCGGAACCCGGGAGAGGACTACCTGGGCCGAGCGCCCCACCGCCTCCAGGCGCTCCGGCGACGCGGCGCTGATCCGCAGCCCCACCGGGGTGCGGATGCCGGTGGAGACCATGTCCATCCGGGCACGGACCGGCGCGGTCCAGGCGCTCCTCCACCCCGGGAGTCGGGCGGCGCGGTCCAGCTGCTGGATCAGCTCCGCGGTGGTGGGCGGACGCTCCTCCGGCCAGAGCCGGCGAAGCCCCGCCCGGAGCGGGGCCGGCGCCCAGTCCGAGTACCACCGCGGCGCCGCGACCCGGGGCCACTGCTCCCGTGGCCGCAGGCGGACGGTGGTCTCGGCCATCGAGAGCGGCGCGGGGTCGGTGGCCGTGTCCGCCCGGCCCATCTTCCCGAACACGGTGGCCACCTCCGGCGCCGCGGCGAGCGCACGGTCCTGGCGCTGGAGCTGCCAGGGAAGCTCCTCGTGAGGCGCGCCGGGCAGCGTGGTGGGCATGAAGAGGAGATCTCCCTCGTCGATCCGGGGCAGGAATTCGCGTCCCAGGCCGGGGAGAAGGGGCAGGCAGGAGAGGAGAGCCGCACCGGCGATGGCCAGCGTCCAGACCGGGCGGCGGAGCGCCACCTTCACGAAGGGGCGGTAGAGGCGGACCAGCCCCGCGGTCAAGGGATTCGAGAACTCGGGCACCACCGGTGGACGGAGCAGCCGGTCCCGGAGCGCCGGGCCGACGGTCAGCGCGACGAGCGCCGCCCCGGCGATGACCAGCGTCTTGCTCGCCGCGAGCGGGCGGAGCAGCCGGCCGGTCTCGCCGCCGAAGCCCAGCACCGGGAGGAAGCTCAGCGCGGTGATGACCAGCGCCGTCAGGATGGCCGGAGCGAAGGTGCCAGCCGCGGCACGGAGCGCCGCCCGTCGCTCGTCCTCCGGCGCTGCGGCCGGGAGCTGCTCCAGCCGGCGATGGCAGGCCTCCAGGGCCACCACCTCGGCGTCCACCGCCAGCCCCAGCGCGATCCCGATGCCTCCGATGCTCATCAGGGTCGCCGGCACCCCCAGGAGGCGCATCGCCACGAGGGCGAAGAGCACCACCACCGGCAGGGCCAGGAGCGGCACCGCAGCGGCCCGGGGCGAGAGGAGGAACACCAGCACCACCAGGACCAGCACCGCCATCTCCTCGAGCAGCCCCCGGCCGAGCGTGTGGTGGATGCGGTCGATCACCTCGGAGCGATCGTGCACCGTCAGCAGCTTCACCCCGGGTGGCAGGCTCGAGCGCAGACCCTCCACCGTCCGGTGGACGTCGGCCAGCAGGGCCCGGACGTTCGCCCCGCGCTCGGCCACCACGATGCCGCCCACCGCCTGGTACTGCCCACCGAAGTCGGCGAGGCCCAGCGGAGGCGGACGACCGATGCGCAGCTCGGCGACCTCCCGGAGCCGGATCCCGCCGCGGAGCGGCACCTCGCGCAGGCTGGCCAGGCTCGCGGTCGCCTCACCGGCCAGCGCCGTGCGCACCGAGGCAATCACCTCCGAGACCGCGAGGCCCCGCTCCCGGAGCCGCTCGGCGCTGACGTCGATCACCACCTCCTCGGTCTCGCCTCCCACGGTGGCCACCTCGGCCACCCCCGGCAGCGCGGCGAGCGCGGGCCGCAGGACGCTCTCTTGAAATCGGCGCAGGCTGACCCGAGTCTCGGCGTGGGTCGGGTCGAAGAGCGCGTACTGGAACACCCAGCCGGTGCTGGAGGCGACCGGCCCGACCTGGACCCGCGCGGTCGGCGGGAGCAGGGCACGCAGCTGCTCGAGGCGCTGGAGCACGGCCCGGTGCGCCGAGCCGGCGTCGGTCCTCGAGGAGAGCACGACCTCCAGGTACGCCATGCCGCCCATCGACGCGCCGCGGACGGTGCTGGCCCCCTCGAGCGGCGACAGCGCCTGCAGCACCGGGGCCGTCACCTCCTCCGACACCTCGGCCGCGGGATGTCCCATCCACTCCACGACCACGCCGATCCGCGGATCGGACAGCTCGGGGAGCACGTCCGCCGGCGCCGAGCGGCGCGCTGCCTCCGCGGCCAGCGCGAGCAGGAGCGCCGCCCCGAGGACGGTCCAGGGGCGCCGGCTGCTCCACTCGATGAGGCGGGCGATCACCGCGCGGCGGCCCCGGCCTCCGGAGGCTGCCGCCGGTCCGCATCGAGGAAGAAGGCGCCCCGGACCACGACGCGGTCGCGCTCCTCCACCCCGGAGACCACCGCCGCCTGCCCGTCCGGCGCCTCACCGAGGCGGACCGGGCGGGCCTCGACCCCGGCTCCACCACGGGCCACCACGAGGACGTAGGGGCCTTCCTCCGAGCGGAGCACCGCGGACGAGGGAAGCAACAGCGCCGCCCGGGGCCGTGCCTCGAGCCCGACCCACCCCACCTGCCCTGCAGCGAGCGGCGGCGACGAGCGTGCCGTCTCGAAGCTCGCCTTCCAGAGCTCACCGTCCCAGCGCACGGCCGGCTCCGCGGTGCGCCGGACGGCCGTCGCCTGACCCGGACCGGCACCCGGCTGGAACGCGGCGGACGCTCCGGCCGGGAGCTCGGCCACCGCGTCCTCCGGCACCAGCGCCTGGAGCTTCCCCCCCGCCTCCACCCAGCCGGGCACGGTGCGCCGCTCACCGAGGGTTCGGCGGCGGGCGACCTCCACCGTTCCCGGGAGGAGCTCGGGCGAGGGACCGGCGGTCGGGGACTGCTCGGCGGCCGGCGCGACGGTGGCGACCAGCGCCATGCCACAGAGTGGGCAGTCTCCCGGGCGGGCACGACGGACGTCCGGATGCATGGGGCACACGTACTCCGCCCCGGAGCCGGGTCGCTGGGTGCGGAGCCCGAGCCCGGCGACCACCGCCGCGCCGAGCGCTCCCCCGAGGAGCACGACCCGGGCGATCAGCGGCCATCGCGCCCCGTTCATGGACGAACCCCGTGCCTCTGGCACCAGCGGACCAGGATGTAGATGGCCCACACCCGCGACCAGTAGAGGCCGGGGGCGCCGCTGCGGAACGCCTCCCAGAGCCGGCCCACCGCCTCGGGCTGGAGCCCCGCCGCGCGCACCGCCTCCGGATCGCGCAGCGTGCGATCCACGTCCCCACTCAGCCCCTGGCGGATCCACCGGTCGTAGGGGAGCACGAATCCACGCTTCGGCCGCTCGAACAGCGCCGGGTCCAGCCCGCGCAGGCCGATGCGCCGGAGCATCGCCTTGCGCAGCACCGGCTCGTACCGGGAGGAGTCGGGGAGCCTGAGCACCGTCTCCAGCAGCGACTGGTCCACCAGCGGCAGACGCTGCTCGATCGACGCCGCCATGCTCGCTGCATCGTTGTCGCGGAGGAGCCGCTCTCCCAGGAACAGCCGCTGCTCGAGGACGCTGATCGCCGCGAGCTGGGACCGGCCCCGCACCTCGGTCTCCAGCCGGGCGCGGAACGGCGCCGGGAGACCGTCCACCAGGGCCTCGGCCAGCTCGGGGCCGAGGAGCTGGCGCTGGAACTCGGGGAGGAACAGCGCGTAGGCCAGCTGGTAGAGCGCGAGCAGATCGTCTCCGCGGCGTACCATCTCCGGCAGCTTGGCCCAGCGCGTCTGCCGCGGGATGGCTCCCTGCTGCCGCTGGAGCGCCATCAGCGCCAGCTCCGCCGTCCGGACCAGCGCCGCCCGTGGCAACCAGGACAGCCTCCGGGACCACCGCTGCAACACAGGCAAGTCGTGGAAGCTGGTGTAGCCGCCGAACAGCTCGTCGCCACCGGTGCCCACCAGCGCCACGGTGAAGCCGGCGTCCCGCACCGCGCGGGACATGAAGTAGGAGTTGAGGCCGTCGAACGTGGGCTGGTCCAGGCTGTCCAGCGCCTGCTCCATCTGGCCCAGGAAGCGCGCCTCGGTGAGCAGCACCTCCTGGTGCTCGGTGCCGATCGCCTGGGCGATGGCCCGGGCCACGTGCCCCTCGTTGTACTCCTCCTCCTCGAAGGCGAGGGTGAAGGTGTGCACCGGGCCCCGCCCCGCGCGGCGAGCGAGATTCGCCACCGACGAGGAGTCGATTCCGCCGGAGAGGAACACCCCCAGCGGGACGTCGGACACGAGGTGCAGCCGCACGCTCTCCCCGAGCGCCGCGGCCACCTCCTCCTCGGACGCCTCGGCGCCGGTGCCCGCGGGGGGCAGCGACCAGTAGGCGCCGGAGCGGACGAGGGACCCGTCCTCGCGGTACAGCGCGAGCTCCCCGGGGAGCAGCGACTCGATGCCCTGCACCGCCGTGCGCGGTCCCACCACGAAGCCGTTCCAGGCCACCGAGGCCGCGGCCCACCGGTCGAGCCGCGGAGCTCCGAGCAGCCCGGAGGCGAGGAGCGCGCGCACCTCGGAGGCGAAGGCCACCGACCAGCCGCCGTCGGGGTCGGGGTTCCTGGCGACGTAGAGCGGTTTGATGCCCAGCGGATCCCGAGCCAGGAGCAGCGTCCGCGTCCGCGGGTCCCAGCAGGCGAAGGCGAACATTCCCCGGAAGGAGGGCAGCGCGTCGGGGCCCTCGAGCGCCAGGCTGCGGAGCACCACCGCCGCGTCGCCGGTGGACTGGAACGTCTGCCCCGCGCGGGCCAGCCGCTCCCGGAGGCTCTGGAAGTTGTAGACCTCGCCGTTGAACACCAGGACGTTGCCGCCCACCGGGTCCACCATCGGCTGGTGCCCGGCCGGCGAGAGGTCGAGGATCGAGAGGCGGCGGAAGGTGAGCAGCGCGCCGAGACCTTCCGGGCCGGGCGCGGACTCCCAGGTCCCGGCGTCGTCCGGACCGCGGTGAACCATCGCTGCCCCCATCCGCTCCAGCACGGCGCGATTGCCCGCGTCGAGGCGACCCAGGATGCCCGCTATTCCGCACATCGCCGTGCTCCCTCGACCACCAGCGCCCAGTCGTTCCAGCCCGAGGCGTTCGGCCCGGGCGTCTCGAAGTCCACCTCGTGCCCGGGGTGAGCCACGGCCCACCGGTGCACGAAGGCGCCCGCCGCCGGATCGTACCACCGCGCGCACGCGGCACCCTCCATGCCGGAGAGGTCCAGCGCGAACCGCCGAGGAGTGGCCCGCCCGGTGGGGGCGACGTAGGCCACCACCAGGTCACGCTCGGGTGTGACGGCCGCCGCGATGTGCTGCTCTCCCGGACCCTGTCCGGAGACGACGAGCTCGGTGGGATGGCCGGGAGTGCCGGCCGCCCGGAGGCGCGTCCAGGGCAGCGCCTCGAAGAAGCCGTGCAGGTGCAGCATCTGGTGCGTTCCCGGCGACTCCCACTCCTGTCGCCAGGAAGAGACGGCGCCGTCGGTGTCGCCGTAGCTGGCCTGGTAGCGACCCCTGCTCGACTCGCACATCCAGAGGAAGAGGTTGCTCCAGAGCACGCCCGAGGCGCCGGAGAGCATCGACCACCACCACGCCTTCCGGAAGGGCTGGGTCGCGCTCGCCGGATGCTCGTGCTCGTAGGTGCTCTCCAGGAGGAACACCGGGCGAGGAGGGACGACCGCGGCCGCACGGCGCACCGGCTTCCAGACGTGGGCGTACTGGTAGACGCCGTTGAGCGTCATGGCCGGGGCGAACAGCACCTGGTCGGTGGAGATCCCGCCCTGGTGCTCGAAGTTCCAGTGTCCGGCCCAGGGCTGCAGGGCACCCGCGGCCCGGATTCCCTCGAGCACCGCCCGGTGACGCCGCTCACCCTCCGAGCCCGGCGGAGGGGCGAAGTCTCCCCCGGCCAGCCAGACGACGTTGGTCGCATCGCGGAAGAGCCTCCCCAGGTACCGGCCGAATTCCAGGAACACCTCGGCGGTGTTGCCCTCGCGCAAGGTCTCGGCCCACCAGCCCTCCTTCCGACCGTCGAACCCGAGGTACACCGGCGCGAGCAGCACCGCGATTCCGTGGCGTGCCGCCCGATCCACGAAGGCGCGCGCTCGCCGGAAGTAGGCGTCGTCGGGCGTGGAGAAGTCCGCGGGGCGCCGGATGGGCTCCTCGCCGGCACGGTTCCGGGGTGGGATCGGGTTGGGAGGCTCCGTGTAGTCGTGATTGAGGAGCATCACCTCGATCAGGTTGAAGCCCCGCGCGCTGCGGTCGGAGAGGTAGGCCTCCTGCTCGGACTCGTCGAGGTTCACCAGCGCGAGCCAGGCGGTCTCGCCCTTGATCAGGAAGGGCGCGCCGGTCGCGTCCTCCAGCCGGACCCCATCCGCAGCGGGCCGGAGAGGGAAGGACGCCCCGCGGCTGCGCACGGCCACGGTCACGCTCTGGCGATCGGCGCCGTCGTGCTCGCCCGCGGTCACCGACACCCGGCACGGCCCGGCAGCGAGCGCGGTCAGGGTGACGGCGCCGGAGACCGCCGGGGATAGCCGTCCGCATCCGGGTGGGGTGAGGCTCCAGCGAGCCGTGGCGCGCTCCGGAGGCTCCACCCGCGCCGACAGCGCGACCCGTTCCCCGGTGACCACCGACGTGCGGGAGGCCACCAGCGAGGCCACCCAGGGCGCCCCGGCCCGGCTTCCCGGCTCCGGTCCCAGGCGGAGCCGGGCCTCGGCCGCGGTGCCCGGAGCGAGGTCCACCTCCACGGCGGGGAGCAGCGGAGGTGCCGCTGCTCCCGGCCTCCGCAGCTCGACCCGGCGCGGGCCGGGCGGGACGCCGACCGCGCGATCGAGCCCGCCGGCCGCGGGCCGCAGGCGGAGCTTTCCGACTCCCCCGACGTCGAGGAGGACGTCGTCGAGCTCGCGCCCGGCGACCGCCTCGACCCGCACCGTCACCGTTGCTCGCGGAGACGGGGTGGGCGGCGGCGGCGTCCGCCGGCAACCGGCGACCAGGGCGAGCGCGGCCAGCCCTCCGATGGCGGTCTCCGCGGCTCGATGCTCCATCGCCTCAGCTCCGTGACCGGAAGTACTCCCGGATCGCCGTGAGGATTCGGCCGGCAGCCTGGCCGTCCCCGTACGGGTTGCGCGCCTGGGCCATCGCCGCGTACGCGCCGGGGTCGGTCAAGAGACGCGTGGCGTGCCCGGCGATCTCGCTGGCCTTCGGGCCGGTGAGGATGGCCGTCCCCGCCGCGACGCCCTCCGGCCGCTCGGTGGTGTCCCGCATCACCAGGACCGGCTTGCCGAGAGACGGGGCCTCCTCCTGGACGCCGCCGGAGTCGGTGAGGACCAGGCGGCAGGCGGCGAGCAGCGCGACGAAGTTCCGGTACCCCTGGGGCGCGATGAGATGGACGTTGCGCGTCCCGCCGAGAAGGCGGTTCACGTGCACCTGGACGTTGGGGTTCAGGTGCACCGGGTAGACGAAGCGGTGGTCCGGGAAGCGCCTGGCGAGCGTGGCGATCGCCTCGCAGATCTGCTCGATGCCGTTTCCGAAGTTCTCCCGGCGGTGCCCGGTGATGAGGACCATCGGTACCTCCGCCCAGTCCGGTCCCACCAGCGCGCGCAGCTCGCCGTCCACCCGGGTCCGGATCCGGGCGTCGGCCCCCTGGGCGGCCACCTCGAGCAGGAGCGCGTCGATGACCGTGTTTCCGGTGACGGTGATGCTCCCGTCCGGGATGCCCTCGCGCAGGAGCGCCTCGCGCGCTCCCCCGGTGGGTGCGAAGTGGACGGCCATCAACGGCGTGGCCAGCTTCCGGTTCACCTCCTCGGGGAAGGGGGACCAGATGTTGCCGGTGCGGAGCCCCGCCTCGACGTGGCCGATCGGGATGCGCCGGTAGAAGCAGGCCAGCGCCGCGACCAGCACGGTGGTGGTGTCTCCCTGCACCAGCGCGAGGTCCGGCTGCCCCGCGCCGAGCCAGCCGTCGATGCTCTCCATCAGCCGGGCGGTGAGGCCGGCCAGCGTCTGGTCGGGACGCATGACGTCCAGGTCCGCGTCCACCTGGAACCCGAAGGTCTCCGTCACCTGCCAGAACATCTCCCGGTGCTGGCCGGTGGCCACCACCGTGCACTGAAAGTCGTCCGAGCTCCGGAGCGCGGCGACCACCGGGGCCAGCTTGATGGCCTCCGGCCGCGTGCCCATGAAGACCACCACCTTCCTCGGGCCGCTCACGAGGACGTCGCTCCCCCCCGGCGACGGCCGAGGATCTCGCTGGACGCCACCCAGATGAACTCGGTGTTGGTTGTGAGGTAGCGCTTCCACATCTTGCGGGGCTCCATCAAGAGGCGCCACGACCACTCCAGACCCGTCTGACGAAGGAGCGGCGGCGCCCGGCGCACGTACCCGGCCATCACGTCGAAGCTCCCGCCCACGCCCATGAGCACCGGCACGTCCAGCCGCGCGCGGTGGCGCTCGCAGAAGACCTCCTTGAAGGGCGAGGGCATGCCCACGAAGAGGAAGTCCGGGCGGGCAGCACGGATCTCCTCGACGATCGCCTCGTGATCGGCGGGAGAGAAGTAGCCGTTCCGCGCGCCGGCGACCCGGAGGCCGGGATTCTCCGCGGCGCACCGCTCGGCGAGGGCCCGCACCACCTCCTCGCGCGCGCCGAGGAAGTAGGCCGAGAGGCCGCGGGCCGCGCCGGCCGACAGCAGCCGCGACATGAGGTCCACGCCGGTCACCCGCTGGGGCACGGGTGTTCCCGCTCCCCGCAGCGCCCACACCACCGACATCCCGTCGGCGAGCACCAGGTCGCCCGCGCGGCAGGCGTCGCGCAGCACGGGGTCGCGCCGCATCATGCACAGCACGCCGGCGTTGGCGGTGATGACCGTGTGCGGCGCGCGTGGTCCCTCGCACCACGCCAGACAGCGCTCGACCGCCGACTCCATCGTCTCGGCGTCGAAGAAGAGCCCCATCAGCTCGCGGCGACCCGCCGCCTCAGGCATGTCCGGCTCCGCCGGCCAGGACCGGATGGTGGTCTCGCCAGACCGCGGCCCGCTCGGCCACGACCTTCCGCGTCGCGGCGCGCTTGCCCACCAGCAGCGCCAGGTGCTGGTAGCGGCGGACGAAGCGGCGGAACTCCGGATCGTCGTAGCGGGGCGCACCACGGGCAGCGCTGGAGAAGTAGCCCCAGAGCATCGCGGCGCTCCCGGTCGCCACCGGATGCTGCAGGAAACGCGAGGCGGCAACCGCCAGGTAATAGAGCGGCGAGGTTCCCATGAAGTACTGGCCGAAGCCCGCGCGCACCCGGCCGGTCCAGATCCCCTTCTGGCTCGCGCCCTGCGGCCGGAGATGCACGAAGCGAAGGGATGGATCGTTCACGCTCTCCGCGATCCACCCGAGCATCCGCGCCCGGTGGCAGTCGATCCCGTCCCACATCACCTGGCGGACGAAGCCTCCGATCTCCCGGAAGCACCCCACCCGGTAGAACTTGGTCATCCCCACCGACATCTCGTCCCCACAGACCTCGGGGACCAGCGCGCCCGAGCGGGGATGCACGAACCAGGGTTTGCCGGAGGTGGTGCCCAGCCGGGGCTCAGCCTCCATCCGGAGCATCAGGCCCTCGAAGTACCGGGGTGGCAGATCGAGGTCCACGTCGAGCTTGCAGAGGTAGTCGAAGGCGGCGAGGTCCACGCCCTCCAGCCCGGCGTAGAACGCCTCCACCACGCCCGGACCCACGCTGCGCCG
>RPRB01000133.1 GCA_003818285.1 Myxococcaceae bacterium
ACCTTCACCGCTTCGCGCAGCTTGAAGGAGCCGGAGGCCGCGACCTGCTCTCCGGCCGAGAGCCCCTTGAGGATCAGCACCGTGTCGCCCACCACCGGGCCACTGGCGACCGCTCGCTCGTGGGCCCGGGGCGTTCCCCCACCGTCCGGGTTGATCACCCAGACGTGATCACCGCCCGGACCCTTGCGGAGCGCGCTCACCGGGATGGCCACCGCGGTGCCAGTCGCACCCAGCGGGACCTGCACCCGCACCGAGGCGCCGGGAGACGGAGGCTCCTTGCTCCCCGAGATCCGGGCGCGAACCATGGCGTTGCGCGTGGCCGGGTCCACCTTTGCGTCGATCGCCAGGATGCTGGCGGAGATCGGTTCGGCCCCGTCCGCGGTGATCACCTCCACCGTCGACCCCAGCGCCAGCCCCGCGGAGACGCTCTGCGGCACCGAGAAGTCCACGTTCACCTCGTCCGAGACGCCCTGGAGCGTGGTGAGCTGCACCCCCTCGTTCAGGTACTGACCGCGGTGGATGTCGGCCAGACCGACCCGGGCGCGAAAGGGTGCGCGGATGACCTTCTTGGCGATGGTGGCCTTGAGCCGCTCTACCTGCGCCCGGGAAACGTCTCTCTGAGCGCGAGCCTGATCCACCTCGGCCTCCGCGGTGGCCTCGAATTGCCGGAGGTGCACGTGGCGGCGCAGCGTCGTCTCGGCCAGCGTGGCCTGCGCCTCGAGCGCGCGGAGCTCCGCCGCCTCCACCGAGGAGTCCAGGGCCACCAGGACCGTGCCGGCCTCGACGATGGTCCCCGGCGTGAGCGAAACGTGACGCACGGTGCCGGGAACCTCGTTTCGCAGGGTGATCGACTCCAGGGCGAGCACCGTTCCGATCGCGGTGGTGGTCTCCTGGTGGGTCCTGGGAGTGGCGACCGCGACGGTCACCACCTCGACCGGTTCGGGCTGAACGGCGGCCCTCTCGGCGGCGAGGCTGTTGTGTTTCCAGGCCGCGAGCACGCCTCCGGTGCCCAGGAGGACACCGGCCAGGACCAGCGGAGCGACTCGGCGGCGACGGAGAACGGCGGGCGACGGCAGCATGCGGAAAGCTCCTCGGGCTCAGCTCGCCGCCAGTTCTAAGAGCATCAAACTGCGGTTGCCACCAAACGTGAGCGGCGGCCCTGCTTTCCGCTAGGTACGAGCCGTCGGCGCGACGCGTCGGATCAGTTCCGCGGCGTAGGCGGCGATCACGTCGCGCCTGACCTCGTAGAACATGTACTGCCCACGCCGACGCTCGACGATCAGCCCCGCCTCGACCAGGATGTCCATGTGGTGGGAGACCGTCCCCTTCGAGACACCTGCTTCCCGGCAGAGATCCTGACAGGAGTACTCCGGCGCACTTCCGATCGATTCCAGCAGCGCCACGCGCCGAGGGTCAGAAAGGGCCCTGGAGACTGTCCGGAACTGCTGGAGGGTCAGGGCGGGTCGGGGGTTCGTTG
Source organism: Myxococcaceae bacterium (assembly GCA_003818285.1). Lineage (GTDB taxonomy): Bacteria > Myxococcota > Myxococcia > Myxococcales > Myxococcaceae > RPRB01. The sequence goes on from RPRB01000133.1 coordinate 1,478, forward strand.
CCACAGTTCGATTGGCACCAAACTAGCACCCGCCCCGGGCGTCCGCACGGAGCGCCGGGGTTCACCGGCCGATCTGGCCCGGAGCACCGCCCGTGAGACGTGCGCCGCCGCGCTCAGTGCGCGCTCACCACGAGGTGACGGAAGTATGCCTCGGTGGTCCGGTGGGCCCAGAGCGCCACGCCGCCGCCGATGGCCCCGTGCTTGAGATCGCGAACGATGAGCGTTGGCTGCTCCGCGCCGTTCACGTACAGCTCGGCGCGGGTGCCCGAGACTTTCACCCGCATGCGCGTCCACACCCCGGGCTCAAGATCCACGTAGGCCTCGTACTGCCCCGGCGTCTCGTCGCGGAGCCGCTTCCATCCGTACCCGGGAATCGACTGGTACTGCACGGCGTGGTTGCGCCGCAGCTGCTCCTCGGCGCGTCCGTTGGTCGGGCGCAGGTACAGGTCCTCGGACCGGGAACCGTCGGGCGACAGGTGGAAGGACAGCCCGATGAAGCCCCGGCTGTCGGGAGGCGCATCGGGCAGGGGCGCGCCGGCGACCTCCAGCTCGATCTCCCCATCCCGGAATTCCATCCCCTCGACGATGGCCAGCAGGACGTCGTTGGGCCCGTCCTGGTCGAGCGGATGCAGCCGCAGCGCACGCCGTCCCTGGTGGGTCACCGGCTCGGCCCGGGCGCGCACGAGCGTCAGGCCGTCGGCGGACTCCAGCGGGAGGCTCCGCGCTCCCGACGGGGCGGGCCCACCCGGCGTCGACGCGGTGGCGCACCCGACCAGCGCAGCGAGCAGCGCGGCCAGCGAGGTCCGACCCACGCCCGCGCGCCGCAGCCGCGCAGACCGGGTTCGTGAGCCGGAAGGACGCCGGACACGTCGCGGGCACCGCATCGCGAAGGACGGTATCGCCACGCCCGGCGCGGACGATTCGCCGCTCGCGGGCGCGCGGTCACCGCCCGCTGATCGGATGCAGCGGACCGGAGCGGCTGCGCGGCGAACCGCGCTAGGCGGCGACGGGCGGTGCCGGCCCACCGGCCACCCCGAGCGTCGCCAGCTGCCGGTCGTGCCAGCGCGAGAGCAGGGTCAGCGCCAGGAGGGCTCCCAGGAGGCAGGTGGCCATGTCCTCCTGCGTGTCCCACGGGTCCCCCTGGGTTCCGAGGAACGCCTCGGCGCCCTGGTGCAGGAGCACCGCCGCGCCCCACTCGACGAGCTCGTACAGCGCGCTGATCGCCAGACAGACGGACACCACCAGCACCGCCAGCCATCCGCCCGGCCGGAGCGGTGTCCTCCGGAGGAGCACCTCGCGGGTCACCAGCGCCGGCACGAAGCCCTGGAAGAAGTGACCGACCCGGTCGTAGTCGTTGCGCGCCAGCCCCAGGACGCGCTGGGCCCAGAACCCCAGGGGCACCTCGGCGTAGGTGTAGTGGCCGCCGAGGAACAGCACACAGGCGTGCACCGCGATGAGCACGTAGACCAGGTCGGTCAGGCGGAACCGGTGGTAGGTGGCGAGGAGCACCGGGAGCGCCAGCAGGAACGGCGCCACCTCCAGCCACCAGGTGAGCCGGTCCTTCGGCCCGATTCCCGAGACGAGGAGGGCCAGCAGGTCGACCCCGAGCAGGAACAGCGGAAGCCGGTCCTCGCGCCGCACGTGGCCGCGGAGTCTATCGCGGAGCCGCTCAGCGCCGGAGTTTCCTGCGCAGCGAGAGACCGCCTGCGATCACCCCGCCCAGCACCACCATCCCGGCCAGCCGCGCGCGACGGCTGCGACCGGCGCGCTGCGCGCCGGCTCAGGGGAACGTCGAGCTCTGCTCGAGGAGGGTGCGGAACTCGACGGGGATCCGCTGGCCCCGGAGCCCGGCGAAGGTGACCCGCGCGATCTGCGAGAAGGTGGCGCCGTGGTCCAGCAGGGTGCTCGGCTCGAGGAGGAGCTCGTCGCGATAGTCCAGGCTGGCTTCGAGCACCTCGGCCTCGGCCGGATTCACACCGTTCGCGGCGAGAAACTCCGCCGCCGAGCGGAGCGCCTGCCGGGCTGCCGCCTCCGGCTCCACCTCGTACTGGGCGGTGATCCGGGCACAGCGGGCGGTGCCGCACGGCTCCAGCCGGTCGACGGTCATGCTCTTGCGCTTCACTGTGGGGTCAGGGTCGGCGACAGCCCAGGTGGAGCCCGGCGCGGTCGGACGCCCCACCACGTCCCGGACCACCATCTCGAACCGCGCCACCGCGATGTCCTTCACCTGCTCGGGGCCGAGCCTCGGTGCGGAGCTTCGCTGGACCGTCGGGGAGACCATGCCGGACAGCGCCTCTGCCGCTTTCTCCGCCCCCCGCACCTCGATGACCCGGGGTTCGCGGCTCACCAGCAGGTCGACCGACACGTTGCTGCCCGGCACCCGCTCGCCGTCGATGACGTCGGCGCCGTTGACCCGCACCGCCAGCCGCTGCAGCTGCTGGGTCACGAGGGTCTGCTCACCTTCACGGGCAAACCCGACGTTCCACACGAATTCCTGTTCCACCCGCTGCCGGTAGGGGCGGCCCACCAGGCTGGCCTCGCTGACCACCTTGACCGTGCGAACGAACCGCGTCCCCGTCGGCGGCGCGTAGGTGAACGTCGGGGCGACTTTAGGATTCGTCGCGCACGCCGTGGTGAGCACCGCGGCGAGGAGCCATCCACGCGCCATGTCACGCCTCCCGGGACCAGGGACCCTAGCCCCTGAGGTGAGTCGCGCCAATGGTCGATTCGCTACCCCGGCCCGTTCGCGGGAGCGTACCCACGGAGAGCAGGATGTGTGGTGGAACCCGGCAGCGGAGGACACGGGATGAATCCACAGGCGTGGTGGGGAGTCGCCCTCTCGATGCTGATGCTCGGTACTGCTCCGGCGAGTCCGGACGGCGGGGCGGAGCCGCCTTCCGCGATGGAGCGTTACACCCTCGTCATCCTCAAGCGGCCGGTGAACGGCGGCGCGAAGGTGGCGGACCCGGAGGCGTTACAGCGCCAGCATCTCGCCCATCTGCAGGCCATGGCCCGCGCGGGGAAGTTGGTCGTGGCCGGCCCGTTCGACGACCAGCCGGATCCGCGGATGCGGGGCATGTGTCTGTACCGTGCTCCGCTGGAGGAGGCGCGGCGGCTCGCGGAGGACGATCCGGCGGTGAAGGCGGGAAGGCTCGAGGTCGAGGTCCTGAGCTGGTGGGTGGAGAAGGGCGCGCTCACCTTCCCGGTGGCGGAGGCCACGGCTCGCCCGAAGAAGTAGCTCAGGTGACCGCGTCGGCGCGGGCGAGCAGCTCGGGCAGGCTTCCCGAGAGCGAGCGCGCCGGCGCCGGAGCGCAGCGGAAGGCGAAGCGGCCCTCGTTCCAGCAGAGGACCTCGAACAGCGCCGTCGCGCCGGTGTGCGCCCCGCAGGCGGCGTGGACCAGCTCGCCGTCCTCGAACCACACCGAGCCGGTCCGCGCCGGGGCCCGGACGTCGAGCACCCCGGTCCGGCCGGCGCGGGCGTACAGCGCCATCACGTCCGACAGCAACGTGGTGGCGATCGTGCCCGCGCCGGCGCACGGGACCCAGCGGCCGACCTCCGAACGGAGCCGCACCGGATCGACCGGGGCGGGGAGGTGGACGACGGGAGGAGGGAGCGCCTTGAACTCCGGTCCGTGGGTCAGCACGACGGGCACGGGTCCCCAGCGACCGCGCAGCTCTTCCACCAGGGACGGACCGGAGGAGCTCGCGGTGTCGGCCGGTGTGACGAGCACGGCGGGCCGCTCGCACGCGATCCAGCCGGCGGCGTCCTCCGGCTCGGTCGTCCCTCGCACGGCGGCGGGGCCGAAGCCGTACCGGAGCACCGCGACGGAGGCGCGGAGCCGCTCTGCAGAGGCGTCGACGACCAGGATCGGACCGGGGCGGGCGCTCACGCCGGGAAGCAGGAGCAGTCGCCGTGCCAGCGCGCTCGGGATGGGTGCGGCGGTGTGGTGTCCGCGGGGGTGGAGGTGCCGACCTCACCCCGGGTCAGAACGCCGGGCGCGGATGCGCGACGAGGGTGCGCCGCCCGGGGCTCGATCAGGGACAACCCGAGCGCGATCAGCGTGCACACGCCGAGCGCCAGCGCGAGCGGACCCCGGAGCCAGGTCCAGAGCTGCTCGCGCCGCCAGAGCTGGTCACGCTGGAACGTCGGATCGCGCCAGAGCAGCCCGAGGCAGACCCAGGCGGTGACGAAGAGCACCGGCAGCGCGAGGCCGCGGGCCTGGAGGGCGAACACCACTGGGAGGCCCCCGAGCACCACCGGGAGCTCGACCCAGCGCGCCGCTCGACTTCACCGTGAAAGCGTGTGGCGAATCGGTGACGAAAGCAACCTGCGAAAGTGAACCCGCGGGGTTGGCGGAACGCTAGCGTCACCTCGATGGTGCTCTCGCTGGCCTTCACCCTGCTCACCGCGGCGTCCCCGGCCGAGGAGGCCCGGCTCGACGAGGGGTACGCGCTCACCCTGAGCGGCGGGGTGAGCCTCGGAAGCTACGAGGCCGGATTGAACTGGACGCTGGTCCGGCTGTTCCGTGACGACCCGCGGCTCCGCGAGGTGCTGGTCCGCCGCCGGCCCCGCCTGGTGGGCGTCACCGGGGCGTCGGCGGGGAGCATCAACGCGATGCTCGTCGCCGCGCAGTACTGCGAGACCGACGCGTCCGCGGCCCGGTCCACCATCGACGACAACCTCCTGCGCAGCGCGTGGCTCGAGGTGGGGCTGGACTCGCTCCTCCCCGAGGATCCGCGCGCGTACCGCCCGGACGACGCCGTGCTGGCCTCCGCCGCGCTGGAGCCCGTCGTGGAGGAGGTGCGCCGGGCGCTGCTCGGCGGAGGCATGAGCTTCCGTCCCGGGTGCCGGCTGCCGGTCGGGCTGACCGTCACCCGGGTTTACCCCTTGGAGCAGGACCTGGGCGGTCTCCGGGTCACCTCCCAGCGCTCCGTCCTCCCGCTGCTCCTCGACGTGGACGGGAGCGGGCGGGTGCGCTTCGCACGGCAGCCGCTTCCCGCGGCGGTCGACGCCACCGAGAGCCGGCTCGCCCTGGCCGACGTCGCGGAAATGGGCCGGGTCGGTGTCCATCCCGAGGTGGTGCTGCAGTCGCTGCTGGCCTCGGCCGCGTTTCCGGCGGCGTTCCGACCGCGCGTCCTCTGCGAGTGTGCCGCGGACTGCGGAACGGATCCCGAGGCCACCGAGGGGACCTGTCCCGGGCCGCAGAACACCCCGCTCACCGGCCTGTCCTGTCAGGCGCACTCCGCGGCCAAGGGCGGACGGGCGCTGAAGATCTGCATGCGGCGGTTCGTGGACGGTGGGGTCTTCGACAACGCCCCGGTGGGGCTCGCGCTGGAGCAGGCGGAGGCGTTCTGGCGCCCCACGGTCCTGAAGCCGCTCACGGCGATCTTCGTCGACCCCGACATCCGCCGGTTCCAGGCCCCGCAGCCCCGCGAGGAGGTGGACCGCACCCTCCGCGGGGTCGGGGCGCTCCTGACCTTCGCCAGCGACCTCGTCTACACCGCTCGCAACCGCGAGCTCTCCCGCGCGGCGCAGGCGGGGCGATGGAACCGGACCACTCGAAATCTGCTGTTGACCGGCGCCGGCAACCTTCGCGAGTACGGCCGGCTGCTCGGGGAGCTGCTCGATCTCGACGGTCCGCCTCCGAGCGCCGCGCCTCCTCCCGCCCTGCACGGAACGCCCGCGGAGAGGGCCCGTCTGGCGCGCACCCTGGAGAGCTGCCTCCGCCGCCTCGCCCCCCGCCCGGTCGACGCGGCCTCGGAACCGCTGGCGCGGCAGTGCGCGGGGTTCCTCCGGGGCGAGGCGGTGCGGGATCCCCTCGAGGACGACGCGACGCTCCGGGGTCGCGCCACCCGGCCGCTCTCGGAGACCGAGGTCGTGGACCTGGTGGCCACGACGACCCGCAGCTTCAACCCCACGAGCCCGGTGCGACAGGCGTCGGTGCGGAAGATGCTCGACGCGTCCACGACCCCGCGCGCTCGCATCGAGATGGGGCGGAGGCTCGCCGACGATCTGGAGATCGTCTCCCTCTTCGAGGTGTACCTGGCCGAGCAGCTCGGGCGGCTGAGCCATGGTGAGCTGCCCGAGTCACGCCTGGTCGCCCTGCGGCGGGAGATCCTCGACTATCTCGTCCTGCCGGAGGCGCTCGGAGCGTCCTCGGCGCGGGTCGCCGCCGCCCAGCTGGAGGATGCCCTGACGGCGCTCGCGCACCGCCCGGGGCCCGGCACCGTGCCTGCCCAGGCGAGGCGGGTGCTGGACGAGATCCGCGCGGATTCGCCGGAGAACCTCTTCGGGATCTCCCCGCTTCTTCCGCTCTTCTCCACCCTCGATGCGCTCCGTCCCTCCGAGGTGGATGGTTCGCTGCTCCGTGCCTGGGCACGCCTGGACCGGCTGGTGCAGCTCCGTCCACGCCTCCAGAGGCTCGCGGCGGACACCCACCAGGTGGCCGAGGACGCGCGCAGCATCGCCTCCGAGAACACGCCCGAGCGCCAGCTCGCGCTATCCACCCGCTTCAGCCCGCTCGCCGGAGCGCAGCTCGCCAACTTCGGAGGATTCCTCGACCGGCCGCTTCGCGAGTTCGATTACTACGCCGGCATCTACGACGGGCTCCGCGCCGCGGCGGTCTTCGTCTGCCGGGAGCAGGACCCGGCGGACACGAACCGCCCCGCTCCGGTCCGTGCCCCGAACAGCTGGGAGCTGGACTCGACCCAGGTCGAGACCCAGCGCTGCCTGGGAGCGGCGATGCGTCAGGTGGCCGAGCTCCTCGGCGTCACTCGATCCGAGAAGGCGTTCACCGTGGCCGGATGGCTCGCCCGGGCCGAACTCGCAGCGTGGCTGGGAAGCAGCGCCCGGACCGCGAAGGAGCTGGAGCGCCCGGAGTGGAGCTGGCTCGGCCCACCGCGGGATCCGCGGGCGCTCGGCTCCCTGGGCATCGTGGGCCAGGTGCTGCTCTCCCAGCGGTCTCCGTGCACCGAGCACGATGCGGAGGCGCTGTGCATCTCGGACATCACCTTCGACGACTTCCTCACCGCCCTGGGGAAGGCGGGCTACCGGCCCGAATCCCGTGCCATGCGGCTGGCGCTGGAGGACCGGACACAGTTCTGGCGGGAGACGACGCAGCGCGGGCTGGACCGCGCCGCGACGATCGAGCTCACCTCGGGCGCACCCTCCGAGACCGGCCAGCGGAAGGGCATCCTGTTCGCCCTCTCCGCCGGAGAGGTCTGGACCCGCGGAGACGTGAACGGCTCCTCGGTGCGCTTCACCCTCGATCCCTCGACCATTCCCTCGGTCCCTCTGGCGGACGGCCCGGTGTGGGCCATCTGGGCGGCGCACGCGCTGCCCTACCGGACCGCGCTCGACGTCGCGCAGGGAGGCCTCGCGCTGTCGTGGATCGAGCCGGCGCTGCGGCTCGGTCCGAACTTCTCGGTGCTCTCCACCCTGCAGCTGGTGGACATCGAGTTCGGCAAGCGGACCAGCACCACCTTCGGCATCCGGCCGGCGCTGCACGTGGGCGGGTTCACGATCAACGCCGGCCCGCGGCTGGCGGTGCACTGGAACGGCGGCGCCGACTGGGGTGGTGAGGTGGGCGTCTCCATGCTGCAGGACCGCCTCGGGGTGTCGGTGGGCGTCCGTCAGCTCTCGGGGTTCCACGACCTGTTCGTGGCCCTCAACGTCTCCGACCTGAACGGGATGATCTACTGGCTGACGCCGTGGGCGGAGCGGAAGAAGGTCAGCGACCCCGCACGTCCGCAACCGTGAGCACGAAGTCCAGCTGCTGGTTGAGCGAGGCGAGCGAGCCGCCGCACTTCACCGCGTTGAAGTCCGCCTTGGAGATGAGGGAGTACCGGTAGTCCGGGATGGAGAGCGCCACCACCTTGCCGGAGAAGGTGGCGCCGCCCGGGGGGACGTCGGTGACCTGGTAATGGCACTCGCCCCAGCCTCCGGCGAGCACCCCATCGGCGTGCACCAGCTTGGTGCTGCCGTCGTCGGTCTTCATCACCAGCACCACGTTGTCGCAGCCGATGCTGGCCAGCTCGTCCGCCGTGGACTGCGCCCGCAGCGACGGATCCAGGGTGATGCGTCCGCCCACCCAGCACGGGCCGTCGGTGCGGACGAAGGCCGGGACCGAGCCCGAGCCGGAAGCGCCGCCGCTGGACTCGCTCCGCCCCGAGGCGCAGGCGCAGACGGCAAGGGCGAGCAGGGGAGCGAGGAACGGGCCGCGCCGCGGCGCGAGTCCGGGGGTGACCCGGCGCGCGGATGTCGTCTCGTGCACGGCGGACATGACAGCCCGCGGCTCGGCCCCGGGTCAACTGACATCTGGTGGACGTCCGTCTCCTGCCCCGGCGGGGGGCGGTGCCTAGCTTCCGGAGCGGGAGGTCGACACGGAGAATGGGGAGGGTACTTCGGCGCACGTGCTGGGTGCTGGTGTGCGTGCTCGCCGCTTGTGGGGATCGCCGGAACACCGTGAGCGTGGATGGAGCGCTGGAGCTCGCGCCCCAGACGCTCGACTTCCAGCAGGTCGCGGTGCACGACCAGCGCAGCCTGCCCGTCACCCTGCGGAACACTGGCCGCGGAAGGCTGGACCTGACCGCGGTGAGCATCCAGGGCGCTCCGGGCGGCACGTTCCGATTCTCGGTCCCGGGCCAGTCCGCCATCCTCCCCGGACAGGTGGTCCAGGGTGAGGTGGTCTTCCGCCCCGGCGCGGCGGGACCGGCGAGCGGGACCTTGCTCGTCACCACCGACAGCGCGGCCTCGCCTCAGGCGACGGTGGGATTGCGAGGGGTGGGCGTCGATGCCGCGGCGTCGCTGAGAGAGGACGCGCTCGACTTCGGCAAGATCGAGATCGGGGCGGAGAAGATCCGCCAGCTCACCTTCTCCAATCCGAGCCCGCTCCCCGTTCAGGTCACCGGCCGCATCGTCGGCGCCGGGGCGGACGAGTTCTCCATGTCACCGCTCACCCTGGCCCCGGGGGAGACCCGGACGCAGGACGTGAGCTTCCATCCCCAGCGCGCGGGGGTGAAGCGCGTCGCCCTGGCGGTCACTCCCTGCACCGGCTGCGGCGATCTCCTGGTGACGCTCACCGGGGAGGGGCTGGAGCAGGCGCTCATCGCCGAGCCCCCCTCGTTGGACTTCGGCCTGGTCCCCACCGACTTCACCGTCAACGGCGTCGTCGTGCTCCGGAACCTCTCCACCGAGCCGGTGACCGTGACCGGCATCGGCTTCGCGCCGGGGTCGGATCCCGACTTCCAGAGCGGGGGAACCCCCGTGCCGCTGGTCATCGCCGGAGGAGCCACGGCGACCGTCGACCTCAAATTCGTCAGCACTCACCTCAGCCCGCCGGACGCCCTGGGCACGCTGCAGTTGTCCGTGGTCAGCGCGCGGCACCCCATCCTGGAAGTTCCCCTCCGCGGCGTCGGCGGAGGAGCCAAGCTCTGCGTGGCGCCGCTGCTGCTCGAGTTTGGGAAGCACGCGTTGGGGACCCGCACCGACTCCAAGGTCACGGTCCGGAACTGCGGCGGCCCGGGAGACGTCTTCACGGTCGACTCGGCGACCCTCCTCGCCGGCGCGGGCTCGCAGTTCCAGCTGGGCGCCGTGGCGTACCCGGTGACCCTCACCACCGGCATGTCGGTGGACATCCCGGTCAGCTTCGTACCCACCATCAGCGGGGACGTCATCGAGCAGCTGCAGATCGTCACCTCGCTCCCGGGAGGAACGGTGAACGTCCAGCTGCAGAGCACCGCCGCGGACTCCGCGCCGTGCAGCCTCCAGGTCACCCCCTCGGCGATCGACTTCGGCACCGTGGTCCCGGGGTCGCAGTCCGTGCTCGGGGCGAAGGTGCTCAACACCGGGGCGGACGTCTGCATCCTCCAGCAGCTCACGCTCACCGACACCGGGGGAAATCTCTTCTCCCTGCCGGCGGGGAGCATCATCGCCCTGAGCATGGCCCCGGGTGAGTACTTCACTTTCGAGGTGCAGTTCTCCGCGCCCAACTCCCCCGGCACTTTCCGCGGGATGGCCACGGTGAACGGGACGAGCCAGCCGCCCATCTCGCTGCCCCTCACCGCTGCCGTGGCGAACAGCTGCCTCGCCGCCAACCCCGGCTACGTCGACTTCGGAATCGCCAGTCCCGCCTGCCCGGCGCAGACCCGCCAGGTCAACGTGGTGAACGGGTGCTCGGCACCGGTGACGGTCACCGCCGCGACCATCGCGGCGGGAAGCACCGACGGCGAGTTCCTCTTCGCGGTCGCCCCTCCGGTGCCCCAGACGCTCGCCCCTGGAACGGGCCTGACGCTGGAGCTGCAGTACCTGGCGAGGGTGCCGGGGCTGAACCTCTCGCCGCTGTTCATCGAGAACTCGCTGCTCACTCCGCCGCTCCTGGTGTCGCTGGTGGGGGAGTCCAGCGCCAGCTCGGCCCAGACCGATCGCTTCATCCAGGGCCAGCCTGGGCAGGTGGACGTGCTCTTCGTCGTCGACAACACCGCCTCGATGCTGGAGGAGAATCCTCGGCTGAACTCGGCGATGCCGACCTTCGCCAGCGCGGCGCTGGGCACGGGGGTCGACCTCCACGTCGGGGTGACCACCACCGGCATCTCGCCCACCGGGCCCACCTGCCCCGGGGGCGCCTCGGGCGGAGAGGCCGGACGGCTATTCCCCGCGGACAACAGCTCCACGCGGATCTTCACCAACGCCACGCCCAACCTCGGTCAGGCGCTCCAGCAGGCAGTGCAGGTGGGCGAGTGCGCCTTCGAGCAGCAGGGCCTCGAGGCCATGCGGCGGGCCCTCAGCCCGCCCCTGGTGGACAGCGCCGACGCACCCGGGACTGCGCTGCCCAGCGACGGGAACCTCGGCTTCTACCGGCAGACCGCCTCCCTGGCGGTGGTGGTGGTGAGCGACGACGACGACACCTCGCCCGACTCGGTCGCGACCTACGTGCGCTTCCTCCAGCAGCTGAAGGGCCCGGGCGCCGCGGGACGTGCCGCGCTGTACGCCATCGTCCCGTCGGGACAGACCTGCCCGAGCGCCTCGGGGCAGGGCCTGCGGTACGGAGAGGCGGCGACCCGGACCGGAGGAGCCATCGAGTCGATCTGCGCCCCCGACTTCGGTCCGCTCCTCCAGGACGTGGTGGGCCGCGCCTTCACGGCACAGACCCGCTTCCCGCTGAGCGGCACGCCGGACTCGGCCGGGGTGACGGTGACGGTGAACGGCACGCCGGCCGGCGGCTGGGTCTACGACGCGGCCTCCAACTCGGTCGTCTTCGGCGCTCCACCGCCCCCGGGCGCGGAGATCCTGGTCAGCTACACGCGCGGCTGCAGCTGAGATGCCGTCAGCTCCTGCAAGCGTTTCATGCGGGCACCCCCGCCAGTCGGGGTGAAAAGGGCTGACGATC
>RPRB01000134.1 GCA_003818285.1 Myxococcaceae bacterium
ACCCAGGCCATCGGCCAGCGGTTCCACGGCGTCGCCGGGCTCGCGGTCTCCATGCCCGCCGCCGCACTCGCCACCACCCCGCTGGGCCTTCTCCAGGCGCACGGGCACATCACCCCGATGGTCCTCCTCGCCTGCCTCGGCCTCGCCCTGATGCTCCTCGGACCGTACACGCTCGAGCTGCTCGCGCTCCGGCGACTCGACGCGGGCACCTTCGGCACGCTGATGAGCGTCGAGCCCCCCGCCGCCGCCCTGGTGGGCGCGGTGATGCTCCGCCAGATTCCGGGCTGGGGTCAGGCGCTCGGCATCGCGCTGGTGACCGTCGCGGCCATCGGCGCGGCGCGGACCGGCCGGGCTGCGGAATCCTCGGCCGAAGCCGCGGCCGCGGCGCCCGGCTGAGTCATGCCGAGCGCGTGACCGCTTCTGCACCTGGGGCAGCGCAGCGAGCACCACCTCCGACCTCCGCTCCGACCGTCGCGCACACCCGGCACGGTCGCCGGGAGTGCTACCGCCCCGTGCCGGTGCAGGCCCGGGCGTGCGGGCAACCGGCGCCCCAGGGCGGCTGGCCGTGCTACACCCGTCGGCTGGTGGCAGCCATCACCCTCCTCGTCGCGGGCGTCCCGGGCCGCATGGGCTCGGCCGTCGTGCGCGCGGCCACCGAGGAGCCGGGGGTGAAGGTGGTGGGGGCGGTCGCCCGCCCCGGGGCTCAGGCCCGCGGAAGGGACGTGGGCACGCTCTCCGGCGTCTCGGCCCTGCACCTCCCCCTGCGGGACGACTTCTCCGCCGCGCTGATGGACGTCCGTCCGGACGCGGCGGTGGACTTCACCACCCCCGAGTCCGCGACCGACTTCGCCGAGGCCTGCGCCCGCCAGGGCGTTCCCTTCGTCACCGGCACCACCGGCTTCACCGTTGCCCACCGCGAGCGGCTCGACCGGGTGGCGGCGCGGATCCCGCTCGTCCTCTCGCCCAACATGTCGGTGGGGGTCCACGTGATGCTCGAGGCCGCATCGCTCCTCGGCCGCGTCCTGGGCACCGGCTGGGACGCCGAGGTGCTCGAGCTGCACCACCGGCTGAAGAAGGACGCGCCGAGCGGGACCGCCCTCCGCATCGCCGAGGTGGTGGCGAAGGCGCGCGGCCAGGACGCGGGCGTGATGCGCCTGGTTCGCGCCGGCCAGGTGGGCGAGAGGCCACCCGGAGAGATCGGCGTGCAGACCCTCCGGGGCGGTGACGTGGTCGGCGAGCACACCGTCTTCTTCCTCGGCCCCGGCGAGCGCATCGAGCTCAGCCACCGGGCCACCAGCCGCGATCAGTTCGCCAAGGGCGCGCTCCGCGCTGCGCTCTGGATCCGGGGGCAGCCTCCCGGCCAGTACGGGATGCGGGACGTGCTCGGGCTGTGAGCAGCGCCTCCCCGAACGAGCACGGACCCGTCTACGTGGGCCTGGGCGCGAACCTGGGGGACCCGGAGCGGACGCTCGTCGCGGCGGTCGAGGACCTCTCGCGTCTTCCGGATGTCGAGCTGCGCCGGTCCTCGTCCCTCTACGCCGCGGCGCCCCTCGGGCCCTCCCAGCCCGAGTTCCGGAACGCGGTGGTCGCGCTCGCCGTCGCACGCAGCCCGGAGTCGCTCCTGGCCGCCCTCCTGGACATCGAGCGGGCGCACGGACGCGTGCGCACCGAACGCTGGGGGCCCCGCCTCCTCGACCTGGACATCCTCCTCTGGGGAGAGCGGGTCGTGGATCAGCCCGGGCTCCACGTCCCCCATCCGGAGCTGCATCGCCGGCGGTTCGCGCTGGAGCCGCTGGCCGAGCTGGACCCTCAGGCCCACCACCCCGTTCTCCAGAAAACGGTCGCCGAGCTGCTGGCGGGCGTGAGAGATCAGCCCGTGCAGCGCCTCGATTCCGTGCTGTGGAGACCTCGATGACGATGGCCACAACCGCCCTGGCGCTCCTGCTCGCCCAGGGCCAGCCGCTTCCGCCGGGACACCCGCCCCTCAACGGCGGCGCCGTACCGGCGAAGCCCCTGCCGTCCGGAGCCTCTGCCGGCCAGAAGTCCGACGAGCAGGCGCTGCCCCCCGGCCATCCGCCGCTCGTGCCGGGGACCCAGAGCGCCGACCCGGGCGGTGGAGGCGGCGCGCTCCCGCCAGGCCATCCGGCGATTCCGTCCGCCCCGGGACCATCCGCCGCTACGCCGGCCGGCGCGGGGAATCCCGCCGAAGGGCTTCCCGCCGGTCACCCCAGCGTCGCCCCCGGCGCGGCGGCTCCGACCTCCGACGAGCTCCTCAAGAAGATGGATGCCACCCCGGACCTCAAGACCCGTCCCAAGCCCTACGAGGTCGCGGCGGCGATCGGGAAGCTCTACTACGGCCGCGCGCGCTGGGCCGACGCGCGCGACTTCTTCACCCAGGCCGAGAAGACCGCCGAGCCGGTCCGCGCGCTCTTCCTCCAGCAGAGAAAGGGGGTGAAGGGCGAGCTCCCCGACGCGTCCACCGCCGGCTGCCGGATCGCGGGCGACATGGGCGTGGACAGGGCGGCGGAGCGGGCCCGCACCCTCGCGGCGCAGAAGCAGCCCGGGCCGGCAGCGGCATGCGCGCTGGCGGCCCTCGGCCCGGTCGTCGACTCCACCGCGCTTCTGGGCAACGCTCTGGCTCTGCTGGGGGACCTGAAGGGCGCGCTCGCGGCCTACGAGCGCGTGCTCCAGATCCAGCCCCGGGATGCGGCCGCCCTCTACGGACACGGCGCGGTCACCTTCGACCTGAAGGGGGACGACCTCCAGGCCTTGAAGGCCGCCCGGAAGGAGCTGCAGACATCCGCGGAGGTCTCGCCCTCGGCTCCCCAGGCCACCTCGGCGCGTGCGCTGGCCGAGCGCATCGGCCAGGTCATCGCCGCGGGCGGAGCGACCAAGTTCGCCCGCCAGCAAGAGAAGGTGCGGGCCGAGGCGACGCCGGTCGTCGTCGCCGCGCCCCCGACGGCCGCGCCCCCGATGGCCGCTCCCCCGATGGCCGCTCCCCCGCCGTCGCAGCCGGGACCGCAAGCGTCGGGTCCGGCCGCGCCGCCCCAGATCAGCAAGGAGACCATGGAGGCGTTCCAGAAGGTCGAGGTGACGCCCGAGATGAAGGCCAACTTCGCCCGGCTCATCGAGGACGGGGAGGCGAAGCTGGCGGCCAACAAGTACCAGGATGCCCTCGACAACTACCGACAGGTGATGCCCTACCAGCCGGACAACCCCCGGCTGCGCGCGGGGATGGCCTGGGCGCTGGTCGGCCTCCAGCGCCAGCCGATGGCGGACAACGTGTGGCGGGTGGCGGTGACCTCGGATCCGGCCTCGGTCGACGCGCTGGGAGACCGGCTGTCGAAGGCGGGGAACAAGGAGAGCGCCCGCGCCATCTGGACGAAGCTGCAGGCCACCGCGCCGGACTACGCCTCGAGGTCCGGCGTGCAGAAGAAGCTCAGCGGCTCGCCCTGAGCTCGCCCCCCGCCTTCGCCCCCGGCACCTCCTTCATCGTCGCCGGCCCGGCGAGGGTCGGCACGGCGAAGGTGACCTCGTCCCGGCCGAGGAACTGAGCCGGCCCGTCGAGAAGCCGGAGCATCCCCCGACGCCTCATCCACGCCACGGAGAGGGTGAGCAGCACTGCGGCCGAGGCCATGGTGAGCCGGAGCCCCACGTGGTCCCCGAGCCAGGAGAGCGCGAGCAGCCCCGTCGCGTAGCCCACGCCGAGCACCATCGTGTAGAGGCTGCTCACCCTCGCCTGGAGCAGGCGCGAGACACGGCTCATGCAGGTGGCATTCACCCCGGTGAGGGTGGACAGGTAAGCGCCCCCGAGCAGCGCCACCAGCACCACCGCCATCCAGAAGGAGGGGACCAGCCAGTAGGCGATGGCGACGGTGCCAAGCAGGAGCGTCATCCGGCTCACCAGGCGCCGGCGCCCCCAGCGGTCGGCGAGGGTGCCGGTGAGCACCGCGGCGGCGATCGCCCCGACGCCCTGAGCCGCGGCGAGCAGCGAGGTGCCGGACGCCCCGTGACCGAAGACGGTGATGGCGTACACCGGGATGAGGGCGATGAAGGGCGCCACCAGCACCGAGATGAGGCTGGTCAGCACCAGGGCGGTCCGGATCCCGGCGTCCTCGCGCGCCACCCGGAACCCGGTGACGATCTCCGCCCACAGGTCGTCGTGCTCCCGGTGCTCGGCCCTGGGCGGCAGTTGCACCAGCATGAGCGAGACGAGGACGGCGACGAAGCTGGCGGCGTTGCAGAAGAACGCGGTCGCCAGGCCCCCCGCGGCCATGGCCAGCGCCGCCAGTGACGGTCCGATGATGCGGCCCAGGTTGTACTGCGCCGAGCTGAGGCTCAGGGCAGAGAGGAGATCCTCGGCGGGCACCAGCTCGGCCAGCAGCGAGGAGTAGACCGGCGCGACCAGCGCGTTCACGCAGCCGGCGAGGAACGCCAGCACCGCCACCGCGGGCACCGAGAGTCGGTCGGTGAGGGCGAGCACGGCCAGCACCGCGGCGATGAGGATCTGCGCCGTGGTGAGGATGGAGAGGAGCCGCCGCCGGTCGGTCCGGTCGGCGAGGGCGCCCGCCACCGGTCCCAGGACCAGCGAGGGCAGATAGATGAGCGCAGCCACCGTGCCCGTCCAGCCGGCCCGGCCGGTGACCTCGGTGACGTAGACCCCCACCCCGATGGTCTCCATCCACGTGCCGACGTTGGAGATGAACGCCCCCAGCCAGAACCGGACGAAGTTCGGATGGCGAAAGGCGCGAAGCGAGGACAACCGGTCCTGCCTCGCGCGCACGGCGCGGGCGACGGCGAGATCCAAGGGAGAGTGACCGGAGACGAGTCTAGCCGGTCGCCGGTGGCACCGCAGGCACAGTCCAGCACCGTTTTCCGGCCGCAGCGAAGGCTTGCAGCGCGGGGAGGGTCCCTGGCAAGGAGGGAGGACCGGAGCCCACCCGTGCTCGCATTCGTCGACACGCCCCGTCCTTCGCATCCCCGCCGCCGTGCGCTGCGCGGCCCTCTCCTCGCGCTCGCCGGAGCCATCGTCCTGTACGTCGCGCTGTGGGTCATTCCCTGGCGGCTCCATCCGTCCACCGGCGAGGGTGCGCTCCGCGTCTACCAGGTGGGACAGGATGGCGCGCTGCGGGAGGTCCCCGAGGGAGGAGCGGTGGCCGCGGGCGCGAAGGTGGCGTTCGGGGTCAGCTCGGAGCGCGAGGCCTCGGTGGTGGTCCTCGGGCTCCTTCCACGGCGCGTGGTGCTGGTGAGCCCGTCGCAGCCGGCCACCGGTGCGATCGAGCGCATCCGTGCGGGCGGGCAGACCGTGCTCGCCGACCGCCCGACCCTCCAGGGTCAGCCGGGGACGGTCCGGTTCCTCGCGGTGTTCTGCAAGAGCGCGCTCCCGCCCGACACGGTCCTGAAGGCAGGACAGCGGGCGCTGGCCGTGGCTCAGGGCGACCCGGACGCGGTCCGCACCCTGGACCTCGGCTGCGGCGAGGCCTTCGCCGGCGCGCGGGTCACGACGCCCTGACCGAGTGCGGCCGCCCTGACCAACCGACTGCGGCCGCCCCGACCAACCGACTGCGGCCGCCCTGACCCCGCCGACGATGGCGCCCGAGGACCCCTCACCGGGACCTCGACTGCGGCCGCCCTGACCTAGATCAGGCGCGCCGCGAGCAGGTCCTGCACGTCGATGAGGCCCACCGGGTGCCCGTCGGCGTTCACCACCGGGAGCTGGTCCACGTGCGCCTCGCGCATCAGCGCGGCGGCGGTGAGAGCGAGGTCCTCGGGCGACACGCAGCGCGGGTGGTGGCCCATCATCGCCGAGACGGGGAGATCGAAGTCGGTCTTTCCGCGCTCCACCATCCGCCGCAGGTCGCCGTCGGTGAAGATGCCCACCAGCCGGCCCGACGCATCGACCACGTTGGTGGCGCCGGGGCGCCCCGGGGTGTTGGTCATCACCACCACCGCCTCGTGCAGCGGAGCGTCGGCGCGCACCACCGGGTTGGCCTGACCGGCGCGCATCACCTCCAGCACCCGCATCACGCTCCGCCCCAGCTTCCCGCCGGGGTGCAGTGCCGCGTACTCCTCGCTGCTGAACTGGCGCGTCTTGAGGAGGGTCATCGCCAGGGCATCCGAGACCGCGTGGAGCGCGGCCGAGCTGGCGGTGGGCACCAGCCCCAGGGGGCACGCCTCGGGGATCGCGCCCACGTCGAGCACCACGTCCGCACCCCGGGCGAGCGGTGAGTCGCCGTCTCCGGTGATGGCGATGACCTGGGCGCCGAGTCGCCGGAGCGAGGGGAGGAGCCGGACCAGCTCCTCGGTGGACCCGCTGTTGGACAGGGCCAGCACCACGTCCCCGCGGCTGACCCGCCCCAGGTCTCCGTGGAGCGCCTCCGAGGGGTGGAGGTACAGCGAGGGCACGCCGGTGGAGGCCAGGGTCGCAGACAGCTTCTGGGCGATGAAGCCCGGCTTCCCGAGCCCGGTGACCACGATGTGTCCCTCGCAGGCCCGCATCAGCTCCAGCGCCCGGAGGAAGCTCGTCCCCAGGCGGCTCTTGGCGCCGAGGATCGCCGCCGCCTCGGCGTCGAGCACGCCCCGGGCGTAGGCGAGGGCGTCCGCGCGCGGGGCCACCCTCCTCCGCGAGGCCGAGGGACGGGAGCGCACGCGCGAAGATCGGGGGACGGGGCGTCGCATCAGGTGCCGAAAACGCGCTCATACCCCGAGGCGCCGGTGGAGGCTAGGGTCGCCGGCCCGTTCCCTCCGTGCGGACCGTCCTCACTCTCCTGCTGTTCGCCTCGACCCTCGTCGCGGTCGTCCTTCGCCCGCGAGGGATCGCGGCGGGATGGTGGACGTGCGGGGCCGCGGCCATCGCGCTCGCCACGGGTGTCGTGCACCCCGGCGAGGTGTGGGGGCTGGTGGTGGTCGCCCGGGAGGCGCTGCTGTTCCTCCTGGCGCTGCTCCTGCTCTCGGCACTGCTGGAGGCAAGCGGCTTCTTCGACTGGGCGGCGGTGCTCGCCGCGCGCTCGGCCCGGAGCGGCCCGGGGCTCCTCGCGAACGTGCTCGTGCTCGGAACGCTCATCACCATCGTTCTGTCGCTGGACACCACCGCGGTCATCCTGACCCCGCTGGTCGTGGCCGCGGTGCAGCGGCTCGAGGTCCCACCCCGGCCCTACATCCTGCTCTGCGTGTTCCTGCCCAGCGTGGCGTCGCTGCTGCTCCCGGTGAGCAACCTGACCAATCTTCTGCTCGCCGCGCACGTGCCGGCGGCGCGGTTCGCCGGGTTCAGCGCGCTGCCGCAGCTCGCGGTCCTCTTCGTGCTCTGGGCCGGGATCCGGCTCGCGTGCCGGGGTGAGCTGGTCCAGCGGCTCGAGACGGCGGCATTGCCTCCCCCCTCGAAGCTCATCGTGGACCGGCCGTTCTTCGTCACCGCCTGTGCCGTCCTGGTGCTCCTGGTCCTGGGGTACTTCGTGGGTCCGGTCCTGGACGTCCCGGTGTGGATGACGACCTTCGTGGGCGTCGGGGTGATGGGCCTGGTGGGGCTGACTCGCGGGCGGCTCGGGCGGAACGAGGTGCAGCACCTGTCCCTGGGAGTGTTCCCCTTCGTGCTCGGGCTGTTCGCCCTGGTGCAGGCGGTGGAGAACCTCGGGCTGAACCGGCCGCTGGTTCGCTGGCTCGCCGAGCCGCGCCCGCCGCTGGTGGGGCTGGCGGCGATGACCGGGGTGGCGAGCATCGCCTCGAGCGCGCTCAACAATCTCCCGGCGACGTTGCTCGTTCGATCGTTGCTGGCCCAGCTCCAGGCCCCGGAGCGATGGACGCATGCAGCGCTCCTGGGGACGAACGTCGGCGCGTGTCTGACGCCGCACGGAACGCTCGCCACGCTGCTCGTCCTCGCCGCAGCGGCCCGGCGGGGCGAGGACGTGCCGCCGCTCGAGGTGGTGAAGGTGGCGGTGTGGCTGGTCCCGGCGATGCTCGTCGCCGGCCTCGCGGGGCTGTGGGCGTCGGGGTGAGGGAAATGCAACCCCGAAGACGGCGGCAGCGGCGGACCCGGGCACGGCTCCCCCGAGCACCCTAGCTTCCGCCGACCAACCCGCGTTCGAGGCCGCATGACCCGCTTCCCCTTCCGGCCGGCGTTCCTGCTCCTGCTAGCCCCACCGCTCGCGGCCGCCGCCGCGCTGCCCAACGCGTCCCGCGGCGCTTCCGTGTTCCAGGCACGCTGCGCGCTGTGCCACTCCGTCGAGCCCGGGGCCGGCGCCGGCCGGGGGCCCAACCTGCGCGGCGTCGTCGGCCGGAAGGCCGCGACCACCGACTTCTCCGACTCGGCGGACCTCGTCCGGTGGGGCCGCACCTGGACCCCCGAGCTCCTCGGGAGGTACCTCACCGACCCGCAGAAGCTCGTGCCCGGAACGACGATGGTCCAGAAGGTCACCGACCCGAGCGAGCGTACCGACCTCGTGGCGTACCTCGCATCGCAGAAGGCGGCGAGGCGGGCGCCGCCCGCGACTGCCACGCCGGCACCGGACGCCGGGGTCTCGACGCAGCCGCAGGTCGCGACCGCGCCCTCCGGGCCGACGGACGGTGGAACGGGCGCGGTGCTCACCGGGGCCGCGGCATTCGGCGACTGGCGCTCGGACGCGCCGGGTGTGCGGCGGCTCATCCGGGTGGAGGACCTGCCCGGACCGTTCGCCACCAGCTCGACCCGGAACAGCCCGCGGGTGGTTCCCCGTCCGGCCGATGCCCTCCCGCGCGCGCCGGAGGGGTGGCGGGTCGACCTCTTCGCCGAGCGGCTCGAGGAGCCACGGCAGATCCGCGTCGCACCGGGAGGAGACGTCTTCATCGCCGAGACCGACCGCGGTCGCATCCGCGTGCTCCGGGCGAAGGACGGAGCGACCCGGGCCGATCAGCGGTGGACCTTCGCCGACGGGCTGGACGGGCCGTTCGGCATGGCCTTCTACCCGCCGGGAGCCTCGCCGCAATGGCTTTACGTGGCCGAGAACAATCGCGTGGTCCGCTTCCCCTACCGCGAGGGTGACACCACCGCCCGCGCACGCCCCGAGGTGGTGGTCCCGGACCTCTCGCCGACCAGTGGCGGCCACACCACCCGCGACGTCGTCTTCTCGCTGGACGGCAAGCGAATGTTCGTCTCGGTGGGCAGTCAGTCGAACGTCGCCGAAGGCATCGGCCGCAAGAGCCAGCAGGAGATCAGCGCCTGGGAGGCGACGCACGGGCTCGGTGCGGCGTGGGGATTCGAGGAACGCCGCGCGGACGTGCTGGTGTTCGACCCCGATGGGAAGGGCGGCCGGATCTTCGCCACCGGGCTCCGGAACTGCGTGGGCATGGCCGTGCACCCCGCCACCGGGGACCTCTGGTGCTCGACCAACGAGCGCGACGGCCTGGGCGACGACCTCGTTCCGGATTACGTGACCCGGGTGAAGGAGGGCGCGTTCTACGGATGGCCCTGGTACTGGCTGGGGAACCGCGAGGACCCGCGCCTGAGGGGACAGCGCCCCGACCTGGCGGGCAAGGCCACCGTGCCGGACGTCCTGATCCAGTCCCACTCCGCCTCGCTGGGGATGACCTTCCGCGAGGGCGACGGTTTCGCCGCCGAGCACGGCTCCTGGAACCGCGAGCGGCGCACTGGCTACAAGGTCGTCCGCATCCCGACGCGGGACGGCGTGCCGACCGGAGGGTACGAGGACTTCCTGGTCGGCTTCGTGGTCGACCAGCGCAGCGTGTGGGGCCGCCCGGTAGGATTGGCCGTGGCCCGCGATGGCGCCCTGCTCGTCACCGAGGACGCAAACGGGACGGTCTGGCGCGTCGCGCCGGCTGCCCGGGCGGCGACGCGCTGAGCCGGGCGGATGGCCGCCTGCCGCTCCAGTGACGCATCCTCCGATTCGGGGTGGGCGGGGACGGGCCGGCGTGCTCTTCTTCCCCCGTGCGCCGGCGCGTCTTCGTGGTGACGGGCGAATACGGGAGCAACCCCCGGTTCCTCTCCCCGGATCGGCGCTCGACCGACTTCCTCTCCGAGCCCGCCCCGGAGCCGGAGCCGGCCGAGCTCGCCCGGCTCTTCTTCCGCTACCCGAACCGCAGCGACGACGGACGCGCCCGGCCCGCCGACTGGGAGCGGGACTTCGGCCTGTCCGAGCCGGTGACCCTCACCGACCTCCTCGCCTCGGCCGGGCATCGCGCGCTCTCCAGCCTCCACGCGCTGCTCGGTGACCGGAGCTACCGGGCCACCTGCGACCGCGTGACCGACCTGTTCGTCACCTGCATGCCGGGGCTCGACCCCAACGAGCGGATGAACGTGGGGCTCGTGCCCCAGACGCTCCAGGCGTTGCTGCAGCTGGCGCGGCGAGCGCGCTGCCAGTTCCTCGCCGGCACCTCGGACAGCGGGGCCTGGGCCTTCGCCCAGGCGGTGCGGGCCGCCCGCTCGGCGGAGCGCGGCGCGACGGTGCTGGTCGTCGCCGGGCAGATCATCCCCTCCGGCTACGCCTCGCAGTACCAGATTCGGACCGTGCTCGGCGACCTCGACCAGGCCAGAGGGCTGGACATGCTGGTGGTCGGGGACCTCCTGATGGACTGCATGCGCCGCAACCTCGGCGTGTCCCGCCAGGCGGTGGAGGTGGCGCTGTCCACCATCTCCATGCGGAAGTTCCAGGCCGCCGGCGCCTACCCGGCGGCGATGCTCTCCGGACGGCTGCCGCGGCGGAGCACGCGCCGGACGCCGTACTTCGACGGCGACGACATCGCCGCTCCCTGCTGCGGTGCCGCTGCGACCCTGGTCACCTCGGACGAGGAGCTGGTGGCGCAGGTCCTCGCCACCCGCTCGCCGCGGCACGCCGGCTCTCCGGTGGTGGAGGTGCTCGGGGTGGGGGAGGGGAGCAGCAACCCGAGCTTCCTCGAGCGACAGTCGCCGGTCATCTTCGCCACCGCCATCCGCGAGGCCTTCGCCGCGACCGCGGACGACGCCGGGGTGCGGCCGGCCACCTTTCCCGGGGCGGGCTTCGCCGTGGTGCATGATGCCTTCCCCAGCATCGAGCTGGCCTTCCTGCTGGGGATGGGGCTCGAGTGGCACCGCTCGGTGGAGCGCATCCGCGATGGGTGGAGCAACCCCTACGGAGGGCTCCTGACCTTCGGCCACGCGCTGGGCGCCTCGGGGCTGGTCCAGGTGAACAAGACGCAGCACATCTTCAGCGGCGACCGCCGTCACCTGCGGCCCATCCCCTCCGGCCCGGGACCGATTCCGGGCACCCTGGCCTTCACCACCTCGGTGGGCGGGCCGCTCTCGCACATCGTGGTCTCGCTGTTCCGCGGCGGCGATGGAGAGATGCCGCAGCGAGGACGGACCAGCCCCTCGGCGGAGTGGGTCGAACGCCGCCGGAAGCTCCGCCGCGCGCTGCCGATCCACCTCGGCCGGGTGGAGCGCACACTCGCCGGGCGGGGCCGCCCGATCCTGGTCGAGGGCGCCACCTACGTCAGCATCCGGAGCTGCCTGCGGGCGCTGAAGCCCGCGGACATCGCCGCGCTCACCTTCGATGGCATCGAGACCCTGGTCCGACCGGAGCACCTGGAGGAGGTGCGGCTGCGCCTCCGATCCCTCGTCTCCCTGGTGGTGGGCGAGGCCGAGCGCCTCTCCTCGCTGTTCGACGTCTTCCGGGTGCTCACCGACGAGCTGGTCGCCATGGGCGAGGAGTGGCGAGCGGCGCGGTGGTTCTCGCCCGAGGCGGCGGCGATGCCCACGGCCCGCCTCACCGAGCGGCTCAAGGAGTCGATGCGGGTGCCGCTCGCGGTGCTGTGCGTGCGCGAGAACGGGCGCGTCCGGAGGGTGGTGCAGTTCCTGCCCCGGAGCGAGCTGGGGTACGAGGCGCTGGAGACGGTGGATCTGCTGATCGAGCGTGGCGAGGAGGTGCAGCCGCTCGACGGACCGGACTCGGCGCTGCTCCTGCCCTGGTGGAACGGGCACGCCCGGCGACGACCCGAGCTGCAGGCACCGGTGGGAACCGGGGCCGACCGGCTCGAGGCGCTTCTCGGACCGGGAGGTGAGTCGGTGGACGAGACGCCGGGGGACCTGGTGCTCCTCCGCGAGTGGGCCTTGCCCGAGCCCCGCCCGTGGGCGACGGAGCTGGTGGCGGGCGCGGCCTCCCGTCCGCTGCTCCGGGCGGTGGCCTACGTGGCGCAAGTCGTGCCGCCCGCACCGGACCGGCTGCCGGCGGCCCAGGAGGCGCTGGCCGAGGCCGCCCGGGAGGCCCAGGGGTGGCTCGGCGCGTGGCGGGTGGCCTTCGCCCAGGCGGGAAACCGGCTGTGGATGACGGGCGCCTCGGCGGGAGCGACCGACGCAAAGGACGTGCTGCGGTTCGCACGCGAGGTGGCGCGGGCCACGGCCGTCTCCGGGGTCCGGGTCCGTGCCGCGCTGGCGACCGGGAGCGGAATGCTCTTCGACGACGTGCTGGGTCGTCCGGCCGTGGCCTCCGAGGTGACGGCGCGGGCGATCGAGGCGCTGGGCATTCTCGATCGGTCGATGCCCGCCGGGGGGCCCGGGCCGGCGGCGGTGCTCGCGCTCACCATGGCCGAGGTGGACGGCCCGCTCGGCGAGGCGGAGACCTCC
>RPRB01000135.1 GCA_003818285.1 Myxococcaceae bacterium
CGAGGACGTGCCCTAAGGGGGCTCACGGCGGCCCTCTCCCGGATTCCGTCCGCGCCGGCCTACCCCGGGCGGACCGGAGGAGATACAAGCGTGCTCCGGGGCCGGGCGCGCGCGGAGCCAGGCCGCAGTGCGCCGGTGTGGGCCCCGGCCGGGCCGGTCCGCCTCATTGACCCTCGGAGAAGGCGGCCGGTACCGTATCCGCCTTTCCCCGTGCCACGACCTCCGCGATGACGCTCGCCGCCGGGACGCCCATCGGCAAGTACGTCGTCCGGCGAAAGCTCGCCGAGGGCGGAATGGCGGAGATCTACCTCGCCGCGGCGCTGGGCCCGGAGGGGTTCGAGAAGGACGTGGTCATCAAGCGCGTTCGCCCCGGGCTGGCGGGGGATCCGGAGTTCGTGCGGATGTTCATCGCCGAGGCCCGGGTGGCGAGCCGGCTGAACCACGCCAACCTGGTCCACATCTTCGACTTCGACAAGCACGAGGACACCTACTACCTGGCCATGGAGTACGTGCGCGGCCACTCGCTGTGGGAGCTGCGCCGGCGTTGTCAGGAGCGGGGAGTGGCCATTCCGCCGATGCTGGTCGCGCAGATCGGCATGGAGGTCGCGCGTGGGCTGGCCTACGCCCACCGGCTCACCGACGGCGGCCAGAGCCTGAACCTGGTGCACCGCGACGTCACCCCCCACAACGTGCTCCTCAGCTTCGACGGGGCGGTGAAGCTCACCGATTTCGGCATCGCCAAGGCCGGCGGCCACGCCACGACCTCCGGGATGCTGAAGGGCAAGTTCGCCTACATGTCCCCGGAGCAGGCTCGAGGAGACGCGCTGGACGCCCGCACCGACGTCTTCGCCCTCGGGGTCACGCTCTGGGAGCTGCTCACCGGCGCGCGGCTGTTCGAGGGTGATGGCGACGTGGCGGTGCTGCGCGCGGTCCAGGAGCGGCTGATCGTTCCGCCCGCCCGCCTCAACCCCGGGGTGTCCGCGGCGCTGGAGGCGGCGGTGATGCGTGCGCTGGAGCGGGAGCGGGCCCGGCGCTGGCCCAGCGCGCAGGAGCTGGAGCGGTCGCTGGCCGAGGTGGTGCTCGGCGGCGCCCGCTCGCTGGAGGACACCGACGTCGGCGCGTTCGTCCGGCGGATGTTCCCCGAGGAGGCGGGGGTGGCCGAGCCGCTGCCCGGAACGGGCTCCATCCCGATCTCGCTCTCCACCTCGGCCCCTCCGGCCGCCGGCCCCCGCGAGGCGTCGCCCTCCGTGCCGGTGACGCCGCCCCAGCCCACCGAGCTGGTGACGCCGCCTCCCGCCGAGCCGGGGCCGACCGAGATCCTCCCCCGGGCCGCGCCGCTGCGGCGGCGGGTGGCGGGCGTGCTCGCCCTCGCCGCTCTCGCTGCCGCCGCCACGCTCGCCGTGCGGGCCGGACCCGGCCTGCTCACGCGCGAGCGGGAGCGGCCCGGAACGCCGCCCGCCCGCGAGACGTTGGGCGCGGAGCAACCGGCCGCGTCACCGGTGAGGCCCCCGCCGGCATCGGGCTCGGCGCTCCCGCCGTCCCGGGGCGAACCCACCGCCGCCGCTCCGCCCGCCCCGGCGCCGGGAACGAGCACCGCGGTGGATCCCGGCGCGGGCGCTCCGGGCAAGGCAGGGCAGGGCGCGGTGCGGGCCCGGCTGGTGATCCGGGCCAAGCCCTGGGCCGAACTCCGCGTGGACGGCAAGCGCGCGGGCTACGTGCAGGGCAGCAAGACCGTGCGGCTGCCCGCCGGGCGGCACCTGGTCGAGCTGACCGGCCCCGATGGCGTCTCCGGCGCCTACACCGTGCAGCTGGTGCAGGGCCGCACCGCGACTCTCGAGCATCCACCCGCCGAGCGCTGAGCCTCCGCTCCGTTCGGGGTTGCTCCCTGAACGGCCGATGCCCTCTTGACGGGAGTGTAAACCACTCAATACCATCTCATGAGTAGCCGATATTCTCAATCCACCACTGAATGGATTACCTCGACCCGGGAGAGCTGTCGCGCATCGAGAGCGAGTTCGCCCGCGGCCTGTCCGCCGGGGCGATCGTGGAGATCTTCCGCCCCAAGGGCGTCCGTCTCTCCGAGGCCACCTTTCGAAAGTACGTGCAGGCGGGGCTGCTGCCCCGGAGCCGCCGGGTGGGCCGCAAGGGCAAGCACCGCGGCAGCCATGGTCTCTACCCGGTCGAGTCGGTCCGCCGGATCAACGCCATCAAGAAGATGATGGCCGCCGGGCTCACCCTCGAGGAGATCCGCCGCTCCTTCGTCGGGGTGAAGAACCACATCGACCAGGTGGAACGCAGCCTGGACGAGACCCTGAGCGGCCTCGAGTCCGAGCTCGGCGAGCGGGCACTGGCCAGCGAGCAGCGGCGCTCGCTGCAGGGCGAGCTCACCGGCCTGCGCCGGCGCGCCGAAGTTCTGGTGTCCGACCTCTCACGGGTCGGCAGCGCACTCACCGCGCAGCGGGCCCTCGGCTCCGTCGAGCGGAGCGATCTGTCGTGACACCACCGGCGACCAGTTCGGCCGTCAAGCGGTCCGGAGGAGGGAAGCGATGAGTCAGGTCAAGCCCGAGTGGACGGCGGAACCCGGCGAGCCCGCGGGCGCTCTCCCGGCTCCGGTGGAGCGCCGCCGCTCGAAGACCATGTCCCGCAAGGAGATGGCCCGCGAGCTGCGGCGGCGTCGCCTCGCCGGCGAGGTGGATCCCGAGGAGCAGGAGCTGATCCGGAGCGTGGAGGAGAACCGGCCCCGTACCCGGGCCGATTGCATCAACGGCCCGCGCCCCTGCCTCTTCGTCTCCTGCAAGCACAACCTCTACCTGGACGTGAATCCCGAGACAGGGTCGATCAAGCTCAACTTCCCGGACAAGGAGATCTGGGAGCTGGAGCACACCTGTGCGCTCGACGTGGCGGAGAAGGGCGGAATCACGCTCGAGGAGGTGGGAGAGATCATGAACCTCACCCGCGAGCGCATCCGGC
Organism: Myxococcaceae bacterium; assembly: GCA_003818285.1. Classification (GTDB taxonomy): domain Bacteria; phylum Myxococcota; class Myxococcia; order Myxococcales; family Myxococcaceae; genus RPRB01. Next base: position 2,971 of record RPRB01000135.1, read on the forward strand.
AGGTGGAGACCCGCGGGCTGGCCAAGCTCCGGGAAGCCACCGAGGACTGAGCCTCCTCGGCGCGAAGGCTTCAAGCGCCGCAGGATCCCCCGCGCGGGTCGTCGCACTCGCCGCCGGGGTGCGGTCGACCCCCCGGGGCTCACCGGTGCGCTGTCGTTCGTTGACAGGTGAAAGGGTGCGGTGTTTCGTCCCGGGGTCTCCAGTCTTTCCCTCCAGGACCCGTGATCGCCCTCCTCAGCGTCTCCGACAAGCGGGGACTCGTCCCCTTCGCCCGTGGTCTCGTCGACCTCGGATTCGAGCTCCTCAGCACCGGTGGAACCCTCCAGGCCCTCAAGGACGCGGGCCTCCCTTCGCGCAAGGTGTCCGAGCACACCGGGAGCCCGGAAATCCTCGGAGGCCGGGTGAAGACCCTCCATCCCCGGATTCACGGAGGGCTGCTGGGACGCCCAGCGCTCGCCTCGGACCGGGCGGAGATGGAGGCCGGTAGCATTTCCCCCATCTCGGTGCTGGCGGTGAACCTCTACCCCTTCCGCGAGACGGTGGCCAAGGGCGGGGGGGAGGACGAGATCCTGGAGAACATCGACATCGGAGGCCCGGCGATGATCCGCGCCGGGGCGAAGAACGCCGCGTCGGTGACGGTGGTGGTGGACCCGGATGACTACCCGCCGGTGCTCGAGGAGCTCCGCCGGGGGGGCACCGCGGCCGAGACGCGCCGGCGGCTCCAGCGCAAGGCCTACGCCCACACCGCGGCGTACGACGCCAGCATCGCCGGGTGGATGGCCGAACGCGACGGGGTCACCTTCCCCGACGAGCTGGGCCTCGGGTTCCGCAAGGTGCAGGAGCTGCGCTACGGGGAGAACCCCCACCAGCGCGGGGCCTGGTACCGCGGCTACCGCGGGCCCCCGGGCCCTTCCGTGTCCTTCGCCGAGGTGCTTCAGGGCAAGGAGCTCTCGTACAACAACCTGCTCGACCTCGACGCCGCGCTCGCCCTGGCGCTGGAGTTCCCCGAGCGGCCGGCGGCGGTGATCATCAAGCACAACACGCCCTGCGGCGTGGCGCAGGACGAGGTGCTGGAGAAGGCGTACCGGATCGCCCGCGCGGTCGACGAGGTCTCCGCGTTCGGAGGGATCGTGGCGGTGAACCGCGAGGTGGACGAGCCCACCGCCCGGGCGATGGCCGAGACCTTCCTCGAGGCGGTCATCGCGCCGGGGTACTCCGAGGCCGCGCGCGCGGTCCTCGGGGGGAAGAAGAACCTCCGGCTGCTCGATGCACGCCGGGCGTGGCCCCCCGGGGCCCGGGCCTTTCCCTCGCTGGAGCTGAGGAGCATCTCCGGGGGCCTGCTGGCACAGGATCGTGACGCGGTCGAGCCCGCCACTGAATGGAAGGTGGTCACCCGGCGTGCGCCCAGCCCGGCGGAGCTGGCCGCCCTCCGCTTCGGCTGGCGGGTGTGCAAGCACGTGAAGAGCAACGCCATCGTGTTCTCCGCCGCGGATCGGATCCTCGCGGTGGGAGGGGGACAGACCAGCCGGGTGGAGTCGGTGAAGATCGCCGCCGCGCGCGGGGGCGAGGCGCTGCGGGGGAGCGCGGTGGCCTCGGACGCCTTCTTCCCCTTCCGGGATGGGCTGGACGCCCTGGCCCAGGCCGGCGCCCGGGCGGTGGCGCAGCCGGGAGGCAGCGTCCGCGACGCGGAGGTGATTGCCGCCGCCGACGAGCACGACGTGGCGATGGTCTTCACCGGGGTGCGGCACTTCCGGCACTGATGCCGCCCGCGGATGCGCCTCCGATGTGAACAGTGCGGTACCGAGTACCTGCTCCCGGACGACGCGGTCGCCCGGGCCAGCCGGGCGCGCTGCCCGAAGTGCAAGCACTCCCAGCAGCTCCGTCCCGGAGGCGTTCCGCTCAGCACCCCGAGCGGGGGCAAGAGCCAGATCGGCCGGGTGGCGCTGACCACCCGAGCCCTCGACCCGACCCCCGAGCCCGAGGCCGAGGAGGAGCTGTTCGGGGAGCTGGACTGGGAGACGGACACCCAGCTCGACTTCGTGGTGGGGCGGAGCCACGTCCAGTTCGACGAGCTCCCTTCCCCGCCCGCCAGTCCCCCGGTGGCGCCGCCGGCGAGCAGCGCGCCGCCCTCCCTCGGGGCTCCCAGCTCGGCGCCCATCGACTTCAGCGACCTCGATATCGAGGACGCCGGGACCGAGCAGGCGGAGCTGCGCGGGGGACCCGAGGCGGACGCATGGCCCGAGACCGAGCGCTCCGACCCGTGGAGGCGCACGCCGCTCCCCCCGGTGCAGGCGGAGGCCTCCTCGCCGGCCCCCGCGGACGACGGCCAGCGGCGCGCCCCGCCCGGGCCGCCCGGGACCCCGCCGCGCGGCGCTCCGGCGCCGACCCCCGTCGGGACGCCCCGTCCGCCGCCGGCGGGAGTGGCTCCGCGGAGCAGCACCCCCGCCACGCCGGTCCCCGCCTCCGCTCCTCCGGAGCCCTGCGCGGCCTGCGGGGGAAAGCTCGTCGACGCGGACGATCTCGCGAGCGGTGTCTGTGGCGCCTGCCGCGCCCGCACCGCCGCGGCGCTCGGACGGGGAGCCCCCGGCGCGGTGACCGCCGGCGCGCCGTCTCTGCCGCGTGGAATCGAGCCGGACACGGTGGAGGTCACCGCGCGCCTCCCGACGCCGCCGGCGAGGCTGCGGTCCGCCTTCCGTACCATGCCGCCGCCGGACCGCCGCCGTCCGCTCTGGCTGCTCCTCGGGGTTCTCGGGCTCGCGGTCGCCGGCTCCTCCGTCCTCTGGTACCTGCGCGTGCGGCCCGATCCTGCCGATCTGCAGCGCGTCGCGGACGTGATTCCCCGACCGGGGAAGAAGCGCCCGCCGGCCGAGGCCCGGCTCCCGGACGGACTCGAGGCGCGGCTCGCGACGTGGAAGCCGCCCGCCGAGCCCCGCCCCGTGGCCGAGCTCGTCGCCTCGGGGCAGGCGGACCTGGCCCGGGACACCGAGGCATCGGACCTCGCTGCGGAGCGGGCGCTGGAGCAGGCGCTGGTGCAGGACCCCCGGAACGCCGAGGCGCTCGGCCTGTGGATGGAAGCCATCGCCCGGGGGCGCGGAAGCCAGCTCCCCGCGAGCGAGCTCGACGCGCTGATCCGGCTCGGAGACAGCTCTCTCGACCGGATGAGTCGCCGGCCGCCCCTGCAGATCGGCCTGGCGAGCCTGCTCCTCGTCCGGGGTGCGCCGAGGGACATCGAGCGCGCTCGGAGTCTCGGTCAGGGCGCCGTCGACTCGAGCCGTCCGCCGCCTCCTCCCGCGCCGGGGGCATCGCCACCGCCGTCTCCCGCGGCCGTTCCCTCGCCGGTCTGGGGAACGCGGGCCCGGCTGGTGCTGGCCGAGGCCTACGCCGGCTCCTCGGCAGCGCTCGCGCTCTCGCTCCTCCAGGAGGTCCAGGATCTGGACCCGGCGCAGCGGAGGGTCTTCAACGTCCGGGCGGCCGCGCACGAGGCTGGAGGCTCGCCCCGAGCGGCCAGGGCCGATCTCCAGTCGCGGCTGGCGGTGGACCCCGACGAGCCCCGCACCGCCCAGGCGCTGGCGAAGCTCCTCGGACAGGTGGGGGAGACCGCACAGGCCCGGAAGCTCTACGAGCGGCTACAGGCCAGCGCCGCTACCCAGGACGGGCCGGCGGTGATCGAGATGGCGTCGCTGCGGGCCGGGGCCGAGCGGGCGCCCGCCGAGGCGGTGAAGCTTCTGGCGAGCGCCCTCCAGCGGGGACGCCTGACCGGGATCGATCGACTCCGGGCGCAGGTGTGCCTGGCCCGGGTCGCCCGGGCCGCTGGCGACCTGACCACCGCGGCGCAGTCGGCGGCCGCGGCCCTGGCGGTCGCCCCGGACGACGTGCAGGCGCATCTCCAGGCACTCCTGGTGGACCTGGACCGCGGAGCACCGGAGCAGGCCGCGGCCCATCTCCCGCCCGTCCTGGAGCACCTCGGCGACCCCGGGCTCGCCGCGCTCGTCGAGGGCAGGGTCCGCGCAGCACAGCAGCGCTGGCAGGCGGCAGGAGAGGCCTTCGACCGGGCCGCCGCGGCAGACGCGCGCCGGACCGACGCCCGGCTCTGGGCGGGCGCGGCCTGGGCGATGACCGGTGACCGCGAGCGGGCCCTGCAGAGCGTCGCTCCCGCGCTCCAGGCCGACCCCCACCGCGACGGGCCCGGAATTCCTCCGCTCTGGCCGGGCGACGGCTTGAAGGGAGCCGCGGAACGTCTGGTGCTGCTGAGCAAGGACGATCGTGACGGGCAGCCCCTCCTGGCCGAGGCGGTGCTCCGGATCCACCAGGGCGACGCGGCGGGCGCCGAGGCCCTCGTCGATCGGATCCTGAAGACCGGGGCCAGCCAGGCGGTGGTCCTGGGATGGAAGTCCGTCCTGCTCGGCGCCCGAGGTGACACGGCGGGGGCCGTCGCACGCGCCCAGGAGGCGGTTGCCTCGGGAGGGCGGACCAGCGGCTTCGCCCAGTACGCGCTCGGCTCGGCGCTGCTGGCCAGCGGGGACGCGGAGGGCGCGCAGCGAGCGCTGCGCGAGGCGCAGACCCTCAGCCCGGCCCTGCTCGGCGCCCGGGTGCGGCTCGCCGAGCTGGAGGCCCGCTCGGGGGCCATCGTGTCCGCCCGGGAACGGCTCCAGCGTGTCATCGTGCTCGATCCGGAGTACGCCTCGGCCTGGCGGGCCTTGTACCTTCTGCCGCCGGAGGGTTGATCGACACCCGATGCGCGTTCTGGTCCTGGGAAGCGGTGGGCGGGAGCACGCGCTCGCCTGGAAGCTGGCGCAGAGCCCGAGGCTCAGCGCGCTGATCTGCGCCCCGGGGAACCCGGGTACCGCCGCGCTGGCCGAGAACCGGCCGGTGATCGCCGACCGTCCGGACGCGGTGGCGAGCCTGGCCCGTGAGGCCCGGGTGGACCTGGTGGTGGTCGGACCCGAGGCCCCGCTGGTGGCAGGCGTCGCCGATGCGGTGCGGGCGACGGGAATCGCGGTCTTCGGCCCCGATGCCGCCGCGGCGCGGCTGGAGGGGAGCAAGGCCTTCGCCAAGGAGGTGATGCTGGCGTCCGGCGTCCGGACCGCCGCCGGCCGGGCGTTCACCTCGGTTCCGGAGGCGGAAGCCTGGGCCCGGGCCCGCGGTTCGGTGGTGGTGAAGGCAGACGGGCTCGCTGCGGGGAAGGGAGTCATCGTCGCCCGAGGGGCGGACGAGGCGGTGGAGGCGGTGCGCGCGCTGTCCGCGCTCGGCGAGGCCGGGCGGACGCTGGTCCTCGAGGAGGTGCTGGACGGCGAGGAGGTGAGCGTCATCGCCCTGTGCGACGGCGAGCGATACGTGCTGCTCCCGCCGGCGCAGGACCACAAGCGGCTGCTCGACGGTGACCGGGGACCGAACACCGGCGGGATGGGCGCCTACTGTCCCGCCCCGGTGCTCGACGCCGCCGCCCTCGCCAGGGTGGGCGAGGAGGTCATCGCCCCGGTGCTCCGGACCATGGCCGCTCGCGGGACGCCGTTCCGCGGCGCGCTGTACGCGGGCCTGATGGTGACACCCGAGGGCCCGGCGGTGCTCGAGTTCAACGTCCGCTTCGGCGACCCCGAGGCGCAGGTCCAGATGCTGTCCCTCGGCGAGGACCTGATTCCCTGGCTCGAGGCTTGCGCGCGGGGCACGCTCGCCCCGGCGCCGCTCGCGCTGCTTCCGGGGGCCTCGGTGGGCGTGGTGCTGGCGAGCCCGGGGTACCCGGCGGCGCCGGTGACCGGAGCGCCCATCTGGGAGGCGGACCGCATCGGGGGCAGCTGTCAGGTCTTCCACGCCGGCACGACGCTCCGGGACCGCGCGCTGGTGACCGCCGGCGGCCGCGTGCTGACCGTCTGTGCCCGCGGGCCCACCCTGGCCGAGGCCCGGGCGAACGCCTACGGCGCCGTGGGCCGCATCTCCTTTCCGGGGATGCAGTACCGCCGGGACATCGGGGCCAAGGGGCTTGGGACCGCGCGCACGTGAGGTGGCCGGAACTTCCCCTGCTCGTCCGCTATGTCTTGACCGAGCTGCTGGTCCCGCTGCTCCTCTGGGTGGTGTTCCTCTTCCTGCTGCTCTTCGTGATGCAATTCCTTCGCGGGACCGAGGTGCTGCTCGGCTCGGCGGTGACCCCCTGGGACTTCCTGCGGCTGGTCGTGCACCTGAGCCCGCATCTGCTGGTGATGTCGCTGCCGGTGGGGTTCCTGCTCGCGATCCTCCTCGGGCTTGGCCGGCTCGGAGAGGACCGCGAGCTTCTGGCGCTGCTGTCGCTCGGCGCGACGCCGTGGCAGCTGGCCCGGGTGCCGCTCGTGGTGGGCGGCGCGCTCGGGGTGCTGGTGCTCCTGCTCGCCTCCACCGCCGAGCCCTGGGGGCTCAAGCAGGTGAAGGTCCAGGTGAGCGAGGTCATCAAGAAGAACGTCCTCGGGGACGTCCGCCCCGGCGTCTTCTACGAGGACCTCACCGACCTGACCCTCTACGCCCAGGAGGTGGACCGCGAGCGCGGCGTGTGGACGCACGTCCTCGTGCACGATGATCGCGATCCGCGGGCCCCGCTCCTGGTCCTGGCCCACGAGGGGACGGTGAATCCCTCGGGACGCGGGGCCTCGCTCGCGGTGGGGCTGAAGTCCGGAGAGGTGCACCGGGCCGAGCACACCGGCACCGATTACGCGGTGCTCACCTTCCGCGACGGGAGCCTCTCCATCGGCGTGGAGGACTCCATCCTCCGGAAGAACCACTTCCGCTCCCCGAAGGAGGAGCTCACCCCCCGCGAGCTGCTGGCCGCCGCGAGCGAGGCGCGGGCCGCCGGGAAGAGCCCGGCGCCCTTCCTGACCGCGTTCCACGTCCGGCTCGCCCAGGGGCTGACCCCGCTGGCCTTCGCCCTCTTCGGCGTCCCCCTGGCCATGTCCTCGCGCGTGGCGCGGACGCGGGGGTACCTGCTCGCGCTCGGGGCCTACGTCGCCTACTACGTGGTGGAGCGGAGCTTCGAGAACCTGGGGACCGCCGGTCGGCTCGCGCCCTGGCTCGTGGGCCTGGCCCCCAATCTGGTGTTCGGCGCGTTCGGGACCTGGCTCTTCGTTCGCCTCACCCGGCGGGGACTGGTGGCCTGATGCGCGGGCTGCTGCTGCGCCACGTGCTCTGGCGCTACCTGGTGCTGGTGGGCGCGGTGCTCGCCGGGCTCCTGGTGGTGTTCCTGGTGGCGGACTTCGTCGACCGTGCCCGCGCCTACACCGGCCCCAACTGGGTGCGGGACGTGCTGGAGCTGTACGGGTGGAAGGCGGTGGTGGCGACGCACCAGCTCGCTCCGGCGGCGCTGCTCCTGGCCAGCGCCACGCTGGTCTCGCTGCTCCGGCGGAGGGGAGAGCTCACCGCCATCCTCGCGCTCGGTTTCGGGCGGCGGGCGCTGATCCTCCCCGTGGGAGCGGTGGCCCTCGGCGCCGCGCTCGTCCTCGGGCTGCTCGACGAGCTGGTGGTGGGGCACGCCAGCCGCCGGGTGGACGAGATCACCGCGCTCCGCTTCCATCGCTGGGGCGACTGGCGCTCCTACTTCGAGCGCAAGCAGTGGTTCCGGCACCAGGATCGCATCCTGCATCTCGAGTCTGGCGACGTGGACTCCGGCTTCCGGGGCGTCACCGTGCTCCGCCTCACGCCGGAGTTCGAGCTGGCGGAGCGCGTGGACGCCCTGGGCATGGAGCATGCCGGAGGCACGCGCTGGCGGCTCCGCGGGATGACGCGCCGGGTGTTCGACCGGCGAGGCGGGCTGAGACTGACCGAGCTGCCCGAGGAGACGGTGGACCTGGGCATCCCGGCGTCGCTGCTGGCCATCCGGCCGGGGCGTCCGGAGCAGATGCGGCTCCCGGTGCTCCGCCAGCAGATCCGGGCACGCCGCGAGGTGGGGCTTCCGGACCGGCTCTACCTGCTCGCGCTGGGCAACCGCTTCGCCTATCCGCTGGCGGGCGTTCCCGCGGCGCTGGTGGCGGTGGCCCTGGCGCTGCGGCCGGGGCGGGGCGGCTCGCTCACCGGGGCCCTGGTCGAAGGGCTGGCGGTCACGATGGGGCTGTGGGGCCTCACCGTCATCGCCCGCGCGCTGGTGAACGCCGGGCGGATGGCGCCGTTCGTCGCCGCCGCCCTTCCGATCCTCGTCCTGACCCTGGCCCTCGCCGCCCTGCTCTGGGTTCCGCCCGGCTGGGCGCGGCGCCTCCTCCGCCAGCGAGGGTGGTCCGGAGCGCGGGCGTGAGCCCGGCCCGGGTGGCCACCGTGCTCCTGGCCGCGTGGGCGGCCGCGTTCTGGCTCGCCGAGGGGCTGCTCCAGGGCGTCGCCGACCTCGCGCTGGTCGTCTCGGCGGTGCTGGTCCTCCGCGGCGCGACGCTCCCGCCGGACGCCCGGCTGCCGGCGCGCGCGGCGCTGGCCCTCGGGGGATGGCAGGCGGTCTCGCCGCTGATCGCCCGTGCGCTCGGAGCGCCCGGGCTTCCCCCCGCCGCGCTCTGGCTGCACTGCCTCGACACGGCAGCGCTCGCCGCCGCCGCGCTGCTCGGGGCGCAGGTCCTCCGCTGGACGTGGCCAGCGGCACTCTTCGTCGCCGGGGGCCTCCTCTCGCTCGGCCTCTCGGCGGTGCAGCATGCGGTGCGCTGGTCCATCCCCATCCCCGCCTTCCTCCGGCTCCCGGTGGGGCGGGTGCACGAGACGTTCGGCGGCGAGGACCGCTACGCCGCCGGCGGCTTCTTCTTCCACCGGCTGCGGCTGGCCCATGCCTCGGTGGCGGCCCTCGGCCCGGCGGTCGCCACGGCGCTACGACCGGCCGCGGTGCGGACCGGGGTGCTCGCCGCGGCGCTCACGCTCTCCTGCCTCGGCTGCATCGTGCTCTCCTACGCCCGCGCCGCGCTCCTGACCGCGGCGTTGCTCGTGGCCCTGGCAGCGGTGGCGGTGACGCGGAGTGCCCGGGTGCGCACCGTCCTCGGAGCGCTGGTCCTGGTGCTCGGCGCGGCGGCGCTGGTGAGCCCGGGCTGGCATGCCCGGCTGGGCGCGGCGATCGAGAACTTCGCCGGGGGAGAGCGGGCGCTGGCGCGGGGCGCCGGGTGGGACCTGGTCCACCAGCACCCGTGGCTCGGGGTGGGCTTCGGCAACTACCGGGCCGCCGCGCTCGGAAGGGCGAGCGTGACCGGAATCACCGATCAGCTCTCGCGAGACGCGCACTCCATCGCCCTCACCACCTGGGCGGAGTCGGGGTTGCCTGGGCTGGTCCTCTGGGTGCTGCTCCACGCGGCGCTGCTCCGGGCGCTGCTCCGCCGGGCGCGGAAGGGGAACACGGTGGCCCTGGGCGCGGCGCTCTCGTGGATCGGCTACCAGACGCTCGGCCTCGCCCACCACCTGCCCTTCCACCCCAGCGTGGCGCTCGGCTTCGCGCTGGTCTGGGGCGTGGGCCTCGTGTACCCCGGCTCCGCTCTCCGCGGATCAGCCCATGGCGGCTCGGTAGACGGCGAGGGTCTGCCGGGCGCAGCGCTCCCAGGTGTAGGCGCGGGCTCGCGCGCGGCCGGCGGACGCCCA
>RPRB01000136.1 GCA_003818285.1 Myxococcaceae bacterium
AGGCGTTTTCACCACGGCTGACCTCGCGCCGCGGGGGCTCGCGGCTCAGGCGGCGGACAGGCTCGGCCCGCCGGGGAGCAGCCGGGTCGTGCCGACTGCGCGCAGCGACTCGGCCACCATCGCCACCCGCTCGGGGCGCGGCCGGTACACCGTCCAGCGCCCCCGCCGCTCGGTCTCCACCAGCCCGACCTCCTTGAGGATCCGCAGGTGGTGCGAGACCAGCGCGTGGGGCAGCCCCACCAGGAGCTCGAGGTCCGACAGGCACAGACCGCGCTCGCCGGAGCGGACCGGACCGGCGCGCGGCCCTTCCCACCCGAGGAGCAGCTCCAGCATCCGCAACCGGGTGGGTTCCGCCACCGCCTTCAACACGCTCAGAAGTTCGTTCGCGCTCATGTCACTGCTCCGGCCAACAGAGAACACACCGAACCCCGGCGGACATTTCCTGCCACTCCCGCCGGGGTCCTCTCGAGGTCACTTCAGTCCAGGGAACGGCTTGGTGAAGAAGCAGATTCCCAGCTCCGAGTCCCCGGTGAGGTAGGTGGTCACCCACTCTTCCTTCACACAGGCGATCGCGTAGTCGGGATTGAGCCCCGAGGCGAGGATTCCCTGCGCCGGATCCCCGAACGGATCGCAGAGGGAATCGTCCTCGCAGGGGCCGATGAAGCCGATGGGCGAGGGGGAGAGGGCCTGCACGCTGTACGTCCCGGTGCAGGTCCCGAAGGTGGCTTCCACGGTGCCCTCGAAGGTCGAGCCCTGGTAGCGCGCCCCGTCGAGGAAGCGGAGATTGGTCGGGTGATAAGTGATGTTGGTCGTCCCGAGCACCGGGAACTCGGGAGCCTCGCCGCCGAAGCTCGTCATCTCGGCGATGGTGCAGATGTTGTCGGCGTCGGGGACCTCGTCGAACGTGCCGTTTCCGAGGACCGCGCTGTTCGGTCCCCCCTCGTCGCCGGGCGGGTAGGGGATGGAATCCGACTTCACCCAGATCTGATGCGCGTCGAATCCGTCGAACCGCCAGTTGTCGGCGAAGGTGGACGGAAGCACGTCCTCGCAGCCGGCGGGTGGGGTCCCCTCGAGGGTGAACTTGATGGTGTAGCCTTGGAGGAACGGCCGCTGGATGAGGCACGGCGCGGGCGCCGCGTCGGGACAACCGGTGAGCGCCACCAGCGAGACGGCGGCGAGGAGGACGGCGTGCAGGCCTGAGGCTCGGGAATGCATGGGCATCCTCTAGAAGGTGAAGCGGAGGCTGAACCGGAAGCTGCGCACCGGCTGGTAGTTGTTTGGCTTGCCCCAGTTGGGGTTGGTGTTGACGAACCCCTCCTGCTGGAACGGGTCCGGCAGGACCACCTGGGCGGGTGCGCCCTGCACGAATCTTGGTTTCGGGAGCGAGCCGCTCGCGGCCTGAATGGACTCCACGTTCCCGGCGGCGCGGTTCTCGGCGAACGTCAGGTTCGGGTCGTAGTTGGGGCCGATCCGGACGATCTCCCCGTACGGAGCAGGCACGCTCCCGTTCCGCGCCCCGATGATCGGACCGACGTTGTCGAAGGTGTAGTTCTGGTCGACGGTGACCGGCCGCTGCGAGTTGAAGATGTTGAAGCCCTCGAAGCTCGCGCTCACGGTGCTGTCCTTGCTGATGCGGAAGTTGAGGGACACTCGCGCGTCGAGGGAGGTGACCCAGGGGAGCCGGCCGCCGCTCCCGCGCTCGAGGATGTAGGCCTGGCCGGGGCCGTAGAAGACCTGGGCGCCCAGGTAGTTGATGGGCGGCCCGGAGTTGGCGGTGAAGGACAGACCGGTGGTCACGCTGAAGGTGGGGAGGATCGGCCACTCCTTCGCCGCGAACAGCTTGATGTTGTGGGTGGTGTCCCCGGAGAGGTTTCCGTCCTGGTTGAGGAGCAGTGCCTTGAGATCGAACGTCGAGTTCAGGTTCGGATCGAGCTGCCCGTCCTCGGGGCGGTAGAGGCCGTCGTAGTTCCCGGTGAGCCGCGACCAGGTGTAGCTGAGCTGGGCCTGCCACAGGTCGGAGAAGGTCTTGGTGAAGCTGACCGTCACCGCGTGGTATGTCCGCTTGGCCTTGGGGAAGGTGTCGCCGATGCCCTCGCCGGGGTTTCCGATGAAGTAAGTGTTCCCGTCGTCGTTGGACATGTCCTCCACCGTCCGGACGAGGTTGCGGTAGGTGTAGTTGATGCCCAGCCGCGCATTGGCCAGCACCTCGTACTCGGCGCCGGCGACCACCTCGTCGTTGGCCGGAGACTTGAGGTCCGGATCCACCGGCGTGGTGTCGGCCGCGGCCGAACGCCACCTGCGGTTCGGCCGTACGCCGGAGGTGAGCCGCTTGGCGGCGTCACACCTGGCCAGGCCGCCCTGGCCCACCGGGTCACAGTCCGTATCGGAGAAACCGAAGATCTGCGGCTCGGTGCTCAGCGCGCGGTCGGCGATGTCCAGCGGGATGTTCTCGTAGTACCGGCCGTAGTTGGCGTAGATCTTCGCGCGGCCCTGCTGCGTCGGGTCCCAGACCACGCCGATTCGCGGCGAGAACTGGTCGTTCAGCGACATGCGGGTGACGCCGTCGGCGCCCGACAGCCAGAGCGAGTCGTATCGCAGGCCGACGTTGAGAGTGACCTTGTCCAGGATGCTCCAGCTGTCCTGGACGAAGAAGCCGATGATGGTGGACTTGCTCTTGGCGGTGATGCTGTCCAGCGTGACCGGCTGGTCCGGGCCGGCTAGAGAGCCGAAGCGCCGCGCCTCGCTCAACGCGTCCAGCCCGTCCGGCGTGCTGTTCCCATCCAGGTACTGCCAGGCGGCCCTCCCGGTATAGGCCTTGGTGTGCTCGTACGAGGACCACGACGAATCGACTCCCCCCTTGAGGACGTGGTGGCCCGCTCCCTGGACCAGGAAGGTCAACACGCCGCGGGCCTGGTAGCTGTCGAGCTTGAGCCGCTCGATGAAGCCCGCCCCGCCGACCGCGTATCCGGTGAAGCCGCACTCGAGGTCGGCGAATGGACCGGAGCAGGCCTGCCTCACCGCCTCGGGGACGTCCGGCTCGAGGCGCGCGATGTTCTGGAGGTTGGAGGTGCTGGTGACCAGATTGGGCGTCCCGGCGAGGGTTCCCTCGGCGCCGGTCTGGAAATCGCTTCCGTCGGCGGGAACGCCCTCGTCGAGCTGGTGGTGCCAGCCGACTCGCACGTCCAGGAGCAGCCGCTTGTCGAGGAAGCTGCTGTTGAGCTCGGCGGTGACGTTCAGTGAGTCGTTCTTGCTCGTGAGATTGAAGACGTTGAACCCGGAGCCGTTGTACGTGCCGGCATTGGGAGGGGCTCGGAGCTGGAGGAGCCCCGGGATGCGGAGGGGGTAGTCCCCGTCCCCGCCTCCGGAGGTGGGCGTGCCGTTCACGGAGACGCTCAGCCGGTGGTCGCTGGTGATGAGGAAGGTCAGCTTCCCGATGTAGTTCCAGCCCTTCTCCAGCGCGAAGCGGCGGCTCGTTCCCCCTTCGATCGGGTCGTAGATCGGCTGGCCGGTCTCGGGGTCAGTGATGAAGTTGCCGGTGCTGTCGACCTGGGCCTTCTGGTACTCCCGGCGGTAGGAGTAGCGCTGCTTGGCGTACTGCGCGCCGGCGAAGAACCAGAGCTTGTCCTTGATGATGTAGCCGCCCAGCGTCGCGCCGATGTCCCAGATGTAGTCGAGGTCGCGGGTGCTCAGGATGCTCGGCGTGCCTCCGACGACGGTCAGCGGTCCCTGCGCCCCGGTGAGCCCTCCGGGCGTATAGGTGCCGAAGATCGTGCCGTGGAACTCGTTGCCGCCGGACTTGGTGGTGGCGGCGAGCGCGCCGCCGAGGGTCCGTCCGTACTCCGGCATGTACCCGCCGGTGATGACGTTCACCTCGTCGATGAACTCCACCGTGAGGGGTGAGCCGTTGACTCCGTAGGCCGGGTCGTTCACCGATATCCCGTCGATCAGGTACGAGTTCTCCGGACTCTGGGACCCGCTGATCGACACTCCGTAGAGGTCGTTTGCCGCCATGGGCGCGGTGGAGGCCAGCGAGTCGAAGGAGCGGTTCGCACCGCCGAGGCCGTTGGGGCGGGAGACGGCGAGGTTGCGGATGAAGTCATTGTTGATGGCGGTGCCCACGGTGCTCGAGCCGACGTCCACCACCGGCGGCGTGCCCACCACCGTCACCGTCTCGCTGCCGGCCACTTCCGGCAGCAGCTCGACGTTGAGGCGCAGCGTGCGGTCCGCGGTCACCTCGATGCCGGTGCGGGTGTAGGGCCGGTAGGTCTCCTTCTCGAAGCGCAGGGTGTACGCGCCCGGCGGCAGCTGCGGGACGCGGTAGAGGCCAGAGGCGTCGGTCACCACCACCTGCTCGCCTTGCAGCGCGGGAGAGGTGGCGGTCACCACGACGTCGGCCACCGGGGCGCGGGTGGAGGCGTCGAGGACGTTGCCGGTGAGCACCGACGTGCTGCCCTGGGCGAGCGAAGCAGGACAGGCGAGCATCACGGCGGCGACGAGCAGTGCCCGCAGGCGTCCGGGTTCGCCGAGGCCCGGGACGCGGCGGCGCAGCGTGGTTCGATCCAAGTGACACCCCTCCTCGGACTGCGTGATGCAGCGGAGGATGGCGTGCGGGAGCGGGTGGGGTCAGGATTGCGCTTGAACCAACCCCGACTGTGGTCCGTGCGTACCAGTCCATTCGCAGGTACGACTCGGCGCTTCGCCGGAGCGTGCAGCGAGAAGGCGACAGCGTGCGGCGAAGGACGGCAACTGGAGGTCAATGCCCGTTGTCACAGTCTATGAGGGGGATGTACCAAGAAGAACGACGAGCGCATGTCACTCCACGCTGCTCCGCAACTGCTATCGGAGATCGCCGCACTTGCCGTCCGCGCCCACGACCGCGCCGAGTTCCGCTCCGGGACCCTCGCGCTGCTCCAGGGCGCCGTCCCGTTCGAGGTCGCGTTCGTCCAGAGCGGTGCCTCCACCGCTTGTCCCGAGCCGGTCAGCTGGGGCCTTCCTCCACTTGCCGGACGGCTGCTCACCCGTCGGGCGGACACCGTCTGGAGCGAGCTGGCGGGCATTCGCGCCGCCGCGCTCGGGATGGGTGGTGTCGTGGAGGCCTCGGGCCTGGTCAGCGCCGACTCGGAGCTCGGCCGACTGCTCCGCGCCGAGCGCCCGGTGCGACATCTCTGCCTGGCCGCGCTGGAAGAGGGCCGCACCGCGCTGGTGATGGGCCGCTCCGGCGAGCCCTTCACCCGGCGGGAGCTCGAGCTGGTCCGGCTGGCGCTGCCGGTCATCGGGCTCGGCGACCGACGGGCGAGCGAGGTGCAGGAGGCTCTGGGCGCCCGGCTCACCCCGCGCGAGCAGGAAATCTTCGACTACGTGAGCCGCGGCTACAACAACCGGGAGATCGCCTCGGCGCTGGGCACCTCGCACTTCACGGTGCGGAACCAGCTCTGCCGCCTCTTCCGGAAGGTGGGCGTCAGCGGCCGCTCCGAGCTGGTGGGGCTGGCGGCCATGGCCACCCGGCGCGCGCGCACCGCGTAGCTCCTGCTTCCCGCAACAGCACGGGCCCCGTGCGCGGGAGCCATCCTAGGCTCCGGCACGGGGCCCGCCACCGCTCGCGGGCCCAAGGATGCCCGCGAGCGGCGCCTCACCTCACTTCAGGCTGGGGTAGGGCTGGTTGAAGAAGCACACCCCCGAGCTCTCGAAGAAGGTGGCCACCGGCGCGGTCCAGGGGTCGGTCTTGCAGCCCTGATCGAAGGTGCTGAAGATGCCCGAGCTGAAGGGCTGCTTGAACGGATCGCAGTCCTCGTCGCTCTCGCAGGCTACCGCCGGGGATAGCGCCTGGACGGTGTACTCGGCGGTGCAGGCCCCGACCGTCATCGTCACCTCGGCCTTGAACTCCGCGTTCTGGGTTGCCGCGCCTCCCAGCGCCTCGAGGTTCCGCATCTCGTAGGAGAGACCGCTGCCGTCGCTCATCGCGGTGAAGCTGTCGATGTTGCAGTGGCCTGCGCTGTCGACCTCCCGCTGGGTGAACCGGCCCGCGCCGATGAGGCCCGCCGGGAGCGGATCTGGCTCGTTCCCGGTGTAGGGCATGCTCAGCGCGGCGTGCACCCGCACCTCGCTCTGGGCCAGGGTGTCGAAGATCCAGATGTCGCTGGTCTCCGTCGGGGTCGCGGTGTCACAGCCGGGGGCTGCCGCCCCGACGCGGGTGAAGCGCAGCACGTAGCCGCCCTGGGCCGAGGGCAGCATCTGGCATTCCGGCGGGACCATCGACCCGCAGCCGGTGACGAGGAGCAGCACGGAGAGCAGTGTGGTTCTCATGGGGATGTCCATGGCTAGAACGTGAACCGCAGGCTGAACCGGAACTGCCGGACCGGCTGGAAGTTGGTGGGAGTGCCCCAGGCGAGGTTCGGAACGACCGGCGTGGCGACGCCGTTTCGATTGGGGAGGACGATCCGGATCGCTGCCCCGGTGGCGGACCCCGGGTCGACCTGGGGTTTGGGGAGCGAGCCGTTGCCGGCGGGGAAGGGCGGGGCGGCGCATTCTCCGACCCGGCACTGTCCGCCGAACTCGGTCGGGACGCTGCCCTGCCGCCCACCGAGGATCGCGCTGACCGTGGCCGCGGTGTAGTTCTCGTCCACCGAGAGCGGCCGCTGCGAGTTGAAGACGTTGAAGGCCTCCACCGCGGCGGTGACGACGCTGTCCTTGGTCAGCCGGTAATTGAAGTTCAGCCGGGCATCGAGCGAGGTGACCCAGGGGAGCCGTCCGGCGCTCCCGCGCTCGAGGATGAACGCCTGGCCCGCGCCGTATATCGGGTGCGCTCCGAGAGCGTTGATCGGTGGGCCGGAGTTGGCGTTGAACGACAGTCCGACCGTGGTGCTGAACGAGGGAGTGATGACGAACTCCTTGGCCAGGTAGGCCTTGATCGCGTGCGTGGTGTCCCCGCTCAGCGGCCCCTGCTGGTTCAGGAGCAGGGTCCGGAGGTCGAAGGTGGAGTTGATGTTCGGGTCGAGCTGCGGCGCACCCAGCGCGTTGAGGCCCTGGGCGTTGAAGAGGCCATCGTAGTTCCCGGTCAGCTTGGACCAGGTGTAGCTCACCTGCGCCAGCCACAGGTCGGAGAAGCTCTTGCTGAAGAGCACGGTGACCGCGTGGTACGTCCGCTCGGCCTTGGGGAAGGCGTCGGCGATGCCCTCCCCGGGGTTCCCGATGAAGTAGGTCTGCCCGTCGTTGTTGGACATGTCCTCCACCGTGCGGACCAGGTTCCGGTAGGTGTAGGTGATGCCGGCGCGGGCGTTGGGGAGCACCTCGTACTCGGCGCCGGCGACGACCTCGTCGTTGGCCGGAGACTTGAGATCTGGATCCACGTACGAGGCGTAGGCCGGGCCGGTCACGCCCCACTTGCGGTTCGGCGCCTGGGTGACGCCGGTGATGAGCGTGGACCCGTCGAGCCGGGTGTTGGCGTCGCAGCCCTGCCGGCCGACGACCAGCGGGTTGCAGTTGTGCACGCCCTGGATGACCGGCTGCGAGCTGCTGAGCGCGCGGTCGGAGATGTCGAGGGGGATGTACTCGTAGTAGCGGCCGTAATTGGCGAAGATCTTCGAGCGCCCCTGTTGCGTCGGATCCCACACGACGCCGACGCGCGGACTCCACTGGTCCTTGAGGGCGATGCGGGTCTTCCCGTCCTGTCCCTCCATGGTGAGCGAGTCGTAGCGGAGGCCCAGGTTGAGCGTGACCTTGTCCATGATGCTCCAGCTGTCCTGGATGAAGCCGCCGATGATGGTGGACTTGGTCGCGGTGAACACCCGCGGGGTGTCGTTGATCGTGTCGGTGTCGACGATCGACCCGAAGCGCCGGTAGTCGTAGACCGAGCCCGGATCCGCGCCGAGGTCCTGTCCGTCCCGGTAAACCACGCCACCGGTGTACGTCTCGTCGTGGCTGTACTTGTTGATCTGTCCGTCGAACCCGGCCTTCAACACGTGGTGGCCGAGCCCCTGGACCAGGAAGGTCAGCACCGCCCGTCCCTGGTAGCTGTCGAAGTTCAGGTACTCGATGAGCCCTCCGGGACCGCCGGTGAAGTACCGGACGACGTTGCACGTCGCTCCGGCCTCGGTGCACGCGGTGACCACCGAGGCGGGGACCGAGCTGTCCAGCTGGTAGACCGGCGTCGGTACCCCGGCGGGTGAGCGCACGCTGGGCACGCCCGCCAGGACCGCGGGGTTCTCGATGTCGTCGAGCGTGCTCCCGTCCCCGGGGAGGTACGAGTCACGCTGGAGGTGCACTCCGAGCCTGACATCCAGGAGAAGGCGCTTGTCCATGAAGGAGCTGTTCAGCTCCCCGGCGACGTCGACCGAGTTGAAGCTCGATTTCGTCCACCCGGAGTTGTACGTGCCGAGGGTGAGGAGATTGGGCGTGAAGGGGTTCCGGTTGTTGGACCGGTTCCGGAGCGCCACCCCGCCCTCCCCGCCGCCGGTGGTCGGAGTCCCGGTGACGGTCAGGCTCAGACGGTGATCCGAGCTGATGAGGAAGGTGAGCTTCCCGATGTAGTTCCAGCTCCGCTCGTCGCCGTTGCGCTGCTGGGTCGAGTCGGGAATGGGCTCGAGAGTGCCGTTGATCAGCCGGTTGAACGAGCGGCTGTAGATGTAGCGCTGAGCCGCCCATTGCAGACCGGCGAAGAACCAGAGCTTGTCCTTGATGATGTAGCCGCCGATGGTGGCGCCGATGTCGCCGAAGTTCCCGAGCTCGCGCTTGCCCTGGATGATCGGGGTGGCACCGGTCACCGCGGCAGGGGCGCCGGTCAGGCTCCCGGGAGTGAAGGTGCCCCACACCGAGCCGTGGAACTCGTTCCCGCCCGTCTTGGTGACCGCGCTGATGGCCCCGCCGCTGGTCCGCCCGTACTCGGGCATGTAACCGCCGCTGACGACGTTGACCTCGTCCATGAACTCGGCGGTGAGCGGGGTGCCCAGGGTGCCGAACCCGGGGTTGTTCACCGAGATGCCGTCGATGAGGTACAGGTTCTCGGGCGAGGTCGCGCCGTTGATCCCCACGCCGTAGTAGTCACCGGAGGCCTGGGGCGCGGTGGTGGCCAGCGAGTCGAAGGAGCGGTTGGCGCCGGCGAGCCCCCCGGGCCGCGCCACCGCGAGGTTCCGGACGAAGTCCTGGTTGATGGTGGTGCCGGTGGCGCTCGACCCGATGTCCACCGTCGGCGGCGTTCCGACCACGGTCACCGTCTCGCTGCCCGCCGTCTCCGGAAGCAGCTCGACGTTGAGGCGCAGCGTGCGGTCCGCCGCGACGTCGATGCCGGCCCGGGTGAAGGGCCGGTAGGTCTCCTTCTCGAAGCGCAGGGTGTACGTCCCCGGCGGCAGCTGGGGAACTCGGTAGAGACCCGTTGCGTCGGTGACCACCACCTGCTCGCCTTGCAGCGAGGGAGAGGTGGCGGTGACCACCACGTCTCCCACCGGCTGCTTGGTGGACGTGTCGATCACGTTTCCGGTGAGTACCGAGGTGCTGGCCTGCGCCAGCACCACGGCAGGCACGAGCGCAAGGAACAGCGCGCACGGCCTTAGCCTTCCTGTCGTTCCCAGCTCGGCTCTTTTCAAGAGCAGCCCTCCTCACGACGTGGTGAGGGAGGGAACTGTCGGCGCGCGATGGCCGGGCGGTCACGATTGCAGCTGAACCACCGGGCCTGTGGTGTCCTCGCACCACACGGCTCACCGCGCTCCGTTCACCGCTGGCCGTTGCGGAGGCAGCTTGAGGCCAGGCCGACCAGCTCGGCACGAGAGGAGACGCCCACCTTCCGGAACAGCCGGGGGGCGGGTGCTCGCGTCCACGACCGTGCCGGTGAGCACGGAGCCGCCCGCCTGGGCGCGGACCGCCGCCGGGAGCAGGAACAGCGAGAGGACGACGGGCCGCCAGCGGAGGCCCGGCGCCAGACGTTCGACGGTTCTGTGCAAGAGACCCCTCCTCGGTTCGGCGGAGGAGTGCAGGGTCGCGCGGCAGACCGGCGATTCGCAGGATGGCGTTCGGCCCACGCCGGACGGGGTACGAGCGTCCCTACTCGCCCGGCGGCGTGGTTCGGGTGAACCCCTCTAGAGCGTCACCTCGACCGAGGAGATGCCCCAGATGTCGTGGGCGTACTGGTGGATGCTCCGGTCGGAGCTGAACTGGCCGACCCGGGCCACGTTGAGCAGGGCCTTCCTGGACCAACCCTCGGGATCTACCGCGTACGCCTTCGCCACCTCGAGCTGCGCGTCGGCATAGGAGCGGAAGTCCGCCAGGACCAGGTACCGGTCCTCGGCGAGCAGCGCATCCACCAGCGGATGGAACAGCTCCGGATCCTCGGGAGAGAAGAAGCCCGAGCGGATGAGGTCCAGCACCGCCTTCAGCTCGGGGTCCCGCGCCACCACCTCACCGGGGTGGTACCCGCGCCGAAGCGTCTCCGCCACCTGCTCGGCGGTGAGCCCGAAGAGGAAGAAGTTCTCGGGCCCCACCGCGTCGCGGATCTCGATGTTCGCCCCGTCGAGCGTTCCCACGGTGAGGGCCCCGTTGAGCGCGCACTTCATGTTCCCGGTACCCGAGGCTTCCTTGCCCGCGGTGGAGATCTGCTCCGAGACGTCCGCGGCGGGGATGATGCGCTCGGCGAGGCTCACCCGGTAGTTGGGGAGGAACACCACCTGGATCCCGGTGCGGCCGGAGTCGGCATTCACCACCTCGGCGATTCCGTTGATCAGCCGGATGATGAGCTTGGCCAGCACGTAGCCCGGCGCGGCCTTGGCCCCGAAGAGGAACACCCGGGGGTGGACCACCGCCGCCGGGTTCTCCCGGGCCCGGATCCACAGCGCCACGATGTGCAGCGCGTTCAGGAGCTGCCGCTTGTACTCGTGGAGCCGCTTCACCTGGACGTCGAAGATCGCCGAGGGGTCCAGGTTCAGCCACAGCGTGTCCCGCACGTGGTCCACCAGCCGCTGCTTGTTGACCTGCTTCACCGCGCGGAACTCGTGGAGGAACCCGGCATCGCTCGTCAGCGGCTCGAGGCGGTGGAGCTGATCGAGGTCGCGCACCCAGGCGTCGCCGATCCGCGAGGTGACCAGCGACGAGAGCGCGGGGTTGCAGAGCAGGAGCCAGCGGCGGGGCGTCACCCCGTTGGTCTTGTTGTTGAAGCGCTCGGGGAAGAAGGCGGCGAAGTCGGGGAGCACGTCGCGCTTGAGCAGCTCGGTGTGCAGCTCAGCCACGCCGTTCACGCTGTGGCTTCCCACCACCGCCAGGTGCGCCATCCGCACCTTCTTCTCCGGTCCCTCCTCGATCAGCGACATCCGCCGCAGCTGCTCGGCGTCGAACGGGTGCTGGATCTGCACCTGGCGCAGGAAGCGCTGGTTGATCTCGTAGATGATCTCCAGATGCCGGGGGAGCAGCCGCTCGAAGAAGCTCACCGGCCACATCTCCAGCGCCTCGGCGAGGAGGGTGTGGTTGGTGTACCCGAACGTCCTGACCGTCAGATCCCAGGCCTCGTCCCAGGGGACGTTCTTCTCGTCGACCAGGAGCCGCATCAGCTCGGCGATGGCCACCGCGGGGTGCGTGTCGTTGAGCTGGATGGCGACCTTGTCCGGGAAGGCACGGAAATCTCCGTGGTGCCGCGCGTAGCGTCGGATGATGTCCGCCAGGCTGCAGGCGACGAAGAAGTACTCCTGCCGGAGGCGCAGCTCCTTCCCGGCCTGGTTCTGGTCGTTGGGGTAGAGGACCTTGCTGATGACCTCGGACTCGTTCTTCTCCACGACGCTGCGCTCGTAGTCCCCCGCGTTGAAGAGCCGGAAGTCGAACTCTTCCGAGGCTCGCGCCTGCCAGAGCCGCAGCGTGTTGACGTTGGCCACCCCGAACCCTGCGATCGGCATGTCGTAGGGGACGCCGAGCACCGTCTTCCCCCCGACCCACCGCGAGGCGGGCGTGCCGTTGCGGCCCGAGCCGCGCTCCACCGTGCCGTAGAAGCGCACCGCGACGACCCTGTCCGGCCGGACGATCTCCCAGGGGTTGCCGAACTTCAGCCACTCGTCGGCGCGCTCGACCTGGTGTCCGCCGATGAAGTCCTGACGGAAGATGCCGAACTCGTAGCGGATGCCGTAGCCCATCCCTGGGTACCCATGGGTGGCCATCGAGTCGAGGAAGCAGGCCGCCAGCCGCCCGAGACCGCCGTTGCCCAGACCGGCGTCGGGCTCGAGATCGATCAGGGCGTCCAGGTCCACCCCGGCCCCACGCAGTCCCTCGCGCGCTGATTCGAGGAGCCCGGTGGCGATCAGGTTGTTCCCCAGGGCGCGGCCGAGGAGGTACTCGGCGGAGAGGTAATACGCGCGCTTGGGGTCGAGCGCGCGATGGGTCCGCTTCGTCGCCACCCACCGTTCGGCAAGACGATCCCGGACGGCCATGGCGATGGCCTGGAACCTGTCCCAGGGGCTGGCCCGGTCCGGCCCCTGGCCGCGGGTGTACTGGACGTGGGCGAGGAACGA
>RPRB01000137.1 GCA_003818285.1 Myxococcaceae bacterium
GCAGTTTCAGGATGCGATTCACCGTGGCGACCCCCAGCCCGGTGACATCGGCGATTTCCGCGTAGGTGCGGCCTTCCAGGCGCAGCCGAACGACGACGGCGCGCAGCTGCGGCGGTGTCGGTGGCCTCATCGACCACCGTAGATCACGTCCGCGCGATCGAATCAACCGAGGCCGGTGTTAGCCGACCCGCGCCCGCAGCAGCAGGTCCAGGTTGTCGTTCTCCCAGGCCTGCGCGCGGTGGAAGTCGTGAAACCGCCGCTCGTGCTGCATGAACTCCGGCGGGTGCACGCAGCGGCGACCGTCCTCGCCGCGGCGCGCGCGGTACACGTGGTGAAGCATCTCGTGGAACACGATCCACTCCACGAAGTACCGGGGAACCTTGGGCTGGTCGAGCGCGGGATGGATCCGGATAACGCGCGAGTCCGCCGAGTAGCTCCCCATCTTGATGCTCTTCCGTGGACGGCGGCTCCGGGGCGCGGGCCCGAAGGTGATCGTCGCGGCGATTCGCCCAGCGAAATAGCGCCGGTTCAGCGCGGAAAAGATGACCGACAGGTCATGGTGGCGTCCCACGGGCTCGATCCGTAGCCGGCGTCGAAGCTGCGCCGGCGAGACGCGGCGAATGAAGGCCTTGTTCCGCTCGATGAACCGGTCAAGGACTGCCGAGCTCCGCGCGTCTGCCGAGCGCACGAACTCCGCGAGCGCGGTCACCACCTCCTCCGGCGCCGCGAGGAACATGTGGTGCAACCGGATGCGCCATCCCCTGCGCACCCGCTCGAACGTCACCATCGTGTGGGTGTTGTCGTGCACCTCGACGGTCACGTCCGTCCGCAGCCGCGCCCGAAGCCTCCGCTCCAGCACCCGCTTCCAGACGCGCAGCAGACGCTGCGGCTCTGGCAGCTGCGCTCGGACCACGGCGAGACGAGCCGAGGTGTAAGTCCTCTTTTTGACGATGTTTTTTCGCTTCCGCGGGGCAGCCATCCCGCTCGGATTGTACGTTCCGCGCGCGGACCCGCCAAACGGGGCTCTCCTCTAGATTCCGCCTGTGATCTCCAGGGGTTCGACGTGACCACACGTGACATGCAGCCTGCGTTCGCTCGGCGCGATGGCGGCCCAGGGCAAGTCCTTCCGCGGACTTGCACCGGACCCGCCCCTCGAACCTCTGGCGCAGATCGACGGAGCGCGCGGCACCGGAAGAGCAGATGCTGCCGCGCCCATGCGCCACGCGTTCCTCGAGGGACTCCGCCCCACGCTGCACATCGCCCATCGAGGCGGTGCGCTCCTCGCGCCCGAAAACACCCTTCCCGCCTTCCGCATGGCGGTCGACCGCTGGCGCACCGACATGCTCGAGCTCGACCTGCACACCACACGCGACGGAGAGCTGGTGGTTTCGCATGACCCGACGCTCCAGCGCTGCACCGATGGTGACGGGCGCATCGCCGACCAGACCCTCGCCGAGCTGCAGCGCCTGGACGCAGGGTTCCACTTCTCTCCCGATGGAGGACGGACTCAGCCCTTCCGCGGCCAGGGGGTGCGCATCCCCACTTTCCGGGAGGTTCTCCGAAACTTTCCTGGCCTCCGACTGAACGTGGAGGTCAAGGCCGAGGCCCCGGAGGTGGAGTCGACGGTGGCGAACCTCCTCCGCTCCGAGGGCGCCGCCCACCGCGTGTGCCTCGGAAGCGAGCTCGACCCCCTCGCCGAGCGCCTCGTGGAGGCGGCCCCAGAGGTCTGCGCGTTCTACCCCCGCGATGCGCTCACCCAGCTGGTCCTGGCGATCAAGTCCGGCGCCGAACCCCCGGACGATCGGCGGTTTCAGGTCCTCGACATGCCCCTCGACTACGGCGAGGTCCGCCTGGTCGACGCGCCCTTCCTCGACGCCACCACTCGCCTCGGCCGGTGGGTGAACGTGTGGACCATCGACGACCCCGCCACGATGCGCGCGCTGGCGGCCATCGGGGTGGGAGGGATCATGACCGACAGGCCGGATCTGCTCCGCGAGGTCCTGGGCTAGAGAGCGCCGCCACCATGGATCCCAAGAGTCCCGCCGAGAGCGTCGCCGTGATGACGCAGATGATTCTTCCCTCGGACGCCAACCCCCTCAACGCGGCGTTCGGCGGACGAATCCTGGAGTGGATCGACATCTGCGGCGGCATCGCTGCAGGCCGCCACTGCCGCCACGCCGTGGTCACCGCGAGCATGGACGAGCTGCACTTTCACGCGTCGATCCGTGTCGGATGGGTGGTCACGCTACGGGCCCGGGTCCTCGCCACGTTCCGTAGCTCGATGGAGGTGGGCGTGCGGGTCACGGCCGAGAACCCGCTGACCGGCGAGACCTACCTGACGACCACCGCCCTGCTCACCTTCGTCGCGCTGAAGCCCGACGGCTCCCGGGCGGAGGTTCCTCCGCTCAAGCTGCAGACCGACGCCGAGCGAGCGGCCCTCCAGGCAGCCCACTCCCGGCGGCGCGAGCGCCTGGAGCGAAAGGCGGTCCTGGTCGAATGGCAGCGGCTGCTCGAGCCCTGACCGCGGATCAGGTCGAGAACGAGGTGCCGCAGCCACAGGTCGACTTCGCGTTCGGATTCTCGAACTTGAAGCCGGCGGCCGTGGTCCCCACCACGTAGTCCACCTCGGTGCCCGCCAGGTACTGCTGGCTGAGCGCGTCGGTGACCAGGCGGATGCCGTCCTGCTCCCCCACCACGTCGCCGGGCGACACGTCCTTCACCAGATTCAGGTCGTAGCCGAAGCCGCTGCACCCCGCCGGAGCGACCCGGACGGACAGGTAGTACCCGTCGAAGCCCTGCTGCTTCTGCACCGCCTTCACCTGCTCGACCGCCCGGGCGGTGAGCTTCAGCGGAAAGGCGGGCGTGGCCGCGGGTGCGGGAGCCGCAGGGGAGGCGGTGGAGGTGTCCATGGAGCCCTGTATATCCACGGCGGGACGGAGATTCCACGTGTCCACCCCCACCCGGGGGCTAGGGGGTTCCGCGGAGGCGTCCTCCGTCCACTGCAATCACCTGCCCGGTGACGAAATCCGACCCGGTGACCAGGAAGCACACGGTCGCCGCGACGTCCTCCGGCGTCCCGAACCGTTCCAGGGGAATGCGGGCGCGGAGCCGCTCGCGCTCCTCGGCGCCGAGCGACTCCGGTGGAAGGACCGTCCCCGGCGCCACGCCGTTCACCCGGACATGCGGCGCAAGCTCCAGCGCGAGCACCTGGGTCAGCATGTGCAGCGCGGCCTTGGTCATGCAGTACGCGGCGTAGTTACGCCAGGGCACGAATGCCCCGCCGATGTCGAGCACGTTGACCACCACCCCCTCGCGCCGTTCGACCATCCCCCGGGCCACCGCCCGGGTGAGCAGGAAGGGGGCTCGGGCGTTGAGTCGCCATTCGGCGTCGAGCGTGGCCGCGTCGGTCTCCAGGAAGGGAGCCCGCGTGAAGCGCGCAGCGCTGTTGACCAGCACCTGGATGGGTCCGAGCGTGCGCTCGACCTCCGCGACCAGCGACGCGAGCTGGGCGTCATCGCCGAGGTCAGCACGGAAGGCCTGGGCGCGGCGCCCCTGACCCCTGAGCTCGGCGACGAGCGCCTGCGCAGCGTCCGCGGATCCGTGGTGGTGAACGGCCACGGTCGCGCCATCGCCGGCGAGGGTCTGGACGATGGCCCTGCCCACCCGGATGGCTCCTCCGGTCACCAGCGTCACGCGTCCGTCGAGCCTCATCTCGGGGGTCTCCTGGCCGCCGCGGCCGGGTCTGTTATACGCACTTCGAGCCCGATGCCCACGTTCCGTCAGCTCCTCGAGCAGGCCCGCGCCGTCGTTCCGGAAGTCGGTCCCGAAGCCCTCGCCGCCCGTCTGCGGGCGGATGACCCGCCGGTGCTGCTCGACGTGCGCGAACCGGACGAGACCGCCGAGGGCCACGTGCCCGGCGCCTTGCTTCTTCCGCGGGGAACCCTCGAGCTCGGTATCGAGCGGATGGTCGATCGCGAGCGGGAAATCGTCGTGTATTGCGCCAGCGGCGTTCGTTCGCTCCTCGCCGCGCGGACGCTTCTGGACCTGGGTTACGGCCGGGTCTTCTCGCTCGCCGGAGGGTTCGGCCGCTGGAGCGATCTCGGCCTGCCCCGGACGCGGCCGGTCCAGCTTCGCGCCGAGCAGAAGGCGCGCTATCGCCGCCACCTCTCGCTCCCCGAGGTCGGTGAGGCGGGGCAGGCGCGGCTCGCCTCCGCGCGGGTTCTGGTGCTCGGAGCGGGAGGGCTGGGCTCGCCGGCCGCGCTCTACCTCGCCGCGGCAGGCGTCGGGACGCTCGGCATCGTCGACTCGGACGTGGTCGAGGTGAGCAATCTGCAGCGCCAGGTCCTCCACCGGAACGCCGATGCAGGCCGGCCCAAGACCGACAGCGCCCGGGACGCGCTCACCGCGCTCAACCCCGACGTGAAGGTGGTCACCTTTCCCGAGCGACTCGCGGCGGCGAACGTGCTCCGGATCGTCCGCGGTTTCGAGGTAGTGGTGGACGGCGGAGACAACTTCCCGACCCGCTACCTGCTCAACGACGCCTGCGTCCACGAGGGCATCCCCCTGGTGCACGGGAGCGTGTACCGGTTCGAGGGACAGGCCACGACTCTGCTCCCCGGCGTCGGTCCCTGCTACCGATGCCTGTACCCCGCTCCGCCTCCGCCGGAGCTGGCGCCCTCGTGCGCCGAGGCGGGAGTCCTCGGCGTCCTTCCCGGGCTCATCGGGCTGGTGCAGGCCAACGAGGTGCTGAAGCTCCTGCTCGGCATCGGCACGCCGCTGGTGGGGCGACTGCTGACCTTCGACGCGCTCGGGACGCGGTTCGCCGAGCTGTCGCTCCGGAGAGATCCGGCCTGCCCGACATGCAGGCCGGGTGCGATCATCACCCTCTCCGACGAGTCCGACGGCTGCGAGGCGCCCAATGCCCGTGCGTGAGGTGAGCCCACGGGAGCTGTCGCGCGCGATGGAGGGGCCGGAATCCGAGCGCCCGGTCATCCTGGATGTCCGGAATCCCGACGAGGTGCTGATCGCCTCGATCCGCGGCTCGCTGCACGTGCCCCTGAACGAGCTTCCGGCCCGGCTGGACGAAGTGCGCGAGCTCGCCGACCGGCCGGTGGTGGTCCTGTGCCACCACGGCGTCCGGAGCTACCACGCGGCAGCGTTCCTCGACTCGCTCGGAATTCCCGCGGCCTCTCTCCGTGGCGGAATCGAGGCCTGGGCGGCTGACGTCGACCCCCGGATGCCGAGGTACTGAGACCGGTGCCGAGGCCACCTCCCGACCGCCGCCGCTCCGGCGACCCCGGCGCGCGCCGTCCAGGCACAAGCCACCGGAATCCCTCCCGATCCGGGGGAACCGACCGATCGAAGGTGTCTGGCACCTTCGAGAGGGACCGGGGCCGCCGACGGGGTGCGTCAGGAGCCCCGGAGCCGGGCCGCGCCAAGCCACACGGACGATCGAAGGTGTCTGGCACCTTCGAGCGCACCTCCGAGCGCCAGCGCGAGCACGAGAGACCGGGGCTCCGGCCCGACCGACCGCTGCGGGAGGACCTCGTGACCCAGGCCGCCCTGGAGGCGTACGGGGCCGTGCGCCACGAGGGCTGGCTGGCCGACCGCGCGCTGGACCATGTGCTGCGGGCGAAGCGCCACCTGTACTCGAACGAGCGCCGGGCCGTCGCCGAGCGCGTCTACGCCCTGCTCCGCCGCCAGCGCACCGTCGACGCTCTCCTCGCCCGGGCCGGCGCCCGGTTCGATCGCCGGCCCACCACCGAGCAGGACCTGCTCCGGCTCTCGACCTCGCGCGTGCTCCACGGCGAGCCGCCGGAAAAGGTCGCCCGCACCGCAGGCCTCCGGCCCGAGGAGTCACGGATCCTCGGCGCTCTGCCCGCCGCCGCCGAGGCGATGCGCGCGCTTCCCCGTGCCGAGCGCTTCGCCCTCGACGCCTCCCTTCCGGACTTTCTCGCCGCCCGCTTCCTCCGTCAGTTCGGAGACCGCGCCGAGGCCGAGGCCGCCGCGATGAACGAGCGCGCGCCACTCACGGCCCGCGTCAACCTGCTCCGGACCAGCCGCGAGGCGCTCCTCGAACGACTCCGCGACGAAGGCGTGGAAGCGCGCGTCACGCCCCTCTCTCCGCTCGGGCTGTTCCTCGAGACCCGCCTGAACGCCTTCTCTCTACCCAGCTTTCGCGAGGGCCTCTTCGAGCTGCAGGACGAGGGAAGCCAGCTCCTCGGGCTCCTGCTCGACGCGCCGCCGACCCGGGTCGTGGACGCCTGCGCCGGCGCCGGCGGGAAGACGCTCCAGCTCGCGGCCCAGATGCGGAATCGCGGCGAGCTCTTCGCCCTCGACGTCGATGCCCGGCGCCTCGATGAGCTCAAGCGGCGTGCCCGGCGCGCCGGCGTGCACAACGTCCGCATCCGGCACATTCCCCCGTCGGGCCCGGAGGTCGCGCCCGCGCTGACCGACCTCGCGGACCGGGCGGACCGGGTGCTCGTCGACGCTCCCTGCAGCGGCACCGGCACCTTCCGCCGCAAGCCCGACGCCCGCTACCGCCTGTCCGAGGCCACGCTCGCCCAGCACGTGGAGCGGCAGCGGCTGCTCCTGGAGCAGTTCGCGCCGCTCGTCCGTCCCGGAGGTCGCCTGGTGTACGGGACGTGCAGCGTCCTCGAGGAGGAGAACGAGGCGGTCGTCGCGTGGTTCCTCGAACGACACCCCTCGTTCCGGACGGTGCCGCCGGCCGACCGTCTCGGTGCGGAGCTCGGGGCGAAGGTCAGCGCCGGCGACCTTCTCCGGCTCTCGCCGGCGGTCCACGGAACGGACGGCTTCTTCGGTGCCATCCTGCTCCGTGCGCGCTGACGGACCGGCAGCTTTCCGTCCGCCGCGGGCTCGAAGAAGCAACCGTTCCGGGCGGTAGGGCGGCGGCCAGCATCCTCGCCTCAGCCTCTCGACGCCGGTCGCGGCGTCGACTGGTTCGCCTGGGCAACCTGCGGTGGGTCCAGTCGGGTGCTGCTCGCGGCAGAGACCGGCGTGGCCGAGTTCCTGGTGACGGCCGACGGCGCCTTACATCGCGCCAGATTTCGGCCGGGAGGCCATCACCGATCGAGATCCGATCGCCGGGACGGCCTGACCCGTCAGGACGTGTTCGGAGCGGACGGCTTCCAGCGATGACGCCTCGAGACCACGATGCGGTCAGGGCGTAGGGGCGCAAGCGTTTCGAGAGGGGCGTCGTGAGGTTGGGCGCGCTCCACGGGATCCACCTTCTCCCCAATGAAACACTCAAGGGCCCGTCGGCGACCCACTTTCACGCAAGCAGGAGGTTGTATGAACGCCAAGCCAATCCTCGGCGCATTGGGGCTCGCATGAGCCTGTCCGGCAAAGTCGCGCTGGTGACCGGCTCGACGAGCGGCATCGGGCTCGGCATCGCGCGCTCGCTCGCGGGGGCGGGCGCGAACGTCGTACTGAACGGCTTCGGCGACAAGGGGCTGATCGAGAAGCTCGTCGCCGAGCTCGGCTCGAAATACAAGGTGAAGGCGTCCTACAGCGCGGCAGACATGTCGAAGCCCGCCGAGATCGCGGCGATGGTCGCGCAGGCGGAGGGCGAGCTGGGCGGCGTGGACATCCTGGTGAACAACGCGGGCATCCAGCACGTCGCGCCGGTCGACGAGTTCCCGCTCGAGAAGTGGGACGCCGTGATCGCGATCAACCTATCGGCCGCGTTCCACGCCATCCGCGCCGCCCTGCCGCACATGAAGGCGCGCAACTGGGGCCGCATCATCAACATCGCGTCGACCCACGGCCTCGTCGCGTCAGTGCAGAAGGCGGCTTATGTCGCGGCGAAGCACGGCATCGTTGGACTCACGAAGGTCGTCGCCCTCGAAACCGCCACCACCGGTATCACGTGCAACGCAATCTGCCCGGGCTGGGTATTGACGCCGCTGGTGCAGGCGCAGATCGAGGATCGCGCGGCGCGGGAGAGTCTCTCTCCCGGCGCGGCGAAGATGAAGCTGCTCGGCGAGAAGCAGCCCTCGCTCGAGTTCGCGACGCCGGACGAGATCGGCGCCACCGCGCTCTTTCTGTGCTCATCCGCCGCTGCGCAGATCCGCGGCATCGCGCTGCCGGTCGACGGAGGCTGGACCGCCCAATGAAGACAATTCTCTTGGCGGACGCCGCGGCGATGATCCCCGACGGCGCGACCGTGATGATCGGCGGGTTCATGGGCGTGGGGACCCCCGAGCGCCTGGTAGCCGAGCTGGTGCGGCAGGGCAGGCGCAACCTGACGGTGATCGCGAACGACACCGCACTCCCCGGCATCGGCATCGGCAAGCTCATCAGCGCCGGCGCGGTCAAGAAGACGATCGCGAGCCACATCGGCCTCAACCCCGAGACGCAGAAGAAGATGCTCGCAGGAGAGCTCGAGGTGGACCTCGTGCCGCAGGGTACGCTGATCGAACGCATCCGCGCCGGCGGCTTCGGCCTCGGCGGCGTGCTCACGCCCACCGGCGTCGGCACCGTCGTGGAGAAGGGAAAGCAACGCATCGAGCTCGCGGGCAAGCCCTACCTGCTCGAGACCGCGCTGCGAGCAGATTTCGCGCTCGTGGATGCGTTCCTCGCGGACTACATCGGCAATCTTTACTACGCGCTGACCGCGCGCAACTTCAACCCGGTGATGGCCATGGCGGCCGACACGGTGATCGTCGAAGCCGAGAACATCGTGCCCGTGGGCGTGATCGCCCCCGACCACGTGATCACCCCCGCGCCGGTCGTCGACTACATCATCTCGCACGCCTGACCCATGGACGCCCAGACAATCATCGCCAAACGAATCGCACAGGAGCTGAGGGACGGCATGCTCGTCAACCTCGGCATCGGCATCCCGACCCTGGTCTCGAAATTCGTGCCGGCCGGCATGAACGTGTACTTCCAGTCGGAGAACGGCCTGATCGGCACCGGCGTCCCGCCCGCGGAGGGCATGCACCATCCCCTCCTCACGGACGCCGGCGGAAAGCCAGTGAGCGCGCTGCCCGGCGCGTGCACCTTCGACAGCGCGATGTCGTTCGGACTGATCCGCGGCGGGCACCTCGACATGACGGTGCTCGGCGCACTGCAGGTCGATGCCGCGGGCCATCTCGCCAACTGGATGATCCCGGGCAAGATGGTGCCGGGCATGGGCGGCGCCATGGACCTCGTGACCGGGGCGAGGCGCGTGGTCGTCGCCATGCAGCACACGGCGAAGGGCCAGCCGAAGATCGTCAAGCAATGCTCGCTGCCGCTCACTTCGGCGCGTGTGGTGGATCTCGTGGTCACCGAGCTCGCGGTGATCGGCTTTCCGGGCGGGCGGGCGACGCTGCTCGAGATCGCGCCCGGAGTGACCGTCAAACAGGTGCGTGAAGCCACGGAAGCCGAGCTCGAGGTTTCCGAGCGCGTTTCCACGATGGCGGTCTAGTGCGCGCCCGGCGGCGCACGCTCGAGCAGATCATGCCGTTCGCCACGGTGGGCGAGCTGATCGCGCGCAAGCGCCAGCCGCTCGTCACGACCGCACCGAGCGCCACCGCGCGCGCCGCGCTGAGCGAGATGGAGGAAAAGGACATCGGGTTCCTGCCGGTTCTGGAAGGCGAGAAGCTGGTGGGCGTGGTGTCGGAGCGCGACATCGCCCGCGGCGTGATGCTGCACCGCCGCATGCTGGTGCGCGAGATCATGACCACGCGTGTGCACACCGTGGCGCCAGAAACCAAGGTGCCCGAGTGCGTGGTGCTCATGCACCGCGAGCGCATCCGCCATCTTCCGGTGCTGAGCGGCCGAGCGGTGCTTGGCGTGCTCTCGGTTCGCGACCTGACGGGCTCGCTCATCGAGCGGCACGAGCGGCTGCTGCGTAGGCTCCACGACGAGCGCGTGACGCTGCTCTTTCCCTACCCGAGCAGCTATTGAGGATGCGCGCATGAGCCTCGTCATCGTCTTGCTCGCGCTGGTGCTCCTGATGTTCGTCGCGTACCGGGGCTTCAGCGTCATCCTTTTCGCGCCGATCTGTGCGCTGCTCGCCGTGCTGCTCACCGACCCGGCGCGTGTGCCACTGGTTTTCAGCGGCGTGTTCATGGACAAGATGGTGGTCTTCATCAAGTCCTACCTGCCGGTGTTCCTGCTCGGCGCGGTGTTCGGCAAGGTGATCGAGCTGTCGGGTTTCGCGCGCTCGATCGTCACGGCGGTGATCGGCCTGGTGGGGCGCACCCGCGCGAGTCTGTCGATCGTGCTGGTGTGCGCGCTCCTCACCTACGGTGGGGTGTCGCTGTTCGTCGTGGTGTTCGCGGTCTATCCGTTCGCCGCCGAGATGTTCCGGCAGGGCGGCATCCCGAAGCGGCTCATCCCAGCGACCATCGCGCTCGGCGCGTTCAGCTTCACCATGGACGCGGTGCCCGGAACGCCGCAGATCCAGAACATCATCCCCACCACTTTCTTCAAGACCAACACCTGGGCGGCGCCGTGGCTGGGCGTCATCAGCGCACTCTTCATCCTGATGAGCGGCCTCGCGTACCTCGAGTGGCGCCGCCGGCAGGCCGCGGCAGCCGGCGAAGGCTACGGTACGAAGCTCGTCAACGAGCCCGAGGTCTTCCTCGAGGAGAAGCTCCCGAACCCCTGGCTCGCCATCGCGCCGCTCGTCGTCGTCGGCGTGATGAACAAGGTGTTCACCCTGCTCATCCCGCGCGCCTATGGCGCGAGCGTCTCGACATCGCTGCCCGGCCTGGCGAAGCCGGTGGTCACGCAGGTTTCCTCGGTGGCCGCGATCTGGGCGGTGGAAGGCGCGCTGCTCCTCGGCATCCTGACGGTAGTGGTGTTCGCCTTCGGGCGGCTCAAGGAACGCTTCGCCGAGGGAAGCAAGGCCGCGGTCGCCGGGGCGCTGCTCGCGGCCATCAATACCGCGTCGGAGTACGGCTTCGGCGCCGTGATCGCTGCGCTGCCGGGTTTCGTCGGGCTCGCCGACGGGCTGAGGGCGATCCCGGGGGTGCTGTTCAACGAGGCGGTCACCGTGACCGCGCTCGCCGGTATCACCGGATCGGCTTCCGGCGGGATGAGCATCGCCCTCGCCACGATGGCCGACAGGTTCGTCGCCGCCGCGCATTCGGCCGGCATCCCGCTCGAAGTCCTGCACCGGATCGCGGCGATGGCGAGCGGTGGCATGGACACGCTGCCGCACAATGGCGCGGTGATCACGTTGCTGGCCGTGACCGGCCTGACGCACAAGGTCGCCTACCGCGACATCTTCGCGATCACGCTGCTCAAGACCGCTGCCGTGGCAGTGGCCATCGGCGTGTTTTACGCAACCGGGATCTATTAGGAATCGCGACGGAGATCTGGACTCTCCCTGGACGAAGGCGCCGAACTTCCCGAGGGCTTCGGCGTTGATCCGAATCGCGTGACTCACGCGGATGGCCGCGAGCTGCCCCTGACGAACGAGCCGGTTTTGCGGCGGGTGTCCTTCGATGGCACGAAGCTCTCGGGGTCCGTCGGTTCGGCTGGGAGCACGGAAAGGGCCATGACGACCTGGTCCCGTCGACCTTCCCGTCGCAGGCGAGAAAGTGGAGATCACGCTCGACACGTCCAGCGGGATTGCCTCGGTGTCCTACCGATTACGACCGCCCCACCCCGCCAGGGACGCCCTTCCTCGAGCGGCGCGCCTCGAGGCCCGCTCCGCGAGGGCGGGAAGCTCGTGGGCGAGGACCGCGGCGATGCGGCGCGGCTCCGCGCGGAGCGCCTGGAGGCAGATCTCCGTCATCTGGTCGCCGAACGAGGGACCGACGCGGCCCTCACCGATGCGATGCACCGCCTCGCGAATGCCTCCGAACAGCAGATCCTGGGCCACCTCGCGGCCGGGCACCCGGAAGTGCCCGAGGCGGATGGCCTCGTCGAGGTCGCGGACCGGCAGCTCGAGGCCGCCGACCTTCCAGACCCGGGCCACGAATCGTGACCACACCGGGTCGCGCTGGGCACGGACGAAGAACTGTCGGAGCCCCAGGCCAAACCGGAGCGCGGGGCCCTCGATCCCGGCGATCGTCTCCTCGATGGACTGGAGCATGGCGCGCGTGGTCCAGGCCGACGTCGCCTGGAGCAGCTCCTCCACTCCCGTGAAGTGGTTGTAGAAGGTCCCGCGCGCGACCCCGGCGGCCTTCACGAAGTCGTCGATGACCGGTGCGTCCGGCCCCCGCTCGGCGAAGACGCGGAGCGCGGCCTCCACGATCCTGCTCTCGGTGCGCGCGCTCCGCTGCCGGCCAACACGGACCCGGTGGTCGATCGCGTTGCTCGAGCGCTTCACGCGATCGCGCCCTCGACGACGTGGCGCTGCTCGCCCAGGTCGATCACCCCGTCCGCGCTGGCGATGGTGCCACGGAGGATGTCCCCCGGCCTGAGGTACTGCGGGCGCCTGAGCTGGACCCGAGTGAAGGTCGCCCACAGCTGCGGCTCGGGGAGGACAAGCTGCATCGA
>RPRB01000138.1 GCA_003818285.1 Myxococcaceae bacterium
GCCCGGGGGTGCCCGCGCCGTCCCCTCGAGGGAATCCTCCAGAGCCACCCCCTGGTCCACGCCGCGGAGGGTGCGATGTTCCGAGCGGTGATCCGCGGGTCGAGCGAAGACCTCGGCCTCGACGTCTTCCAGGTTCCGGCGCCCGAACTCGTCCAGCGCGCAGCCCGGGCGCTCGGGCTCAGCAAGGACGCGGTTCCCGATTTCCTGACGAAGGTGGGCCGCCCGCTCGGCCCGCCGTGGACGGCGGATCACAAGGCGGCGACCCTCGCCGCCCTCCTCGCTCTCAGCTGAGGCCCGCGGCGGTTTGGTGGCCAGTCTCTGGAGCCCCGGTGCGATAGCCGGCCGGGAACCTCCACAGGACAGGAGTGACCCCGTCCTGGAGGCAGCCATGACCCGCTTCGTCCGCAGGTACCCGCTGGTGAAGTTCATCGTGTTCAACGTCCTGGCGGTGCTCGCCTACGACGCCTTGCGCCACAACCCGGCGCGCGCCGCCGTGGAGCAGCCGGCGATGGTGAGCGCGGCTCCGCGGCAGCCGGTCGAGTCGTTCCCGGTGTACCTCGCTGACGCCGACCGGGACGTCGGCCCGGGCAATGCCGAGCCGGCTCTGGCGCGGCACACGTTCTGAGGTCAGCGACGGAGGAACAGCCCCACGGCGCTGATCCCGGCGGCGACCGCGAAGATGGCCCGCAGCGCGCGCTCGGGGAGCCGGTGAGCGATGGCCACTCCCAGCGGCATCGTCGCCACGCCGCCCACCGCGAGCGCGATTCCGCGGACCCAGTCCACGTTCCCCGCCCGGCCGTAGACGAAGAGGTTCACCACCGTCCCGGGGGCGACCAGGGCGAGCCCCATCCCCTGCGCGGTGGCCTGTCCCATGGCGTGGAGCGTGGTCATCAGCGGAACGGTGAGGAGCGAGCCACCGACCCCGAACACGCCGGAGACGAAGCCTCCCAGCAGGCCGAGCACGATGGCCACGCGTGGTGGGATCCGGGCGTCGGGGTCGACGCGGAGCTCCGCCGACCGGCTTCGGAGCCCGTAGAACAGCGCGAGCGCGAGCAGGAACCCGGCGAACCCCACCCGGAGCGCGCCGGAGGGCGCCAGCATGGCGACGCGGGCCCCGACGTAGGTGGACAGCGGCGCGAGAAGCGCGAGGAGCTGTGCCCCGCGCGGGTCGAACCCCCGGTAGCGCGCGTAGCGCCACAGCCCGAGCAGGACGTTGGGCACCACCATCACCAGGGCAGTGCCCTGTGCCTGCTGCTGGGTGAGGCCGAAGAAGATGCCGAGCAGCGGGATGATGAACAGCCCGCCCCCGATGCCCACGATGCCGCTGAGGACGCCGATGCCCGCGCCGAGCACGACGTCGAGCGCGAGCTCCGCCGGGGAGATGGGCATCGCCGCGCTGGCCGCTTACCCTGCCGTGCCTCGGTCCCAGGTGCCGGTCCGGCCGCCGGCCTTGTGCTCGAGCTGCAGCGCCTCGATGACCATCCCCCGGTCCACGCTCTTCACCATGTCGTAGATGGTCAGCGCGGCGGTCGCGGCGGCGGTGAGCGCCTCCATCTCCACCCCGGTGCGGTCGAGGGTCTTCACCTCGGCCCGGACGTGGGCACCGCCCTCGTCGAGCGTGACCTCCACCGTCACCCCGGTGAGGGCGATGGGATGGCAGAGCGGAATCAGGTCCGGGGTGCGCTTGGTGGCCATCACCCCGGCGAGCCGGGCCGCGGCGAGCACGTCCCCCTTCTCCACCTGACCCGCTCGGATGCGGGCCACGGTCTCGGGCTTCATCCGGAGCCGGGCGGTGGCCACCGCCACCCGCTCGGTGCGCTCCTTGCCGCCGACGTCCACCATCTTCATGACCGAGCCACCGCCTGGAGCGCCTGGAGGAGGTCCTCGGCGATGTCGTCCGGATCCTCGAGCCCCACCGAGACGCGGATCAGGTTCTCGCCGATGCCGGCCGCCGCCCGCTCCTCCGGGGTCAGGCGCCGGGCGCTGGCGCTCGCGGCGTGCATCACCAGGGTGGTCACGTCTCCGAGCGAGGGCGCGGGGCGGCACAGCCTCAGCGCCTCGAGGAAGCGGAACGACTCCGCTCGGCCGGCGCCGCCGATCTCGAAGGCCACCATGCCACCGTAGCCGCCGTGGAGCAGCTTCCGGGCGGTGGCGTGATCCGGATGATCGGGCAGCCCCGGATAGAGCACCCGGGCGACGCGACCGTCCTCGCGCAGCCTCCTGGCCACGTGGAGCGCGTGCGTCGAGTGCGCGGCCATGCGGACCGGCAGCGTGCGGAGCCCGCGGAGCGTGAGCCAGGCCTCGAAGGGCCCGAGCAGCGCGCCCTCCAGCACCCGCGCCCCGCGCAGCGGGTCGATGCGGGCGTGGCTCCCGGAGACCACGCCACCGGTCGCGTCGGAGTGGCCGTTGATCCACTTGGTCGTCGAGTGGAGGGCGTAGTCGGCGCCCTGGGCGAGCGTCGGCTGCAGGCACGGCGAGGTGAAGGTCCCGTCCACGACCAGCGCGGCGCCGGCGGCGTGGGCCGCGTGGGCGATGGCCGGGAGATCGGGCACGAGGAGCAGCGGGTTGGTCATGCTCTCCGCCAGGACGAGCCTGGGACGGATCGCGACGAGGCGCTCGACGCTGTCCGGGTCACTGAGCTTCAGCGGATGCAGCTCGACCTTTTGCTGGTCCGCGAGCCGCTTGAAGAGGGCCCGGGTGGCGCCGTAGCCGTCCGCCGGGAGCACCACCCGGTCCCCGGGGGCGAGGCCCTGGGCGTCGAAGACCGCGCGGAGCGCCGCCATGCCGCTGCCGAACACCGCCGAGGCCTCGGCGCCCTCGAGCGCGGCCACCGCCTCCTCCAGGAGCACGGGGTTCTCGCCCCGGATGCGGGTGTAGACGAAGTCCTTGCCGTCGAGCGCGGCGTCGAGCTCGTCCGCGGAGTCGAACCAGCTCACCGCGGCGGCGTGGATGGCAGGGGTGATGGGGACCGCGCTGCTCTCCGGGAGCCGGCTCCCGGCGTGGATGGCCCGGGTGCGAAGGTCGGCCGGCTTCCGGTGGGTGCTCACGGGCCGTGCTCCACGAGGAAGCGCTCGGCCTCGATGGCCGCCATGCAACCGGTGCCCGCGGCGGTGACCGCCTGCCGGTACACCGCGTCCTGCACGTCGCCACAGGCGAAGATGCCATCGAGGCTGGTGCGGGTGCTCCCGGGCACGGTCCTGATGTAGCCGTTGTCGGTGGTCTCCAGCCAATCCTCGAAGAGCTGGCTGTTGGGCTTGTGTCCGATGGCGACGAAGAGGCCGCCGGCGTGCATGGTCATGACCTCGCCGGTCTTGACGTTCCTGACCCGGGCCCCGCTCATCCGCTTGCCGTCGCCGACGACCTCCTCCACGACGGTGTTCCACACCACGGAGATCTTGGGATTGCTGAGCACCCGGTGCTGCATGATCTTCGAGGCGCGGAACTGGTCGCGCCGGTGGAGCACGATGACCTTGTTCACGATCTTCGCGAGGTAGGTCGCCTCCTCCATGGCGGTGTCGCCGCCGCCCACGACGAAGACGTCCTCCCCCTTGAAGAAGGCGCCGTCGCAGGTGGCGCAGGCCGACACGCCGCGGTTGGTGTACTCGGCCTCGCCGGGCACGTTGAGCCACTTGGCGGCGGCCCCGGTGGCGATGATCACCGTCTGGGTCTTCACCACGCGTCCGCTCTCGTCCCAGAGGGTGAACGGGCGGACCGTGAGGTCCACCTTCATCACGTTCTCCATGTGGATGATGGTCCCGAACCGCTCGGCCTGGGCCTTGAAGCGCTCCATGAGCTCCGGGCCGGTCACCGCCTCGGGGAACCCCGGGTAGTTCTCGACATCCGTGGTGATCATCAGCTGTCCGCCCGGCACCCGGGCAGGCTCGTCCAGGGCCGGTCCGCCGGCGTAGAGGACGGGCTTGAGGTTCCCCCGGGCGGCGTAGATGGCGGCGGTGTAGCCCGCCGGCCCCGAGCCAATGATGGTGACTGCATGCACGGTGTCGGCCATGGCGGAAAGAGTGCTACGAGGGTGTCACGAATGCCATGAATCTCGACCTGCTCTCGCGGGTGCCACTGTTCGAAGGCCTGTCCCAGGCCCAGCTGAAAAACCTCGCCGGCGTCTGCGAGACCGAGCGGGTTCCTCGCGGGAAGTACGTGTTCCGGGAGGGTGAGCCGGGCGCGTCGATGTACGTGGTGGTCGAGGGAAGGGTGCGCATCAGCCGCCAGCTCCCCGGCATGGGCGAGGAGGCGCTGGCGATCCTCCAGCCGGGCGAGGCATTCGGCGAGATGGCGGTGGTGGAAGAAGGGATGCGGAGCGCGGACGCCCTCGCGCACGAGGGCGAGGCGGTGCTCCTGCGCATCGGGCGGGATCCGCTCGACCAGCTGCTCTTCACCGACAAGGAGCTGGCCTACTCGGTGCTCTGGGCGCTGGTGCGCACGCTCTCCGGCCGGCTGCGCGACACCAACGAGAAGATGAAGGCGCTGTTCGCGATGTCCAAGTTCTAGGACGCCGGCCGGCCGCGTCCGCGGACGGCGCGCTGAACCGGCGTTCACGCGCGGCGGCGGGCACGTGGCTTGCTCACGCTCCGCTGGCGTGGAGCGGGGGCACTCCGAGACCGAGGACGGACGATTTCAGCTGTCGCGGGAGCGGCTGCTCGCGGCGCCGCACACGCTGGACGACGCGGAGCTCCTCGGCGTCCTCTTCGGTGGGCGGAGCCGGACGGTGCGCGGGCTGGGCGAGTCGCTGCTCGCCGCAGCGGGCGGTCTCCGGGCGCTCGCGAGCATGGAGCCGTCGGAGCTGTGCAGCGCGCCGGGGCTGGGCCGGGAGCGGGCGGCGCAGGTTCTGGCGGCCCTGGAACTGGCCCGGCGAGCGCAACTCGCCCCCGATGGGCGGCCCCGGCTGCGCACCGCCGGGGAGGTGTACCGGTACCTCGCGCCGCGCCTCGCGCTGCTCCGGCACGAGGTGTTCCACGTCCTGTCGTTCAATACCCGGAACGTGCTGCTCGGGGACGCGCGGGTGGCGGAGGGGACGACGGATGCCTGTACCGTGGATCCGCGGGAGGTGTTCCGGGCGGCGCTCGCTGCCCGGGCGACCGCGGTCATCTTCGCCCACAACCACCCCTCCGGCGACCCCGAGCCATCGGAGGCGGACCTCCAGCTCACCCGCGAGCTGCAGGCCGGGGCGAGAATTTTCCACCTCCGCGTCCTGGACCACGTGGTCGTCGGAGCCGGGCGGTACGTCTCGCTGGCGCGCTCCGGGCTGCTCCACGCGGTCCTGTCAAGCACCGGAGAGGCGTTGACGGCCGGAGGCAAACAGTGAAGATGCGGAGCATGACGGAGCCGCTCCGGTTCCACGACGACGCGCGCGCGGAGCTCGAGCAATCCTTCGGTCTCACCGCCTTCCGGCCGGGCCAGGCCGAGGTGGTGGACTCCGTTCTCGGCGGGCGCAACGTGGTGGTGGTCATGCCCACCGGCGCCGGGAAGAGCCTCTGCTACCAGCTGCCGGCGGTGATGCTGAAGGGGCTGACCCTGGTCATCTCGCCGCTCATCGCTCTCATGAAGGACCAGCTGGAGCAGCTGGAGGCCCGGGGCATCCCGGCGACGCTCATCAACTCCACCGTGCCCGAGCTGGAGCGAGCCGAGCGCATCCGGCGGATGCGGGCCGGGGCGTACCGGCTGGTCTACGTGGCGCCGGAGCGCTTCAGGAGCCCGAGCTTCCTGGACGCCCTGGGCGAGGTGGGGGTGGAGCTGATGGCGGTGGACGAGGCCCACTGCATCAGCCAGTGGGGACACGACTTCCGGCCGGACTACGCCCTGCTCGGGCAGGTGCGGAAGCGGCTCCGGCCGCCGCGCACGGTGGCGCTGACCGCGACCGCGAGCCCCGAGGTGCGGGAAGACATCGTCCGCAGCCTGCTGATGAAGGACCCGCGGGTATTCGTGGCCGGGTTCGACCGACCCAACCTCTTCCTCGAGGTGCTGCGAGTGTCGGGGGACGAGGAGCGCCGCGCGGCGACGGCCCGGGTCATCGCCGAGGGAGGGAGCGGCATCGTCTACTGCGCGACGCGGAAGCAGGCGGACGCGATGCAGGCCGCGCTCCGGCTGCGGGGGCACGACCCGGTCGTCTACCACGCGGGGATGGACGAGGCGGAGCGGCACAAGGCGCAGGACCGCTTCATGTCCGACCCGTCGGCGGTGGTGGTGGCGACGAACGCCTTCGGGATGGGCATCGACAAGCCGGACATCCGCTTCGTCGTCCACGCCAACATCCCGCGCGCGGTGGAGGCGTACTACCAGGAGGTGGGGCGGGCCGGACGGGACGGGAAGCCGGCGCACGCGCTGCTGCTCTTCAACCACGCCGACGTCTTCACCCAGGAGCGGCTCATCGAGAGCAACCACCCGTCGGAGGCGGTCATCGCCGACGTGTGGAACGTGCTCCAGACGCAGGAGGTCTTCGCCCGGGGGCAGGAGGCGCTGGCGGCGGCGGTGGGGGCGAGCGAGTTCGAGGTCTCGGCGGCGCTGCGCATCCTCGAGCGCGAGGGCCTCGTCGAGCTCCAGGCGCCCGGGGCCGGGACCTACGGGATCAAGGTGCTGGAGCCGAAGGCGGAGGTGCACTCGCGGTCGGCGCGCGCGCTGCTGGAGGTGCTCCGGGCCGAGGCCGGGGCGGGCGGGACGGTCTCCGCGTCGCTCCGGGGGCTCTCGGCACGGGCGGAGCTGCCGGAGAAGGACCTTCGCCGGGCGCTATCGGCGCTGGAGCGGGCGAAGGCCGTCTCGGTGAGGAAGCCGTTCGCGGGCCGGGGCATCCGGGCGCTGCAGCGGGTGCCGTTCCATGCGCTGGACCTGTCGCTGGAGCGAGTGCGGCGGCAGGAGCGGCGAGCGCTGCTCCTGCTCCGCCGGATGACGGACTACGCCTACGCCAAGGCCTGCCGGCGAGCGTTCGTGCTGGACTACTTCGGCGAGGACACGCGGCACCTCGACTGCAACGGGTGCGACGTCTGCTCGGGCTCCCGGACGCGGATCGAGCTACCTCCGCCCCGAGCGAGCGCGAAGGGCGGAGGAAGCATCTACAAATCGAAGGAGCGGGTCGCCGAGGGGCCGATGAACGATCAGGCCGCCGAGGCGCTGCGCCGCTTCCGCCGCGACCTGTCGCGGGACCTGGACGTGCCGCCGTTCATCCTCTTCACCGACAAGACGCTGCAGGCGCTGGCGACGGCGCTGCCGCTGACCCGCGAGGACTTCCTGGCGGTGAAGGGCACGGGGGGCACGAGCTGGGAGCGCTTCGGGCCGAAGGTGGTGGAGATCTGCCGGGACGCCCGGGAGCACGCGCGCAGGGCTCAGGGCGATGCGATCGGGTGATTCCCGGAACAACCTTCGGGTGAACGGGAAGCGCCTCGGCGTCGATCAGCGATTGTCTCTGGATCGCAAGATCGGGCTGGCCCTGGCGTTGCTCGCCTTGATGTTCGTAGCGACGTTGCTGGACTTTGGTGCGGGGCCATGGGGCATCGGGGGCAACAATCTGTTTGCGTTCCAGGCGTCGCT
Source organism: Myxococcaceae bacterium (assembly GCA_003818285.1). Classification (GTDB taxonomy): domain Bacteria; phylum Myxococcota; class Myxococcia; order Myxococcales; family Myxococcaceae; genus RPRB01. The sequence continues at coordinate 7,534 of RPRB01000138.1, forward strand.
GCTTCTCAGACGAGTTTCATTCTCGGTGTTCCTGGATCACGTCGGTATGCTGCGCGCTCCACTCGGGTCCGCACTGGCGGTCCTGGTGTTGCTGGCCTGGATCGGCGTCGGCCTCAGGATGCGGCTGCGCGATGTGAGGGCCTTTGCGATCGGAGTGGTCGCGCTGTTGTTCGATTCGTGTTTCTTGTGGCTTTCCATGCGAGCGGGACGCGCATCGAACGTCTGGGCGTGTCGTGGTTTGTCGTGTTCAGAGTGGTTGTTCTGGTCAGCTGGATTCGTGTTTGGCACGCACTTTCGGCACTCGAGCGTCTTGGCTATTGGCCCGGCCCGTTCACGAGCCCACGGGACGTCGACGCGCTCGGGCTCGAGCGACACGAGCGGCAGCCCTAGCGGGACCATCCGCCGCGGTCAGACGCCCCGGCCGGGCCGCTCCGATACCGCGAGAGGCTATAGCCACAACCTCGAATGCCGGTGAAATCGCGCGACGAGCAGTCGAGGTGTTGCGAGAGTCTCTCTCGCACTCTCTGTCGAAGTTGTGGCTATAGCCTCTGAGCGTCATTCGGTGCTCGCCCGGGAGGGCGCACTCGAGCTCGCGGGCCGTGACAGCTCGCATCCCCACGTCGCGCGTCAGAACCCTCGGACCGCGGGAGCACTCCGGGGTCGCGCAGGCCGGTCGGGACGAGCACTGCCCGCGACCCGGCCCACTCGCGTCCTCTCAGGGCTTGCGGCGCGCGCGCTTCCGGCTCGGAGGCGCGCTCGGCGCCAGCCCCGACGGACCGCGCAGCGGCCCGGCTCAGGGTTCGACCGGCCGCCTTCTCCGGAGGAGGATCTCCCGCACCAGCAACGTCATCGCCGCGAGCCCCAGCGCCAGGACGAACACGAATCCGACCGCGGTGGCTCCGAACACGAGGCGGACCATCGACTCGCCGATCCGCCCGTCGGTGTAGGCCTCCTTCAGGGGCGCGAGCAGCCCGAGGCGCTCCAGGACCCGCGCCGGGAGCGCATCCAGCGCATACGAGATGCGGAGCACCCCGCTGGACGGCCACTGGACCCGGAGCGCCTCCACGATCACGCCGATGGCCAGGTACAGCGCGGCCAGGGCGAGCGCGTTGCCGGCGACGACCTGGAGAAAGCGCTTCGGATTCACGGCGGCCGGGTGGCCCGCTTCTTCAGAGCGGGCAGGAGCTTCTTCACCCGGTTCATCTCGGGGGACTTCGGCGCGAGTCGGGTGAAGTTCACGTACTCCTCGTATGCCCGCTTCGCATCGGTGTCACCCCCCGCTGCGTAGGCATCGGCGAGCGCCAGACGGGCCGGTCCGTCCGCGGGGTCGAGCTGCACGGCCTTGATCAGGAGCTCGCGCGCCTTCGTCTCGTCACGGAGCTTGCGGAGGACGAGCCCCTGAGCGAGCGCCGCGTCGGAGAGGAAGGGCTGGAGCTCCACGGCCAGGTCGGCGCTGTGCTTGGCCTCCTGGACGCGGCCGTTCACCAGCGCGACGCGTGAGGCGGCCACCGCGGCCAGGGCCCGGTCGCTCGCCCGCGGTGCTCCGGACGAGAGACCCTGGAGCTTCGAGAGCTGTGGCTTGCCCGCGGCGGGCTTGAGCAGCACCTCGCCGGCGAGCCCGCAGACGCTGCTCGCGTCCTCGCGGCTCGCGGCCTCGTACGCCTTCTGCGCCTGCGGGACGTTGCCCTGTCGCACGAAGGCGCGGCCGATGGCGCAGAACACCTCGCTGTCCTTGGGCGCGAGCGAGTTGGCCTTCTGGAGGGCGGCGAAGCCCGCGCGTCCGTCGCCGCGGGCGAACATCAGGGTCGCCTTGAGGCGCTGGGACTCGGGATCCTGCGCGTCGATCTTCAGGGCCCGCCCGAGCGCCGCCTCGGACTCCTTCCACTTGCCCTGCTGGGCCAGGGCGAGGGCGACGTCCTTGTGCGCGGTGGCACTGGAGGGGTTCTCCGACGCCCACGCCTCGGCCTGGGCCAGCGACTCGGCGGGCTTGGCGAGCGCGAGGTAGACGCGGGAGAGCGCGTGCCGGCTCTCGCCGTGACTGCGGTTCCGCTGGATGGAGAGCTGGAGCGGCTCGACCGCGCGCTCCGGGGACCCCGAGGTCCAGAGCAACCGGCCCAGCGCGCAGGCGCCCTCGTAGTCGCGCGGGTCGCGGCTCGCGCCCTCGAACTGAGCCTTTGCCCGGTCGATGATGCCGCGCTGCCAGTAGACCTTGCCCAGGGCGACCGCCACGTCGGCGCGCGGGCGCTTCGCGGCCCCGAGCGTCTTTTCCAGCACCGTCTGGGCCTTGTCCGGCTCACCCTCGGCGGCGTCGGCCAGGGCGAGCCACGCCACCGCCTCGATGGGGTACTTCCCCGACACCGTGGTCTTCGCCAGCTCGGCGCGGGCCTTCTTCCAGTCCTTCAGCCGTCCCCAGGCAATGCCCCTCAGCAGGGCCATCCGCCGCCCGGAGTCATCGGCGAAGCGCTGCAGGAGCTCGCGCTCGCGATCGCGGCCGAGCAGCACCCGCCCCAGGGCCTCCTTGGCCTCCTCGCTCTTCGGCTTCTGCTTCACCGCCGTCTCGAGCGACTTCTGAGCCGCGGTGAGGTCACCGCTCGCCCGGAGCGCGTCGCCGAGCGCCACCTGGAAGTCGAAGGCGCGCTTGCCGGCGCCCGTCGCGCCCTCGGTGAGCACCTTCACCGCCTGGTCGTGCGCGCCGTTGGCGGAGAGGAGACGGCCCCGGTCCAGCGCGCGGCGGGCCACCATGTCGGGAGTGAGCGTCTCGGGAGAGAGCTTGTCCACCGCGGCCAGGGCCTGGGTGAGGTCCTGCTCCAGGGCGAGCCGGCTCTCGGCCTCGCCGAGGACGCGGCCCGGATGATCCGGCGAGAGTTGCTCCGCGGTGCCGTAGACGTTCAGCGCGGCGGCGTCGTCGCCCGCCTCGCGGTAGTAGTCGCCGAGGGCCACCAGGGCACGGACGTTGCCCGCGTTCAGCTCGAGCGCGCGCTTGAAGTGGAGCACCGCGCCCTTGGCGTCCCCCTTCGCCAGGAGCAGCCGGCCAGCGGCGTCGTGCACCTCGGTGAGATCCAGCGGCGAGTCGAGGATGGCCTTGCGAGCCGCGTCGCGCTCGGCGCCCTCGGCGGTCATGGCCCGGGCGAGGAGGACCAGGCCAGGGTGGCTGGCTCCGGCCTTGGGACGAGCGAGCGCGGTCGCGGCCTGCGTGCGGTCCTGCGCGGTGCCTCCGTGCTCGTCGGCGAGCACCGCGCGGGCGTATGCGGTGAGGTCCCAGGCCTCGGTGCTGTCCTCCTCCATCCGGATGGCCTGGGCGAGGGAGTCGAGCGCGGCCCGGTCTCCACCGGCGGTGTCGAGCGCGAGCGCCTTCCGGGCGCTGGAGAGCGCGTCGCTCAGGTTCCGGCCCTGGTTCACCGTCCGGGTGTGGCGGTAGACGAGCGCGCCGGCGACCAGCGCCACCAGCGTCACCGTTCCGATGGCCAGCTTCAGCGCGTGGACCTGGAGCCAGCTCTTCTTCTGGGCCTTCTCCGCGACCTTCGCCCGGAGCGCCTTCTCGTACTCCTTGGCGATGGCCTGGGTGGTGCCGGTGCTGAACGGCCGCTTGACCGCGGGGACCGACCCGGTGGGCACCGGCGCGTCCGGGACGTCGGCCAGGAGGCTGGGCTCGGTGGGGGGCTCGCCGTTGGTCGCGCCCGGCTCGGCGCTCGCGGGGTAGTCGGGCCCACCGGGCACGGTCGGCCCGTCGCCGGCGGTCGGGAACGAGCCGGAGCCCTTGCGTTCCGGGAGCGGAGTGAAGCCGGCGGCCTCGGCGAGCGCCTCGAGCGGAGGCGGCGGCGGGGTGGACCCGGTGCGGGTGGGCCGGACGGCGGCGTTGCTTCCGGTCGGGGTGCCGTTGGCGCGCGGGGGGAGCGGCCGCTCGGGAGGATTGTCCAGGACCGCCGGGCGGATGGTGGGCGCGGGACCCCCGGCGAGGGCCGCTTGCGTCTGCTCGAGCCAGATCTTCACCTGCTCGTCGCCGGGGGAGAGCGCCACCGCCTTGCGCAGCAGCGGCAGCGCCGAGCGGTAGAGGCCCTTGCTGACCAGGACCTCGGAGATGAGGTGGTAGGCGAGCGGGTCCTGCCGGTCGACGGCGACGGCCTTGTCGAACTGCTCCATCGCCTCGGCGGGACGACCCAGGCCGATGAGCGCCTTCCCCCAGAGGACGTACCCGTGGATGCTGTCCGGATGGTGGACGAGCCCCTGCTGGCACACCTCGGCCGCGCGGGCGTTCTCACCCTCTTCGACGAGCACCCGAGCCAGCTCCACGAAAAGGGTGGAGGTAGGATCGGTGGCGAGAAGCTGCTCGTACCGCTCCACCAGGGATTCGGGCATCGTTGTCAGCCAATGAAGGCTAGCACGCGCCCCCTCCTCGCCTGGCTCCTCCTGTGTGTCGTCGGATGTCACGAAGGGGGCGCCACGCAGGCGAAGCTCAAGAGCACGTACGAGGACTTCGAGCAGAAGGCCCGCTGGGGGGAGTCCGCCGCGGTGGCGCAGCTGCTGGTCCCCGAGCGACGGAACCAGTTCCTCGCCGCCCGGGCCCGGGACGGGAAGGACCTGAACATCACCGACATCGAGCTGCTGAACGTGGTGACCAGCGAGGACGGCACGCACGCCACGGCGATCTCGCGCTGGCGGTGGTTCCGGCTGCCCTCGACCTCGGAGCAGGTATCCGAGGCGACGGCGGTGTGGGTCGCCCGGGGCGGGGAGTGGCAGCTCGAGTCGATGCAGGGCGGGCCCTATCCGGACCTCGCGCCCCGCTGAAGGCTGAGCTGCCCGCCAAAAAAAAGCGCCCACCGCCCCGGGGCCGGCCGGGACGGTGGGCGTCGGGCGTCCCCCC
>RPRB01000139.1 GCA_003818285.1 Myxococcaceae bacterium
AACCGTCCGCTCGAAGCCGTTCACCTTGGGGCACAACGTGCCGCGGGTGTAGCCGTGCTCGGGGTCGCCCCGCACCGACCGCACCGAACGGCCGTCGGTCTCCACGACCAGGCCGCAGGCATCGGGGCAGTCGAACGGGCAGGTCGAGCGTCGGGTCTCCAGCATCGCCCCGGAGTGTGCCCGAAGGCCCGCGAGGGGCGCCACACAGCCCGGCCGCTCGCAGACGAGCACAGGCCACCGCGGGTCCCGAAACGCGAGGACCGAGCGCCCAGCGGGACGGGTCAGTACGCCTCGACCACGAACTCGCTCTGCTTCACGACGGTGGACCCGGCCGGGTCCTCGACCCGGAGCGTGACGTTGTACCGGCCCGGGGGAACTCCCGCAGCGGCCTGAACCTGCGAGCCGCACATGACGCCCACGCCGCACGGGTCACCCTCCACCGCCTCCAGGAAGTTCACCTGGCCCATCACCCGCTGCACGTAGACCCTCGCCTTGGTGCAGCACGGGTGGGTGAGATTGTGCGAGACCCAGACGCCCCCCGGCTGGATCCCCAGCTGCACCTCGGTGGCCGACGATTCCCGGCCGCCACCCGGAACGAGCGGCGGATGCGCGACCGTGTCCTGCTCCGACGGGCTCGGCGACTCGGAGCACCCGGTCACCTTGGCCACGGACTGGTCAGGACCGAGCGGAGGAGGCGGCGGCAGGCCCTGTGCTGGAGGCAGCTGCTGCCCAGCAGTCTCCGAAGCAGGGTCGTACTTCGCCGACTTCGCCGACTTGTGGCTCGAGCAGGCGAGGGCAAGCACCAGCACCGGGAGCAGAAGACGCATGGGACGGGAACTCTCCGACAGGAGCGGATGGCGGTCCATGTAGGTCCTCGCGAGCGTACCGATGAAGAAGTGTTGCGGTGGGAGTCAAACGCAGCGAAGGGCCGAAACCTTCACCCGTGAATGCGCGTCTAACCGGCACGTCCGTTGCGTAGGAACTTCGCCATGCACCGCTCTCATCTCTGCAGCCACTGCCTCCGCCGCCGGATTCTCCTCTGGGCGAGCGCCTTCTTCGTGACCGTTGGCGCCGTCGGGGCGGCCAGCTCGACCGGGTCCGCAGCCGCCGCCCGGGGTCAGAACACCCCGGTCCAGACCGCGTCGCGCTAGCTGACTGCAGCCGCCCGGACCTCGCCGACTGCAGCCACCCGACGACATCCTGACCCGGATCTCGCCTGCGGCGGCCCTGACCTAGGCCGGACCGAGCAGGGCGCGGATCTCGAGGTCCTCGCCCAGCCACCGGACCGCCTCGACCCGGACTGGACGGGCCCCGGCCATCCGTTCCACTCCCAGCGGACCGAGCCAGGAAAGCCCGTCACCGCCCACCAGCTTGGGCGCCAGGTGCAGTACCAGCGAATCCGCCAGCCCCGAGAGGAGGAACGCCGAGAAGACCCCGGGGCCCCCTTCCACCAGCACATGCAGCACGTCACGCCGGAGCAGCGCGCGCAGCGTCGACTCGAGGTCCACCTCGCCGGGGCGGCCCGGGACCGCGAGCAGCTCCGCACCCACCGCCGCGAGCGCCGCCGCCCGTTCCGTCCCCTGCCCCTCCACGTGGACCAGCAGCGTTCGCGCCGGCGATCCGAGGTGGAAGAGTTGCTTTCGCGGCGACAGCTGTAGCGCGGAATCGAGCACGACGCGGAGCGGGTCCCTGCCCCCGCCCTCGGGAAGGCGGGTGGTGAGAGAGGGGTCGTCCGCTCGCACTGTTCCTGCCCCGACGAGCACCGCGTCGACGACGTTCCGGAGCCGGTGGACCTCGGCACGCGCCGCCTCGGCGGTGACCCAGCGACTGTCTCCAGAGGCGGTGGCCAGCTTGCCGTCCAGCGACACCGCCGCCTTCAGCGTCACCCAGGGAAGCCCGGAGCGCATCGCCTTGAAGAAGGGCCGGTTCAGCGCATCGGTCTCGGCGGAGAGCACGCCCGTCCACACCGGCATTCCCAGCCCGCGCAGGCGGAGCACGCCGCGTCCGTCGACGAGCGGATTCGGATCGGCGGATCCGGCGAACACCCGCGCGATTCCGGCGGCGAGGATGGCTTCCGTGCACGGGGGGGTCCGCCCGTAGTGATCGCAGGGCTCGAGGGTGGTGAAGAGGTCCGCACCGCGCGCACGCGGACCGGCGTTGGCGATGGCCTGCACCTCGGCGTGCGGCCCCCCGGCGGGCGCGGTGTGACCGCGGCCGACGATCTCGCCGCCCTGCACCACAACCGCTCCCACCGCTGGATTGGGGTGCGTGCGCCCCACCGCGAGGTGCGCCTCGGCGAGCGCCTCGCGCATCCACGCCTCGGCGCCCGGCGGCAGCGCACCGGGGTCAGTCTTCGAGCTGCCCGCGGTGTCTCCGCGCGGCGTCGGCGCCGTGGTCATCGAGTAGGCCCTTCAGCTCGTCCATGAACTCCTCGATGTCCCGGAAGCTCCGGTACACCGATGCGAACCGGACGTACGCCACCTGGTCGAGCGCGCGCAACCGGCCCATCACCTCCTCGCCGATGAGGCTGGAGGAGACCTCCTTCTCGCCTCGCTCGACGACGCGCGCCTCGACCTCCGCCACGAGCGCCTCGAGCTGGTCCATGGAGACCGGCCGCTTCTCCACCGCCTTCTGCAGACCGGAGATGAGCTTCTCCCGGTCGTAGGGCTCGCGGCGACCATCCTTCTTCACCACCAGCGGCATCAGCTCCTCCACCCGCTCGTAGGTGGTGAATCGCTTCCGGCAGCCCAGGCACTCGCGGCGCCGCCGCGTGACCGTCCCCTCCGCCGACTCGCGCGAGTCGAGGACCCTGCTGTCGTCCCGCTTGCAGAAGGGACAGCGCATTCAGATCCGTAGACGCGAGGCGTAGAGCGGGAAGCTTCTCGCCAGCTCGTGCACCTTGCCCGCCACCTGCGCGAGCACGGCCTCGTCGGAGGGGTGGTCGAGCGCTTCGACGATCAACGCACCCACGGTGGCCATCTCTCCCTCCTTCATGCCGCGGGTGGTGAGCGCCGGGGTCCCGATCCGGATACCCGAGGTGACCATGGGCTTCTCCGGGTCGAAGGCGATCATGTTCTTGTTGACGGTGATCGCCGCCTTCCCCAGCACCGCCTCGGCCACCTTGCCCGTCAGCTTCTTGGGGCGGAGGTCGACCAGCATGAGATGAGTGTCGGTGCCGCCCGAGACCAGGCGCAGCCCGCCCTGCAGCAGCGCCTCGGCCAGGGCCTTGGCATTGGAGACGATCTGCCGCTGGTACACCGCGAACTCCGGCTGGAGCGCCTCCTGGAAGGCGACCGCCTTGCCGGCGATGACGTGCATCAGCGGCCCGCCCTGGATGCCGGGGAAGATGTTGCTGTTCACGCCCTTGATGAACGGCTCCTTCGCCAGGACCATGCCTCCGCGCGGGCCGCGGAGCGTCTTGTGGGTGGTGGTCGTGACCAGCTCGGCCAGCGGCACCGGCGAGGGGTGGAGCCCCGTCGCGACCAGCCCGGCGATGTGGGCCATGTCCACCACCAGGACGGCCCCGACCGAGTCGGCGATCTCCCGGAAGGTCGCGAACTCGAGCGTCCGCGGATAGGCCGACGCGCCGACGACGATGATCTTCGGCCGGTGCTCCTTCGCCAGGGACTGCACCTGGCCGAAGTCGATCCGCTCCGTCGCCCGGTCGAGCCCGTAGTGCACCACCTTGTAGAGCTTCCCGGAGAAGTTCAGCGACATCCCGTGGGTGAGGTGGCCACCGGAGTTGAGGTCCAGGCTGAGCATCGTGTCGCCCGGCTGCATGACCGACATGTACGCGGCCATGTTGGCCTGGCTGCCGGAGTGGGCCTGGACGTTCGCCGCCTCGGCACCAAAGAGCTTCTTCGCGCGGTCGATGGCCAGGGTCTCCGCCTGATCCACGAACTCGCAGCCGCCGTAGTAGCGCTTTCCGGGGTACCCTTCCGCGTACTTGTTGGTCAGGACGGACCCGACGGCCTCCAACACCGCCGGGCTGACGAAGTTCTCCGAGGCGATGAGCTCGAGCCCCTCCTCCTGGCGCTCGGTCTCCTTGCGGACCAGGGCGGCGATCTCGGGGTCCACCTGGACGAGGGTGCGGGTGTTCTCCATGGGCCGGCTCTTAGCAGAGGCCCCGGACGGCCGCTGCTCCGTCGGGGCCCGGGCGGTCGCGCCCTGGACGCACGGGCGACGCTTCGCGGGCGGGCACGGGGAGTGCGAGACTCGGGGTCTCCCGTGGACGACCAGGACGCCGAGCTCGCCCGCATCCGCCAGGCCATCGAGGCCCTGGACCGCTCGCTCCTCGCCCTCCTCCGGGAGCGCCAGCTGCTGGGAGAGCAGGCCGCCCGGGCGAAGATCGCCGCCGCGGTCCCGCTGCGCGATCCGGTGCGGGAGGCGGTGGTGCTCCGCCGCGCACGGGAGACCGCCACCGAGCTGGGGCTCGATGCGCATCAGTCGGAGCGCCTCTACCGGCTGATCATCGACATGTCCGTCTCGCAGCAGCAGAGCCACCTGCTCGAGCTGGAGACCGTGCCGCTCCGGGTCGCCTTCCTCGGCGTGGAGGGGAGCCCCGGGCAGATCGCGGCGCAGGCGCGCTACGGCGGGCGGCGCGGGGGCGCGCTGCTGGAGGGGCATCCCGCGCTCCCCGACGCGGTGGAGGCGGTGCGCTCGGGGCGGGCGGACGTGGCGTTGCTCCCGCTGGAGAGCACGCTCGAGGGATCGACGCGGACGATGGACCTCCTGTTCGAGGCGGGGTTGGTGATCAGCGGCGAGCTGATCCAGCGCGACGGGGAGCACTACACCCGCTACGTCGAGCTGGCGCGCGAGGCGCCGGCCGTCCCCGAGGACGTTCCCTGCAAGACCTCGGTCATCCTCACCCTGGCCGACCGCGCCGGAGCGCTGGACGAGGTGCTGCACGCCTTCTCCCGGCAGGCGGTGAACCTCACCCGCATCGAGTCCCGGCCCGTGCCGGGGAGCCCGCCCCGCTTCCGCTTCTTCATCGACATGGAGGGCCACGCCGCCGGCGAGCGGGTCTCGCGCGCGCTGGAGGAGGCGCGCAGGCACGCCGAGGTCCGGGTGGTGGGCTCGTATCCGGCGCACCGGGCGGAGGGATGAAGGTCGCCTACGCCGGGGAGCCCGGGGCGTTCGCCGAGGAGGCGGCACGCATGCTGCCCGATGCCGAGCCCCTGCCCTGTGCCTCGTTCGCCGCGGTGTTCCAGGCCGTCGAGCGCGGGGTGGCCGAGCGTGGCGTCGTGCCCCTGCACAACTCGCGCGCCGGAATGGTCGAGGAGGTGGTGCGGCTGATCGCGCGGTCATCGCTTCAGGTCGCGGACCGCCTCGCCCTCCGGGTCCGGCAGTCGTTGCTCGCGCTGCCGGGTGTGCGCCTCGAGGACATTCAGCGCGTGGCCTCACATCCCCAGGCGCTGGCCCAGTGCAGCGGCTTCCTCGAGCAGCACCGGTGGGACCTCGTCGAACGGGCCACGACGTCCGGCGCCGCGCGCCAGCTCTCGGAGGAGCGGGATTCAGCCTGCGCCGTCGTCGCCAGCGCGAGGGCCGGCGCCCTCTACGGACTGACCGTGCTCGCGGCGGACATCGAGGACGATCCGGAGAACACCACGCGCTTCGCCGTCTTGCGTCGGCTGCAATGAGCCATCACGAGCCGTCAGAGAGCAGCTCGAGCGCCCGGGAGCGAGGGCATCCGATGCGACCGGGTCGCTCGACAACGACCCTGGACAGGCCGACGTCCTCGACCGCGCCACTGCTTCGGCGCACGCTCTCCGACGAGTCGGAGATCGCTCGGATCCTCGATGGTCCGAAGCGGGGCGGAGCAACAGGTGAGGAGGGCAAGGACAAGAGGCGCCCGCAGGCGCAACCGCTCCTTCTACCGGTGTCTACCGAGCGGCTCTGGACCCGCAGCAAGGCGATACCACGTTGGCACACCCCGCATCGCGCACGATCCGGAGAGCACGGGAGTGGCTCGAGCTCGAGATCTGGGGCGCCGGACCCCCCGCGGGAACAAAGGGGCGGGTCCGTACGTCGATCCCACGGGCCTGACCGATGCTCCTCTCACCTACACCTCCCGATGTGCATGCCATCCGGATCGCCCTCCATCACGGGTCGCGACACGAGCTCTGGTCGCTGTTCGAGCTCGCCGATGACTCGGCGATGGCGATCCGCCGGTATCTCGACCTGGGGCTCGTGCACGTGGCGTCGCTCGGTGGCGTCGCCATCGGACACGCGCAGATCGTCCCGCACGACGTGCGGACATGGGAGCTGCGGAGCCTCGCCGTGCTCGGGCCGTACCGCGCGCGGGGCGTCGGAACGGGTCTCGTGCGCCGCTCCATCGCCTGGGTGCGCGAGCATGGCGCCGCGCAGCTTCTCGTGGCGACGGCGAGCGCCGACCTCGACACGCTCGGCTTCTACCAGCGCCTCGGCTTCCGGATGCTCCGCATCGAGCGCAATGCCTTCACCCCCGAGGGTGGCTATCCGGTGGGTCTCTCGGTCCGGGGCGTTCCGGTGCGGGATCGCGTCTGGCTGGAGATCCCGCTCTAGCCCCGGCGGAAGCTGAGCTGACCGATGTAGTCGCGCTTCCCGAGCTCCACGCCGTTGTGGCGGAGGATGGCGTAGGCCATGTTGAGGTGGAAGAAGAAGTTCGGCAGCGCTTGCTCGACGAAGTAGTCGGTGGCGCGCATCGACTTCCCCTCCCAGCGTGGCCGCTTCACCTCGCGGGCATCGGTGCCCTCGAAGCTCGCCGCGGTGAACGTCCCGAGGTAGTCGATGACCGAGGCGATCCGCGCGCGCACTTCGACGAAGGTCTGCTCGGTGTCCGGGTGTGAAGGCGGCTCCCTCCCGGTCGTGAACGCGGCGGCGAACTTGGCGTTGTCGCACGCGTTCTGGAACTGCCGCACCAGCGGGAGCATGTCCGGCGCCAGCCGGGCGTGGAGGAGCGTGTTCACGTCGTAACCCTTGCTGGCGGCGTGGGCCTCGGCCTTGTCGATCCAGCCGTTCATCTGGCCCAGCAGCTTGCTCATCTCGAGCATCATGGGATGGAGCGTCATGGCCGGAGCTGTAAACGCGCGCCGCGGCGGAAGCCACCTTCTCCGCAGCAGGAAGTCGATGGGGGCGCGGCCGCGTCTCACCATCCGACCGCTCACACCCGAGCTGTGGCCCGCGCTCGAGGACCTGTTCGGCAGACACGGTGCGTCGAACGGCTGCTGGTGCATGTACTGGCGCATCGGAAGCGCCTACGGGGAGCGACCGCGAGAGGAGAACCGCGCGGAGTCCGAGCCGTGGGCTGGTGCCAGGTGACGGCGCGCCGCGAGCTCCCGTATCTCGATGGCGCGACGAGGTTCGGACCGCTCGATCGCCGGCCCGTCTGGTCCGTGTCCTGCTTCTACGTCCGGCGCGGATACCGGGAGCGTGGCGTCAGCGCGGCGCTGCTCGCCGCGACCATCCGGTTCGCGCGTGAAGCCGGTGCGCCAGCGCTCGAGGCGTACCCCTCGAGAACCGACCCCGAGTGGTACACCGGCCTCGTCTCGACGTTCGCCCGCGCGGGGTTCCGGGAGGTCGGCGGCCGGAGCGCGGACCGCCCGGTCATGCTTCGGCTGCTCCGACCGGGCAGACCGGCGGCGACGGATCGCCGGCGAAGACCTGAACGGTGAAGCATGCGGACCTCAGCGCCCGCGTGGAACTCCTCGAGCGTGCACGAACGCACACGCCGCGCCGCCAAGGAACCCAGCCCGGCGGCGATCCTGAGGATTACTTGTTGTACCGCTTGAACAGCAGCACGGCGTTGGTGCCGCCGAACCCGAAGCTGTTGCTCATCACCGCGTCCACCCGGACCTCCCGCGGCGTGTTCGGCACGTAGTCCAGGTCGCAGTCCGGATCGGGCGTGACGTAGTTGATCGTCGGAGGAATCACGCCGCGGGTCAGCGCCAGGATGGCCACCACCGCCTCGGCCCCACCGGCAGCTCCGAGCATGTGCCCGGTCATCGACTTGGTCGAGCTGACCAGCATCTTCTTCGCGTGCGCGCCGAAGACCGTCTTGATCGCCCGGGTCTCGTTGGCGTCGTTGAACGGGGTCGAGGTGCCGTGCGCGTTCAGGTAGCCCACGTCCTCGGGCCGCATCCCCGCGTCCTGCAGCGCCAGGCGCATGCACCGCGCCGCGCCCTCGCCCTCCGGCGCCGGGGCGGTCACGTGGTGCGCGTCCGAGTTGGCACCGTAGCCGACGACCTCGGCCAGGATGTTCGCCCCACGGCGGCGGGCGTGCTCCATCTCCTCGAGCACCAGGATGCCCGCGCCCTCGCCTTCCACGAAGCCGTCGCGGTCCTTGTCGAACGGCCGGCTCGCGTGGGCCGCGTCGTCGTTCCGGGTGGACAGCGCCTTCATCGCCGCGAACCCACCGATGCCCAGCGGGGTGATCGCCGCCTCCGCCCCGCCGGCGATCATCGCGTCGGTCTCACCGATGCGGATCGACTTCACCGCCTCGCCGATGGCGTGGGCCGAGGTCGAGCAGGCCGACACCGGCGACCAGTTCGGGCCCTTGCACCCGTACTTGATGGTCACCAGGCCGGGGGCCATGTTGATGATCATCTGAAGGATGAAGAACGGGCTCAGCCGGTCGAAGCCCTTCTCCAGCGCCTTCTTGTGCTGCTCCTCCAGCGAGCCGAGGCCGCCGATGCCCGAGCCGATGATGACGCCCACCTTCTCCGGGACGTAGCCGTGGGGCTTGCCCTGTCCGACCGGCAGGCCGCTCTCCTTCATCGCCATGTCGGTGGCCGCCATGGCGTACTGCGCGAAGAGGTCCATCCGGCGGACCTCGCGCCGGTCGATCCACTCCTCGGGCACGAAGTCCTTCACCTCGGCAGCGATGCGCGCGTCGATCCCGCTGGCATCGAAGCGGGTGATGGGACCCACCCCGGACTTGCCGGCCAGCATGGCCTGCCAGTTCTTCTCCACACCGGTCCCCAGCGCGGTGATGAGTCCGGTTCCTGTGACGACGACGCGACGGTTCGACATGGGCGGATGACCTATTCCCGGCCCTCGGGGAGCGCTACTTCTTGTGGGTGTTGATGTAGTTGATGGCGTCCCCGACGGTCTTGATGTTCTCGGCCTCCTCGTCCGGGATCTCCACCTCGAACTCCTCTTCCATCGCCATCACCAGCTCGACGATGTCCAGGCTGTCCGCACCGAGGTCCTCGATGAAGGAGGACTCGGGCTTGATCTCGTCCTCACCCACGCCCAGCTGGTCGGCGATGATCGACTTGACCTTGGCCTCGATTGCACTCGTCGCCATCTGATTCCTCCGGTTCCCTTCTTTTCCTCGAAGTGCTGCCGAATGCTCGTTGTCGGGGTGCGTTGCCCGGGGGACCTCCTAACGGCCTAGGAGAGGTCCCGCGGGACCCCCGGGGCGCGCGCGGTATAGCCCACGACCCTCTACATGTACATGCCGCCGTTGACCTTCAGCACCTCGCCAGTCACGTAGGACGCCGCGTCACTGGCGAGGAAAAGCACCGCCCTTGCGACCTCGTCCGCCGTCCCCAGCCGCCCCAGCGGGATGGCCTCGGTCATCTTGGCCTTGAGCTCGGCGTTCAGTCCCGCGGTCATGTCGGTGTCGATGAACCCCGGCGAGACCGCATTCACCCGGATGTTGCGACTCGCCAGCTCGCGGGCGAGCGACTTCGTGAGCCCGATGAGCCCGGCCTTGCTCGCCGCGTAGGCAGCCTGGCCCACGTTCCCCATCTCGCCGACGACCGACGTGAGGTTCACGATCGCGCCGGACCGCTGCTTCATCATGGGACGCGCCGCGGCGCGACACAGGGCGAAGGCCCCCTTGAGGTTGGTGTCGAGCGTCCGGTCCCAGTCGTCGTCCTTGAGCCGGACCACCAGGCCGTCGATGGCCACCCCCGCATTGTTCACCAGCACGTCCAGCCGGCCGGCGCCCTTCACCACCTCGTCCACCGCCGCCGCGCAGGCCGCGGTGTTCGACACGTCGAACTTCATGCTCCGGGCGTTGGGGCCACTCGCGGCGACGGCCTCGGCAGCGGCCGCCTCGTTCCCGGCGTAGGTGAGCACCACCGTCGCCCCGGCCTTCCCGAACGCCACGGCGCATGCCCGCCCGATGCCTCGCGAGCCGCCGGTGATCAGGACCACCTTTCCGGTGAACTCCATCCGTGTCCGCTCCCCTCGGGTGGCCTAGCGGCCGCCGGCGGCGGCGAGCGACTTCTCCAGGCTCGCCGGGTCCTCCACGTTCAGCACCTCGATGTCCTTCGAGATGCGCTTCACCAGGCCTCCGAGCACCTTGCCCGCCCCGAGCTCCACCACCCGGGTCACGCCGGCGGCGGCGAGCGCACGGACGGACTCGACCCACCGGACCGGAGCGCTCACCTGAGCGAGGAGGAGCGGCACCACCCGCGACGCATCGGCGTTGGGCGAGGCCTCGACGTTGGTGACCACCGGTATCCGCGGTGCCGAGACCGTGCAGCGGGCAAGCACGTCGGCCAGCCGGGGCTTCACTGGCTCCATCAGCGCGCAGTGGAAGGGAGCGGAGACCGAGAGCGGCACCACGCGCTTGGCGCCGGCCTCCTTGAGCTTCGCCGAGGCGCGCTCCACCGCGCTGGCATGACCGGCGATGACGGTCTGCTCGGGCGAGTTGTAGTTCGCGGGCGAAACGACCTCCGAGCCCGCGGCCTCGGCACACACCCGGGCCACCACCTCGGCATCGAGCCCGAGCACCGCGGCCATCGCCCCGGTGCCCGCCGGCACGGCCTCCTGCATCAGCGTCCCGCGCGCCCGGACCGCCCGGACCGCGTCGCCGAGCGAGAGCGAGCCCGCGGCCACCAGCGCCGAGTACTCGCCGAGCGAGTGCCCGGCGACGAACGCCGCCGGTCCGGACCGCGCCGCCCACACCGCGTGCGCGGCGATGGAGGTGACGAGGATCGCCGGCTGGGTGTTGCGGGTGAGCACCAGCTCGGACTCGGGCCCGTCGCAGCACAGCCGGGACAGCGAGTCGCCCAGCGCGTCGTCCGCGGCCTGGAACACTGCCCGGGCCTCGGGGAAGGCGGCGGCCAGGGACTTGCCCATGCCCACCGCCTGGCTGCCCTGCCCCGGGAAGAGGAAGGCGGTGCTCACCATCGCACCACGCCCGCGCCCCAGGCCATCCCCGCGCCGATGGCCATCATCGCGATGATGTCCCCGGGGTGGAGGCGGCCGGCGCGGTTCGCCTCGTCGAGCGTCGTCGGGAGGGACGCCGAGGAGGTGTTGCCGTAGCGGTGGATGTTCACCCAGCACTTCTCGAGGGGGAGCCGGAGCCGGTGACACACCGACTCGATGATCCGGAGGTTGGCCTGGTGTCCGATCAGGTGCGTCACGTCGTCGGGGGCCAGGCCCTGGGCGCCGAGCGCCTCGAGCACCGCCTCGGGCAGCGCACGGACCGCGTACTTGTAGACCTCGCGGCCGTTCATCTGGACCTTGTTCAGCTTCTTCTCCAGCACCTCGGCCGACTGCGGATGCAGGCTGCCCCCGCCGGGGATGGTGAGGATTCCGGCGGCGCCACCGTCCGTGTGCAGGTGGATGCCGAGGATGCCCCGGTCCGGGTCCGGCGACGGCCCGAGCACCATCGCGCCCGCGGCGTCGCCGAACAGCACGCAGGTGTTCCGGTCGGTCCAGTCCACGAGCCGGCTCAGCAGCTCCACCCCGACGACCAGCGCCCGCTTCACGCCGCCGTTGCGGATGTACTGGTCGGCAATGGACATCCCGTAGAGCGACCCGGCACAGGCCGCGGAGAGGTCGAAGGCGAACGCCTTCTTCGCGCCGAGCTTGGCCTGCACCATCACCGCGCAGGACGGCATCGGCATGTCCGGGGAGATGGTGCCGATGATGATCAGGTCCAGCTCGTCGGCCCGGGTGTGCGCCATCTCCAGCGCTCGCACCGCCGCCTTCACCGCCATGTCCGAGGTCAGCTCGCCCGGGGCAGCGATGCGGCGTTCCTTGATGCCGGTCCGCTCGGTGATCCAGGCGTCCGAGGTCTCGACCATCTTCTCGAGGTCGGCGTTGGTCAGGACCTTTTCGGGTACGTAGGCACCTGTTCCCAGGATGACGGTGCGTCTCATGCGGCGGTCACCATGACGCATGCGGGCAGGAATGTCCTGCGCGGCACCCCGTTCCGGTTGTGCTGCCAGCGGAAATGACTCTGCGCGTCGTCCACGGGGGCCGGCTACTTGGTCGCCACGACCTCGCGCCCCGCGTACTGGCCGCAGCTGCTGCACACCCGGTGGGGAAGCACCGGCTCCTTGCAGTTCGGGCAGGAGATGACCTGCACCGCCGCGCGGAGGTTGTTGTTGGCGGCGCGCCGACGGTCGCGGCGCATTCTGGACGTCCTCTTCTTGGGAACTCCCACGGCG
>RPRB01000140.1 GCA_003818285.1 Myxococcaceae bacterium
AGCACCGTCCGGGCGCAGGCGAGCCCCGACGCGCCGAACACGCCGCCGCCCGGGTGCGTGCTCGCCCCGGTGAGGTACAGCCCGCTCACCGGCGTCCGGTACCGCGAGAGCGACGGCGTGGGCCGGAAGCCGAACATCTGATCCACCGACATCTCCAGGTGCATCACGTTGCCGCGGAGCAGCCCGAACCGCCGCTCGAGGTCCAGCGGCGACTGGATGTGCCGGTGGAGGATGCGCCCCCGCATGTTCGGGGCGAACCGGTAGAGCTGCTCGAGGATGCGGTCCGCCTCTCGCTCACGGATCCCGTCCCAGGTCTCGCCGCCCGAGAGCGCGTAGGGGTGGTACTGGCTCCACAGGTAGCAGACGTGCTTGCCCGCCGGCGCGAGATCCGGGTCGAAGGCGGAGAAGGTCATCGCGATGATCTGGGGCTCGGAGGCGCTCTTCCCCAGGAGGGACTCGGCGTACGCCCGGCGCACGGTCGCGTCCGAGCGCGCGAGCAGCTGCAGCCCCATGTGCCGGTCGATCGGCGCTCCGGTCGGCTCGCCCAGGTACTCGGGGAGCGCCTCGGTCGCGCAGCGGATGGCCATCCCGAGGCCGTTCCCGACCCGGGTCGCCGCCACCTCCTCCCGCGTCTCGACCGGCAGGTCCTCCGGGCGGAGCAGCTGAAGAAGCGTGGTGCGCACGTGGGCGCCGGAGACGACGAGGTCGGCCGGGACGTGCTCACCACCGGCGAGCGTCACCCCCCGGACCTTGCCGTCCCGCACGTCGATGCGCTCCACCGCCGCCTCGCTCCGGACCGAGCCACCGTCGGACTCGAGCCGCCGTGCGAGCGCACGGGTCAGCATGCCCGAGCCACCGCGGGGATGCCGGGCGCCGATCCGGTGCACCACCGCGTGCCACCCCACGAGGGGCGCGGAGGCCCGCTCGTCCGGGCCAGGTCCCGACTGCGCGGCCAGCCACAGCAACGCGGCGCGCACCGGGCCCGAGCGGAAGCGCCGCTCGATGACGTCGCCATAGCTCTGGAGGAGCTCTTGAAGTCCGGCGCCTACCGGGCGGCGCGGACCCGGCACGGCCACGAACCGGCGGCCCACCGCCATCGGCGTGGGCGGCTCCTGGAACACCTTGAACGTCGCCTCGGCGAGCGGCGTCCAGTCGCGCACGAAGCGGCGGTACGCCTCGGCATCCTCGGCGCTCACCCGGGCGATGGAGGCACACGTCTGGTCGAGGTCCCGGTAGAAGGCGAGGTGCGGCCCGTCGGGTGTCGGGTAGTACGCCCAGGGGTCCATCTCCAGGTACTCCAGCCCGAACCGCGCGAGCTGCAGCTCGTCGAGGATGGGCGTGGCGTGAATCATGATGTGGGCCGAGCTGCCCACGTCGTAGAGGAAGCCGGGGAACAGCTCCTCGGTGCAGACCGCGCCGCCCACCTGCCGGCTCCGCTCGAACACCGACACCCGGTGGCCGGCCCGGGCCAGGTAGCACGCGCAGACCAGCGCATTGTGCCCGGACCCCACCACCGCCACGTGCCAAGCCCGCGCCATGGAGCGCGGACGCTAGGACAGCTTCCTCCGTGAGGCATCCGAGCCGCGGCCCATCCGCGTGGTCGGCTCGAGCTCGAGCCAGGCGGCGCGACACGCGAGACACGCGACCTTCCGGCCCTCGGGGAAGGTCCGCTCGGTGACCACCTCCTTCGCCGGACCATCGGCCGGCGGGCAGCGCGGGCACCGCGACCCGGGCGGCTGGACGGGATAGGCGCGCTCGTAGGGCGGAAGCCGCAGGAGCTTGAACCACTCCACCACCATCTCCTCCGAGAGCTGCACGTGGAGCCCGTGGCGGTCGGGCTGGACCAGATCGTGACGGAGCGCGAGCCAGTAGAGCCGGAGCGGCGCGAGGTGGCCGTGCATGCCTCGCCTCCGGAACTCGGCGCCGAGGCGCTTCACCATCGCCAGCAGCTCGCTCCGGTCCATGGGATCTGAACATACGTTCAGCCAGGGCTCGCCGGCAACGCCGCTCAGGGAGCACCCGGGCGGCCGAGCGCCGGGGGACAGGGCGCCAGGGGGGCGGGTGACTACCCTCGCCGGCATGGGATGGCGCGGACTGGACTGGAAGACGCTGGGGGCGATCGCGATGGCGGGCGTGTGGCTCGGGCGACGGCTCACCCTCCCCCGCTACGACCTGGCTGGCAAGGTGGTGCTCCTCACCGGCGGCTCACGCGGGCTCGGGCTGGAGCTGGCGCGGGTCCTCGGCCGGAAGGGAGCCCGGCTGGCGCTGCTTGCCCGGGACGAGGAGGAGCTCGCCCGCGCTCGCGACGAGCTGCGAGCGGCCGGAGCCGAGGTGGAGATCTTCGGTTGCGACGTGCGGTTCCAGGACCAGGTGCAGCGCGCCGTGCGCGAGGTGGTCGAGCGGTTCGGCCGGGTCGACGTGCTGGTCAACAACGCCGGCATCATCCAGGTCGGGCCCGCCGAGACCATGCGGGTCTCGGACTACCAGGAGGCGATGGACACCCACTTCTTCGGGCCGCTGTTCCTGGTGCAGACGGTGCTCCCCGACATGCGCCGGAGGGGCGAGGGGCGCATCGTCAACATCAGCAGCGTGGGCGGCAAGGTGCCGACGCCCCACCTCCTTCCGTACGTGGCCAGCAAGTTCGCGCTGGTCGGCTGGAGCGAGGGACTGCACGCCGAGGTGCGCCGCGACGGCGTCATCGTCACCACCGTCTGCCCCGGGCTCATGCGCACCGGGAGCCCGCGGCACGTCGCGGTGAAGGGCCGCCACGACGTCGAGTACGCGTGGTTCAAGGTCCTCGACTCGCTTCCCTACCTCTCGATGAGCTCCCGCGCTGCGGCACGGGCCATCGTCCGGGGAGTCGAGCTCGGGAAGCCGGAGCTCATCTTCCCCGGCCGCGCCCGGACGGGGGCCCGGCTGCAGGGCCTCGCCCCCGGGCTGATGTCGGAGCTGCTGGGGCTGGGAGCGCGCCTGCTGCCGAGGCCGAGCTCGCCCGAGGACTTCCAGCAGCGGTCGGGGGCCGAGTCCGAGTCCCCGCTCACCCCCTCGTTCGTGACGCGGCTCACCGAGCGCGCCGAGCTCGAGAACAACGAGCGGCCAGCGCCGTCACCCTGAAGCGCTGCAGCGGCGCCTCAGGCACCGCTCGCAGGACGCCCCGCCGACTCGAGGTCCACCGACCGTGCCGCCACCGGCTGGCGCGAACGCTTTCGCCGTCGCGTCCGGATGGCGTCCGCGACGCGGACCAGGAACAGCGCTCCGAGGATCGCTGCCCAGGTCAGCGGCACGCGCAGATCCGATTTCACCCGCCAGGTGAAGTGCACCACCGCCAGGACCCCGGCCACGTAGGCCAGCCGGTGCAGCGCCTTCCAGCGCTGGAACCCCAGCCGGCGGACCGAGGCGTCGGTGCTGGTCCAGGCCAGCGGGACCAGGCAGAGGAAGGCCAGGAAGCCCACGACCATGAACTTCCGCTGCGTCACGTCCCCCCAGAGCACGGGCCAGTCCAGCTGCTGGTCGATGCCCACGTACGTCAGGAGGTGGAGCGAGGCGTAGAAGACGGCGAACAGCCCGAGCATCCGCCGGCTCCGGACGGGCCAGGTCCACCCGGTCAGCGTCTTGAGCGGGGTGCAGGCCAGCGAGGAAACGAGGAACACCAGCGCCAGGTACCCGAGCTGGTTGAGGCCGATGGCGATCGCGTCGGCCCCGAGCGTCCGGTGAGCGGCGCGCCAGACGAGCACCGCGAGCGGGATCAGCCCCCCGACGAACAGGCCCGGCTTCAACCAGGGGAGTGGGGGACGCCGGGGAGTCATCAGTAGAGGGTCTTCGGGTCCATGCCGGTGTAGAGCTGCGCCACCTCGTCGCCGTAGCCATTGAAGGGCAACGTCTTGCGACGTGCGAACTCACCGATGCGCCGCTCGGTGGCCTGGCTCCAGCGGGGGTGCGAAACGTCGGGGTTCACGTTGGCGTAGAAGCCGTACTCGCGGGGTCCCTCGATGGACCAGGTGGTGGGCGGCTGCTTCTCCACGAAGCTGATCTTCACGATGCTCTTGATGCCCTTGAACCCGTACTTCCAGGGCACCACCAGCCGCAGCGGCGCGCCGTTCTGGTTCGGAAGCGCCTTGCCGTAGAGGCCGGCAACGAGGAGGGTCAGCGGATGCGTGGCCTCGTCCATCCTCAGCCCCTCCACGTACGGCCACTCGAGGATGTGCGAGCGCTGCAGCGGCATCTGCTGCTGGTCGAGCAGGGTCTGGAAGGCCACGTACTTCGCCGAGCCGAGCGGCTCGACCCGCCGGATGAAGTCCCCGAGCGGGAACCCCAGCCAGGGGATGACCATGCTCCACGCTTCCACGCAGCGCATCCGGTAGATGCGCTCCTCGAGCGGGAACCACTTGAGGAGCTGGTCGATGTCGACGGTGAGGGGCTTCTTCACCAGCCCGTCCACCGTGACCGTCCAGGGTCGTGTCCGCAGCCTGCCCGCGTTCGCCGCCGGGTCGAGCTTGTCGGTCCCGAACTCGTAGAAGTTGTTGTAGTGAGTGACGTCCTCGTAGCTCGTGGGCTTCTCGTCGGTGCTGTAGCGGCCGAGGATCTTGGGCGGAGCCGGCTCCGGTGCAGGGCCGTCCTTCCGTCCGCCACGTGCCACTCCCGGTCCCCCCTGGGTCAGCGCCACGAGGCCGGCTCCCGTGGCCGCGGCGGTGAGCACGCCCAGCCCGGCATTCCTGAGGAACTCCCGCCGGCGCAGGTAGAGCGGCTCGGGGGTGATCTCGCCGGGAGGGGGCTCGTGGGTGTCGGGCTTGGACATGGCGACTCTCCCCGGGAGACGTGCCAGGGCTCCGCTGGGTTACAACCCTCACGCCCGGGACGCCACTCCCGGCCGCGCGCTTGACGGGCGGGGGTGTGCCGGGCGGAACTGTGCGCTCCCCGGGAGGCCGAGGGGAGCTCCCGGGGGGCCTTTCCTCGCATGAAGACACACCTGACCGTCGTCGCGCTGCTCGCCCTCACCGCCACCGCCTGCAAGGACGAGCCGGGGGGGAACGATGCCGGTCAGCAGCCCCCGCTGCCGTTCATCTCCGACCCGCTCCGCGCCGACGCAGGGTGCGACTGGGGTCAGTGGGGCCAGAACTGGGCCCACACCGGTCAGTCGTGCGCGTCGGCGCAGGGATTCGCGAAGGCACTGGGAACGGTGACCTTTGACCCGTTCGTGGCGCAGGAGGTGGAGGAGGCAGACCGGCGCTACGGCCGTCCCGCCCTTCTCGTGCATTACGGCTCCCCGCTCATCGTGGGTGACGATCTGTACATGGCCGTGAAGTCGGGGACGTACGTGAGCTGCGTGCTTGCGGATGGCGGGACAGTCTCACCTTGCGGCTTCGAGACCTGGGACCAACAGACCTGGAACGTGCAGCACCTCACGTGGGAGTCGGGGGCGCTGGTAGAGAAGCAGGGCTTCGCCAGCAACTGGAAGCCCCCGCCCTTTCAGGTGGTGCAGGGATGGGAACCGGCATTCCAAGCCGCGGTGCACGACCAGGTGGTCTGGGTTCCGGGCGCCGAGGGAACAGTGACCCGACTGGACCGGCAGCTGGGAAGCCCGCAGGTCATCAATCCGTTCTCCGTCGCCAACTCCCATCGCTACGTGACGGGACCGCTGGTGGTCGACGCCGACGGGACGCTGCTCTACAACGTGATCGAGCTCGATCCTGTGGTTCCGACGTCGGGCGACGCGCAGGGATACCTCGTCAGGATTCCGCCGGGCGGGGCGCCGACGAAGGTGCTGTATCAGGGCATCGTCAGCGGCGCGCCCGCGGCCGGAGACCAGTGTCCCTATTCCTATGCGGCGGGACAGATTCCGGGGCCTTACCCAGCCCCGGTTCCGGTGCCAACCGGCTTGTGTGGCTCACAGCGGCCCGGTTGGAACTCGGGCCCGGCGATCGGCCCCGGGGGCGTCATCTTCGTCGTGAGCCGTGCGCACTACACGCCCAACGACTCGTCACTGCTGGCCCTCAGCTCCGACCTCAATCCGCGATGGACGTTCCGGATGCGCGAGATCTTGGAGGACGGCTGCGGTGTCCTCGCCACGGGCTGCCGCCAGGGCGCGCCGAGGGGGGTCGACCCCTCCACCGGCCTCAGGCCCAGCGTCTGGGTCAGCGACCAGGCCTCGTCCGTGCCGGTTGCGCTTCCTGACGGCGCGGTGCTCTACGGCGGGCTGACCCGGTACAACGGCTTTCGCGGCCACCTGGTCAAGGTGTCACCGGAGGGCGCGCTGATGGGCACGTACGACTTCGGCTGGGACGTCACTCCGGCAGTGTGGCTGCACAACGACACGTACTCGATCATCACCAAGGACAATCACTACCCGAGGTCGGACGGGAGCGAGGGACCGTACGACATCACTCAGCTCTCGCGGGACCTCAGACCGGAGTGGAGGTTCACCTCGACAGAGACGCGCAGCTGCAGCACCCAGGCGGACGGGGGGCTCAGCTGTATCTCCGACCACCCGGACGGCTTCGAGTGGTGCATCAACGCGCCGGCCGTGGGCCCGGACGGGACGGTATACGGCAACAGCGAGGACGGTCGCGTCTACTCCATCCGCCAAGGCGGGCAGCTTGTCGAGCAGCGGTTCTTGCTGCAGTCGCTCGGCGCGGCGTACACGCCTATCGCCATCGATTCGCAGGGGCGTGTGTACTCCATGAACGGCGGGGTCATGACCGTCGTCGGGCAGTAGAGCGCCCGACGTCCACGTCTTCGCGCGAGGGCCGCGGCGAGGCGATGCCTCGCGTCAGGACGGTCGTCGACCACGGCCGGAGCGCGAGGGAATGCTCACGTTCTCCGGCATCAGCGAGGCGACGTGCTTGAAGGGGAGCGCGACCGGTGGCTGGGCAGCCACCAGCTCGCGCGCGGCCGGCGGCAGGTCGAGCATGCGCAGGGGCAGCTGGGGCGCCTCGGCGATCCAGTACGGCCCTCCCGATCGATGCGCCGCGAAGACGAAGAGCCCCCGCTCCACGAGGGCCCGCCACCGCTCGCCCCGTTCGTTCCCCACCGGCGGCCCGAACACCGACCGCGTCGTCGGAGGCGCGCTCCCCAGGATGGCGGCCAGGGCCCGGCGGTGCTCGTCGAGCTGGTCCAGCACCTCCGGGGCCACGTCGACCGGCGCGAGCGCGGTGAACAGGGCCACGTGCCCCCGGACATCCCTGGCCAGCCACTCCAGCAACAGCTCCTGGAGCTCTTCCTCCACCAGGAGGGGCTCTCGGTGCTCGTCTTCGAATCGATTCATGCTTGGGTGTCAGACCTCAGGAAGCCGACCTCGGCCTCGGCCCCGAGCAAACGCGATGCACCGGAGAGCACCCGGAAGTGCTCCGAGTGGAGATGCCGCTGCAGGTCTGCGTCGGTCTTCCATCCGCTCACCACGACGAAGCAGCCGCTCTCCTCGATGCACACGGCGCAGACCACGCATCCGGGGTCCTTTCGGATCTCGGCTGCGACGGAGCGGAG
This sequence comes from Myxococcaceae bacterium, assembly GCA_003818285.1. Taxonomy (GTDB): domain Bacteria; phylum Myxococcota; class Myxococcia; order Myxococcales; family Myxococcaceae; genus RPRB01. The sequence continues at coordinate 7,480 of RPRB01000140.1, forward strand.
GGTCTGGAGCAGCTCCTCTCGCTTCTCGGGTTCGGCGGTGACGTAATAGGCGACGGCATGGATCGGTGGCGGCAAGGACGGAGATTCCGGTGCGACAGCGGTGGGATCCGGCCCTGAGCAAACGCGGAGCCAGCACGAGGTGCGGGACCCGATGGAGTGACTGGCCCGGTCTTCCTCGATCCGGGCATGGTCGGCGGCCACGCGATTCCGCGGGCCACGGGATGTCGTGGCCTCAGGCGTGTCTCCGGACGGCAGCGAGCAGCTTCTCGAGAGCGAACGGCTTGTGGAGCACCTCTACGACGCACGGTCTGGTCGCCAGCGCCTCGGCCTCGGGGGCGGCCGACATCAGGATGATCCGGAACCGGTCGCGATCCGGCCGGAGCGCCACGGCGGCGAGGAGCTCACGGCCGCCCAGCCCCGGCGTCGAGAGATCGAGCAGGATCAGGGACGGGCAACGAGGACCGTCCAGCACCTTCAGGGCCTCGGCGGCCGTGGCCAGCGGGTGCACCCGGAAAGCTTCGGACTGCAGCGCCTCGGCGATGCTCTCCCGGTTGTCGACGTCGGCCTCGACCAGCAGGAGCGAGCGGGCGTCCACGGACCGGGTCGACGGGACCGTCCCTGCGGCGCGCGCGAGACTCGGCGGGACCTCCGGGTCCGGTGGCGGATTCTTTGTTCGGGGCATGGGCTGCGTGCTCTGGTGGTGAAGATCTGCTCGCCGCGCGAGCAAGAACGAGACCGACTCGCCTTCGGCGTGCCGCGTTCCGCCGGCAAGGACCGGGAACGGGGCATGGTGTCTCATCAGGTCAGGTGGGAACCGACACGGGTGACTCGGACGGCGGGTGGGAAGCGAGAAACCGCACCTCGGCGGAAGCGCCGAGGAGGCGGGAGGCTCCGGAGAGAACGCGGAAGTGCTCCGACCGGAGGTGGCCTCGGAGGTCGGCGTCGCTGGCCCACCCGCTGACGACGATGAAGAAGGTGCTCGTCTCCTCGAGGCAGACCGCGCAGACGAGGCAGCCCGGGTCCGCGCGGATCGCCACGGCCAGCGAGCGCAGCGTCTGGAGCAGCTCCTCCCGCTTCTCTGGAGCGGGCCTGACGAAGCAGGCAGCTGCGTGCATCGAAGGTCGCAAGAGCGGGTAGCCTGTCCGGGGGTGCGGCGCTCGCTGAGCAATCGCGGCGCCATGGCCGTCCCCCGACACAGGTCCGCGAGGTTCCTCGGATGTGCCGCCGGTGCGTGCCGCAGCCGGCGCCCGTTCGCCCCACGGAATCCCGTGGCCCACGAGATGTCGTGGCCCGGGAGGCTAGGACGAGCTCGGCCGCCGGATGTCGAGCTTCTGCATCCGCGACCGGAGGGTGCTCGGCTTGAGGCCGAGGAGCGCCGCGGCCCCGTCCGCACCCTCCAGCTTCCACCCGGTGGCCTCGAGCACTTCGAGGATGTGCCGGCGCTCGACCTCCTCGAGCGAGCGGCCGGCGGACGAGCCGGCCGACCCCGCCATCTCGAACGGAGCCTCCTCCGGGAGCCGGAGCGTCGGGCCGTCCGAGACCAGGACCGCCTGCTCCATCAGATTCTGGAGCTCGCGGACGTTCCCCGGCCACTCGCGGGCCTGAAGCGCATCCATCACCGCGTGCGGGACCTCCAGGGCGGGCTTGGACAGCCGCTGGCAGGCGCGGTCGACGAACGCCAGGGCCAGGGTGGGGATGTCCTCCTTGCGCTGGCGGAGGGGGGGCACGCTGATGGGAAAGACGTTGAGCCGGTACCACAGGTCTTCCCGGAAGCGGCCCCCCTTCACGTCCTGGACCAGGTTCCGGTTCGTCGCGGCGATCACCCGCACGTCGGCCTTCAGCGTCCGGTGTCCGCCGACCCGCTCGAAGGTCCCGTCCTGGAGCACCCGGAGGAGCTTCGCCTGGAGCTCCGGCGGCAGCTCCCCCACCTCGTCGAGAAAGAGGGTGGCTCCGTCGGCCAGCTCGAACCGGCCCTTGCGCTGGCTGGTGGATCCAGTGAAGGCGCCCTTCTCGTGGCCGAACAGCTCGCTCTCCGCCAGCGCCGGTGGGAGCGCGGCGCAGTTCACCTTGATCAGCGGACGGTCCTTCCTCGGGCCGAGCGCGTGGATCGCGTCGGCAACCAGCTCCTTCCCGGTTCCGGTTTCCCCGAGGATGAGGACGGTGGTGTCGGAGGGGGCGACCTGCCGGATGCGGAAGTGCAGGTACTTCATCGCGTCGCTCTGTCCCAGCAACTCGCCCGACCCCTCCACCGACTGGATCTTCTCCCGGTAGTAGGTGTTCTCGGCCTCGAGGCGGTCCTTGAGCTCGGCGATCTCCCGGTACGCCTTCTCCAGCGCCAGCTCGCCGACCTTGCGCGAGGTGACGTCGGCGATGCTCCCCCGGAACCCCGCCGCGGTGCCGTCGGGCATCCGGACCGGGTTGGCCGCGAAGCGGACCCAGCGAACCTCGCCATCCCCGCGGCGGATCCGGAACTCGAGCGGAGTCTCCGCGCCGGAGGCCTGCGCCGCCTCGAGGGCTGCCTTCCAGGCGGGGAGATCATCCTCGTGCACCAGACGGTCGAGGAGCCCGGGGTCCTCCAGGAACTCGGAGGCCGCGTGGCCGCTGACCTGCTCGCAGGAGGGCGACACGTATTCGAACCGTCCGTCGCGCCGCCTCCAGAACTCCCAGTCATGGGTGAAGTCGGCGACGGTGCGGTAGCGCGACTCTGCCCGGGCCATCTCCTGCTCGATGCGACGGCGCCGCCGGAGCTGGAGGACGAGGCCCGCCACCAGCATGCTCTCCAGCGCGATGACGGCGAGCCCGAGCCCGATTGCGCGCCCATGCTGCTCGAACAGGCTCGGCTGCCGGTACAGAATCACGCTCCCGGATGGGAGCGTCCGGTGCGGGAGCCCCCAGCGCTCGAGCTCGCGGGCGTCGAACATGGGAACGACGCCCGGCTCCTCCACGAGGGGAATCTCCGACGGCGCCTCTCCGCCGAGGACCCGGAGCGCCAGCTCTGCCGATACCTTTCCCGCGGTTCCCATGCTCACCAGGACGCCGCCGAGGATCCCCGCGCCGAGATCCTCGCGGACCACCCCGAACACGGGTCGGCGGCTGGCCCGGGAGATCCGGGCCAGGGGTGCGGTGGAGTCGTCGTCACGACCCGACGCATCCCGGACGAAGCTTCCGAAGAGCACCAGCGCGTCGTCGGGCAGCTGGGCAACCCGGGACTCGACCTGCTCCAGGGAGAGGTCCGTCGCGTACGACATCTCGACGCGATCGGAGAAGGGGGCGAAGAGGCTCCTCGCTTGCTCGGCTTGTTCTCGCTCGTGGGCGCTCGCGCCGAGGACGAGGAGGATGCGACGGGTGGACGGGTACAGCGAGAGCATCAGCTCCACCGTGGGAACGGCGGTCGGCGCAGGCAGCACGCCCGTGAGCTCGCCCCGGGTCTTCCGGGCCGACTGCACGACCCGCCCGGCGACGTAGCTCGTCACCATCGGGACGGCTGGCAGGAAGTTCCGCGCGGTGACGAACTCGAACGCGTCGGTTCCTTCCACCACCAGGAGATCGATCTTCTTGGCTCCGTACTTCTGGTGGTACAGCGCGAGCAGCGCGTCCTCATAGGCCGGCCCGGCGAAGCGGTCGAGACCGGTGTACTCCCCGTAGATCTCCACCGCGTCCTTCGAGCCGCTCCGGATACCCTGCGTGAGCGCCGTGCTGAGCTCGTACACCCCGGCCGCCTCGGGCGGGTTGGAGTAGAGGACCACGACCATCCGCCGCTCGGCCGGTGCAGCCCGACTGGCGGTGAGCGCGGTGAGCAGGAGGGCGGCGACGGCCGGGCCCATGCTCGTCCCGTACCACACCTGCCGGGGGCGGCCGCCAGAGCCTGGGACCCGGGATCAGTGGACCGCGGCGTGGCTCGCGCGACGGTCCCCCGCTCCGCCCACCCCTGCGTCCGTGGCTTGGGACGGGCAAGCCACCGCCTCAGGGGAACTCGGCCTCGAGCGCCTCCGCGGTGAGGTACCTCGGCGAGACGTCTACCGGGACCTTGCCCAGCCGCGACAGCACCCGCTGGGTCTCCGCCCGGTTGACCACCAGCCGATCGAGGAGCCCCTTTCCCCGCGCCTTGTCCCCGGTGGCCTCGATGGTGAGGAGCTCGCGGGCCAGGGACTCGATCGCCGGCCCCAGCTTCTCCGGCACCAGGGTGAAGCGTCCATCCGGGGCCACCTTGAACGCGCCGGCGTCCAGCAGCCAGTTCAGCTGCACCGCGGTCCCCTTCCCGTGCGCCTCGTCGAGCCCGAAGCGGACGGAGCGGAACATCCCGGCGAGCACCGTCGGTCCCAGCGTCCTGCCGATCTCCGCCGAGAGCTGTCCCTGGGAGACCAGACGCTGCATCGCCCAGATGCCGACCACGTCCGCCTTGCACTCCTCGATCGTCGAGGAGAGCTCCTGGAGCTCGGCTCGCGGGGTGCTCTCGCGCCCGTTCACCACGATGCGCTGCGGACCGATGCCGTGCATCAGCTCGTGCATCAGGATCTGGGTGAAGAAGGGATCGAACTGCACGGACTTCACGAGCTCGGGCGCGATCGCGATCCGGGCGATCGGCACCAGCGTCTTCTCGAACTTCGCCAGGTCCATGTTCCGGAGGAGGATCCGCTTGCTTCCGTGCGCGGCCACGGTGCGCTCGTCGTTGGGGAGGTTGTAGGCCGCGGTCTGCACGCCGCGGTTGGCATCCCCGGCCGCGAACACGCTGTTCACCACCCGGATCGGCGCGAGCGCACCGATCTTCGGATTCTTGTACCGGTCCTCCATGGGCAGCGCGTTCTCCAGGGCCTGGAGCTGCGACGAGAAGCGCTTCAGCTTCTCCGTCTCCT
>RPRB01000141.1 GCA_003818285.1 Myxococcaceae bacterium
GCTCTTCTCGAGCGGGGCCTCGAGCTGCTGGAGGAGGGGCTGGGCATCGTCCGCGGCGCGGTGTTCCTCTTCCACGAGGACTCGGGCGTGCTCCAGGTGGACGCCGCGGTCGGCATCTCCGACGAGGGCCTCGGGGCCCGCTACCGTCCGGGAGAGGGCATCATCGGGCGGGTGCTCCAGTCCGGACGCCCGGTGGTGGTCCCCGCGAGCGCCCGGGAGCCGCTGCTCCTCAACCGCGCCTTCCAGCGCCGCCGGACCGGCTCACCCGAGGTGAGCGTCCTCTGCGTCCCCATCGCCTTCGACCGGCACCCGGCCGGGGTCATGGTGGTGGACGTTCCCTTCCAGCCGGGCCGGGACTTCCAGTCCGAGATGCAGTTCCTGGGCGTGGTCGCGGCGATGATGGCCCAGGCCCTCCGCGCTCAGCGGGCGATCGAGGACGAGCGCAACCGGCTCCTGGCGGAGAACAAGAACCTCCGCTCCGAGCTGGAGGAGCGCTACGACCTGTCGAACATCGTCGGCACCAGCGGGCCGATGAAGCAGGTGTACGAGCAGATCGCGCAGGTCGCCCAGACCGCCACGACCGTGCTCATCCGGGGCGAGTCCGGCACCGGCAAGGAGCTCATCGCCCACGCGATTCACTACAACTCCCCGCGGGCCGCGAAGCCCTTCGTCAAGGTGAGCTGCGCCGCCCTTCCGGACACCCTCATCGAGTCGGAGCTCTTCGGCTACGAGAAGGGAGCCTTCACCGGCGCGCAGGCCCGGAAGCGTGGGCGCTTCGAGATGGCCCACGGCGGCACGCTGTTCCTCGACGAGGTGGGCGAGCTCAACCTCCCCACCCAGGTGAAGCTCCTGCGCGTGCTCCAGGAGGGCGAATTCGAGCGGCTCGGCGGGACCGAGACCCTCAAGGCCGACGTCCGGCTCGTCGCCGCCACCAACCGGGACCTCGAGGCGGCCATGGCGGAGAAACAGTTCCGCGAGGACCTCTACTACCGGCTCAACGTGTTCTCGATCTTCGTGCCCCCGCTGCGGGACCGGAAGCCGGACGTGATGCTCCTGGCGGACCACTTCCTGATCAAGTACGCGCGCCGACACAACAAGCGCATCAAGCGGATCGCCACGCCGGCGATCGACATGCTGATGAGCTACCACTGGCCGGGGAACGTCCGGGAGCTGGAAAACACCATCGAGCGGGCGGTGCTCACCTGTGACGGGCAGGTGATTCACGGCCACGATCTGCCGCCCACGCTCCAGACCGCGGAGGCGTCGGGGACTACGGTGCAGTCGTCGCTCTCGGACGCCATCGAGCAGTACGAGAAGGACCTCATCGTCGACGCGCTCAAGAGCGCCCGGGGCAACCGGGCCAAGGCCGCGCGGCTGCTCGGCACCACCGAGCGGATCATCGGGTACAAGATCCGGAAGTACGACATCGAGGTCGCGCGGTACCGGGGCGCGCCGACGCTCACGGCCGTGAAGCGGCGGACCGGCACGCGCTGACGTTGCGCGCGGACGACGCGGTCGGAAAGCCGGGGACCCTCTTGCTCGGTACGGAGCGAGCTACTGAAAGCGGGGAACCCAGGGCGGCAACCAGGGCCCGGGCGCCCGGCTCGGAAAGGGTCGCTACGAGACGGCCTTCCCCGCCGCGCGGAGGACGTGCCCGGCGATTTCCTCCACGCCCACCCCGTGCGTCATCTGGCCGAAGACCGTCGGTCCGGCGCCTCGCATCCTCCGCGCGTCGCGGTCCATCACCCCGAGATCCGCCCCCACGTGCGGCGCCAGGTCGGTCTTGTTGATGACCAGGAGGTCGGACTGGGTGATGCCCGGGCCGCCCTTTCGGGGCACCTTGTCCCCGCCGGCGACGTCGATGACGTAGATGGTGAAGTCCGCCAGCTCCCGGCTGTACTGCGCGGCCAGGTTGTCCCCTCCGCTCTCCACGAAGAGCAGCTCCGGCGCCGGGCGCACCTCCTTCATCAACCGCTCGAGTGACAGGAGGTTGTGGCTGATGTCCTCGCGGATGGCGGCATGCGGGCAGCCGCCCGTCTCCACCGCCCGGATGCGCTCGATGGGGAGCGCCTCGTTCCGCACCAGGAACTCGGCGTCCTCACGGGTGAAGATGTCGTTGGTCACCACTCCGAGGCTGACCCGATCGCGCAGCAGCCGGCACAGCGCGAGCACCAGCGCCGTCTTTCCGCTCCCCACCGGGCCGCCGACGCCCACGGTGAACGCGCGCTCGCGGGTGTCGCGCCGCATCGGCCGCTCGCGGTGGTGGAAGTGGCCCGGGTGGTCGGCGTGGGTGTGGTCGCCTTCGTGCCCCATGTGTCTGTCGCTCCTTCAGGACTGGAACAGTCGCGAGTGCAGCCGGTCGTGCGTGGCTTGGAAGAGGTCCAGCAGCGGCGCCGGCTGGGCCAGGTCCTCCACTCCCAGGGATCCGCAGCGGCCGGCCACCGCGTCCAGCGCCGGCTCCAGCGCGCCGAGCATGCGCTGGGCCTCGTAGGTCCCCACCAGGCCCAGGCGCACGCCCGCGGACAGCACGCCGCGAGCGGTGCTCCAGAGCAGGAGCCGCTGTGCCTCCTCGAGGGACATCCCCAGCGCGCGAAACACCACGCCCCACAGCGGCGCGAGGTGCATGCAGAGCCCCTCGGCCACCCGCGGAGCCTCGTCCGCGAAGACTCTCGCGCAGGTGGAGAAGAAGGCCTCGCCCTGGGTGCGGCTCGCGCGGTTGGCGACGTGGTTGGCGAGGAACACGTCGGCCCGGGCGTCCAGCGCCACGAGCGCGCCCGGGTCGACCCAGGCCGCCCGGGCGAGCGGGAGCGCGCCGAACCCCGTCTGCCACAGCGCCGCCCGGGTGAAGGCGCCGAGGTCCCGGACCTCGCCGGCCTGGGCCGCCGCCTCGAGCCCGCCCGAGTGGGCGAAGCCGCCGGTGGGGAAGGCCGAGTCCGCGAGCTGAAGGAGTCGCCACGTAACCATGGCCGTCAGAAGAGCGCGTAGCGCTGGGCGAGGGGGAGGGTGCGCGCCGGCTCGCAGCGGAGCAGCACTCCGTCCGCACGGACCTCGTAGGTCTCCGGATCCACCTCGAGTCGGGGGAGCGCGTCGTTGAGCTTCATGTGCCGCTTGCCGAGACCTCGGCAGCCGCGCACCGCGGAGAGGCGCTTCTTCAGTCCGAGCTTCGCCACCGTCCCCTCCGCCAGCGCCCGCCGGCTGACCAGGGCAAGGCTGATGGCGCCGGGCGCCCGGGCTCCGAACATCGGCCGCATGATCAGCGGCTGTGGCGTGGGGATGGAGGCGTTGGCATCGCCCATCTGCGCCCAGGCGATGAACCCGCCCTTGATCACCATCTCGGGCTTCACCCCGAAGAAGCCCGGCTTCCACAGCACCAGGTCCGCCAGCCTGCCCACCTCCACCGAGCCGGTCTCGTGGGCGAACCCGTGGGCGATGGCGGGGTTGATGGTGTATTTCGCCACGTAGCGCCGGATGCGGACGTTGTCGTTCTGGCCCTGCTCGTCGGGGAGCCGGCCGCGCTGCTCGAGCATCTTGTGGGCCGTCTGCCAGGTGCGGGTGATGACCTCGCCGACACGCCCCATCGCCTGGCTGTCGCTGGACATCATGCTGATCGCCCCGAGGTCGTGGAGGATGTCCTCGGCCGCGATGGTCTCGCCGCGGATCCGGCTCTCGGCGAAGGCCACGTCCTCGGGGATCTCCCGGTCGAGGTGGTGGCAGACCATCAACATGTCCAGGTGCTCGTCGAGCGTGTTCACCGTGAACGGACGGGTGGGGTTGGTCGAGGAGGGGAGCACGTGCGGCACGCCGCACACCCGGAGGATGTCCGGCGCGTGGCCCCCTCCCGCTCCCTCCGAGTGGTAGGCGTGGATGGTCCGCTCGCGGAAGGCGGCGATCGAATCGTCCACGAACCCCGACTCGTTGAGCGTGTCCGTGTGCAGGGTGACCTGGACGTCCTCGCCCTCTGCGATCCCGAGGCAGCAGTCGATGGTCGCCGGCGTGGTCCCCCAGTCCTCGTGGAGCTTCAGGCCGACCGCTCCCGCGGTGATCTGATCGACCAGCCCCTCTGGCCGCGAGGTGTTGCCCTTGCCGGTGAACCCGATGTTCAGGGGAATGTCGTCCACCGCTTCCAGCATGCGGGCGATGTTCCAGATCCCCGGTGTGCAGGTGGTGGCGTTGGTCCCGGTGGCCGGGCCGGTGCCTCCACCGACCCACGAGGTGATCCCGCTGGCCAGCGCCTCGTCCGCCTGCTGCGGGCTGATGAAGTGGATGTGGCTGTCGATGCCGCCGGCGGTGAGAATCATCCCCTCGCCGGCGATCGCCTCGGTGGTCACCCCCACCACCATCCCCGGCGTCACCCCGGCCATGACGTCGGGATTCCCGGCCTTGCCGATGCCCGCGATGCGCCCGTCCTTGATCCCCACGTCGGCCTTGTAGATTCCGGTGTGGTCGATGATCAGCGCATTGGTGATCACCACGTCGAGCGCGTCCCGGTCCGCGGCTCCGGCCTTCTGGCCCTGCCCGTCCCGCAGCACCTTGCCGCCGCCGAACTTGCACTCGTCGCCGTAGGTCGTCAGGTCGCGCTCCACCTCGGCGACGAGCGCGGTGTCCCCGAGGCGCACCCGATCCCCGGTGGTGGGGCCGTAGAGGTCCGCGTAGTGGCGCCGGTCGAGGCGGCGGCTCATGGCTGCCCCCGGTGCGAGAAGCCGCGCTCCCTCACTGCGGCGAGGAAGCGGGCACGGCCGGCCTCGTCCACCGGCCCGTCGCCGAGCGCATTTCCTCCATGCACGACCTTCGCCCCCGCAAGCGCGACCAGCTGCACCGTCTTGCTCTCGCCGGGCTCGAACCGCACCGCCGTCCCCGCGGGGATGTCGAGGCGCATCCCGTAGGCCCGCGCCCGGTCGAACTCCAGCGCGCGGTTGGTCTCCGCGATCGGGTAATGGCTGCCGACCTGGATGGGCCGGTCGCCGCGGTTCACGACCGCGAGGCTCACCGTCTCCCGCCCTGCGTTCAGCTCGATCTCCCCGCTCGCGGCCATCACTTCGCCCGGCACGGGCACCTCGGTCGCCGGCGGGAAGGCCTTCGGCACGGGCAGGAAGCTCCCCGCCAGCGCCAGCGAGAGGTCTCCCTGGTCCAGCGCGATGGGATGGTGGACGGTGACCAGCTTGGTGCCGTCGGGGAAGGTCCCCTCCACCTGCACCTCGGCGATCAGCTCCGGAACGCCGGGGAGGACCTGGCTCCGGCCGAGCATCCGGCGGCCGAGGTCCATCAGCTCGGCCACCCTCCGCCCGTCACGGATCAGCTCGAGGAGCTGCGCCGAGATGAGCGCCACCGCCTCCGGGTAGTTCAGCCGGAGCCCGCGGGCCAGGCGCTTCTGGGCGAGGAAGCCCGCGCCGTGAAGGATGAGCTTGTCGATGTCACGCGGCGACAGATGCATCGAGCCTCCAGGGATCGTCCCCGAGCAGGGAGGGAAGGGCGGCCAGGTGCCGGCGCAGCCGCTGGACCAGCTGCTGCACCGACGGCGCGGCGGCGCGGACCACCAGGGCGCCGTGCCGGAGCGGGCTCACGGACTCGACCAGCGGCGCCCCGTCCCCCACGGGAGCGGCGTCGATCCGCTCGCGGATGGACTGCGCCAGGCTGGCGAAGAGCGGACCCACCAGGAGCAGCGTGCCGATCGCCCCGAAGCGGCCCATCCGCTCCTCCAGCGGGCCCTGCTCCGGGTCCAGGAGCCAGCGCTCGTCGAGGTAGGGGAGGACCCGGAGCGTGCTCTCGCAGCGGGTGAAGCCCCAGCGTTCGCGACCGGCGGAGAGCACCTCCCAGAGCACGAGCGAGCTACCCGCCTCGAGGTGGACCCGGGTGCTCTGTGCGTACCGCGCCCCGGCGAAGCAGGCGCTGGGGTCGGGGACCAGGACCAGCGCGCCACCGGTCTCGACGCGGGCCACTGTCTCCGAGACTGCGCCCCGGGAGGAGCGGAACACCCGGGTGGGCCCCTGGGAGGAGACGAACGCCCGGGCGCCCGGGCCGACGGAGATCTCCAGCTGCAGCCGGTCTCCGTCCACGAGCCCGCCTCCCAGCGTGCTGGTGTAGGCCCAGGCCGCGCACCCGTGGTTGCGGGGGGTGAGGAACCGGAGCGGGCTCTCGGCGTACGCGGTCTCCACCGCGGTCCCGGTCCCCGACTTCCGGAAGGCGAGCTGGCCCCGAGCCATGCCGTGCCTTGTAGCCCAGGATCAGACCGCGAGGTGTCGCCGGACCTGAGCCGGATCCAGCTCGGCGATGCGCCCCCGGAGGACGATCTCCCCGCGGGACAGGACCGCACAGTGCTCGGCCAGCTCCAGGGCGAAGTCCAGGTACTGCTCCACCAGCACGATGGTGATGCCCCGGTCCAGCAGCGCGCGAAGCACCCGGCCGATCTCCTTGATGGTCGAGGGCTGGATGCCCTCGGTGGGCTCGTCCAGGAGCAGCACCCGGGGTCGCGAGATGAGCGCCCGGGCGATGGCCAGCTGCTGCTGCTGGCCACCGGACAGATCCCCCCCGCGCCGGTTCCGCATGGTGCGGAGCATGGGGAACAGCTCCTCCAGCTCGCCGCGAGGGAGCGTCGCGCCGTCCCGCGCCGCCGCCTCCCCCACGCCAAGGTTCTCCGCCACGGTGAGGCGGGAGAAGATCTCCCGGCCCTGGGGCACGTAGCCCATGCCGAGCCGGGCGCGCTCGTAGGAGGGCAGGGAGGTGACGTCCTTCCCCCCGAGCTGCACCGTGCCCCCCCGGACCGAGAGCTCGCCCATCAGGCATCTCAGCAAGGTGGTCTTCCCCACGCCGTTCCGGCCCAGGAGCGCGGTGCAGGTCCCGGCCGGGACCTCCAGGTCGACCGCCCGGAGCGTGTGGCTGCCTCCGTAATACTGGTCCAGTCCACGCACGCTCAGCATCAGCGCCCCAGGTACACGTCGATGACGCGAGGATCTTCCCGGATGACGTCCATCGGCCCCTCCGCCAGGACCCGGCCCTCGTGCAGCACGGTCACCTTCCTCGCGATGCTGTCCACGAAGTGCACGTCGTGCTCCACGACCACCAGCGAGTGCTTTCCCGTCAGCGAGCGGAGGAGCTCGCCGGTCCGGGCGGTCTCCTCATCGCTCATTCCCGCCACCGGCTCGTCCAGGAGCAGGAGGCCCGGCTCCTGGACCAGCAGCATGCCGATCTCCAGCCATTGCTTCTCCCCGTGGGAGAGGAGGTCGGCGAGCGTGCGCGCCTTGCCCCGGAGCCCGATGAGCCCGAGCGCCTCGTCGATGCGCGCCTCCTGCTCGGGAGTGAGGCGGGCCCGGAGCGTCGGCACGACCCGCTTGTCCATCTTCAGCGCCAGCTCCAGATTCTCGAAGACGGTGTGGGCGCGGAAGATGGTGGGCTTCTGGAACTTGCGGCCGATGCCGGCGTGCACGATCTCCGCCTCGGACATCCGGGTGAGGTCGTTCGCCTCGCCGTACTGGACGTCACCGACGTCGGGGCGCGTCCGACCGGTGATGACGTCCATCAGGGTGGTCTTGCCCGCGCCGTTGGGACCGATGATGCAGCGGAGCTCGCCCGGTTCCACCAGGAGACTCAGAGAGTCGAGCGCGCGGAAGCCGTCGAAGGTGACCGTGACCCCGCTCAGGTAGAGGACCGGGCCCGCCGGCGTGTCGAGGTTCACGAGCGGCCCTCCCGCCAGAAGAGCCCGAGCACCCCGCGTGGCAGCCACCGGGTGACCACGATGAACGACAGGCCCAGGACGAAGAGCCACAGCTCTGGGACGGCGACGGTCAGCACGCTCTTCGACCCGTGGAGCAGCGCTGCGCCGAGGATGGGCCCCAGGAGCGTCCCCCGTCCGCCCAGGGCCACGGCGATGGCGATCTCCACCGAGTTGGCCGGCGACATCTCGCCGGGATTGATGATGCCCACCTGCGGCACGTAGAGCGCGCCGGCGATGCCACAGATGCAGGCGGAGAGCGTCCAGACGAAGAGCTTGAACGACACCGGATCGTAGCCGCAGAAGCGTACCCGGTCCTCGGCGTCGCGGATCGCGGTGAGCACTCGCCCGAGCTTGGAGAGCACCAGCGCCCGGCACAGCACCAGGACCGAGAGGAGGAGCGTCGCGGACAGCATCAGCAGCACCACGCGGGTGCGCGGGCTGGCCAGCGGGTAGCCGAGGATGCGCTTGAAGTCGGTGAAGCCGTTGTTTCCTCCGAACCCGGTCTGGTTCCGGAAGAAGAGCAGCATCGCGGCGTAGGTCAGCGCCTGGGTGATGATCGAGAAGTAGACCCCGCGGATCCGCGAGCGGAAAGCGAACCAGCCGAAGACGAACGCCAGGAGCCCCGGAACCAGGACCACCAGCAGCGCCTGCTGGAGGAATCGCTCGGAGCCGAGCCAGTACCAGGGCAGCTCCTTCCAGTCGAGGAACACCATGAAGTCGGGCCGCACCGGATCGCCATAGACCCCGTCCCGGCCGATGGCCCGCATCAGGTACATGCCCATCGCGTAGCCGCCGAGGGCGAAGAAGAGCCCGTGGCCCAGCGAGAGGATGCCGGTGTAGCCCCACACCAGATCCATCGCCAGCGCCACCGTGGCGTAGCAGAGGATCTTCCCCACCAGGGTGACCGTGTAATCCGAGAGGTGGAGCGGCGAGCTCGCCGGCACGGCCAGGTGCAGCACCGGGATCGCCACCGCCACGATCCCGTACGCGGCGAGGATGACCGCCCAGACCCTCGGTGGGTAGAGCCGCCGTCCCGGGCTCGCGGGCGCCGCGATCGACGAGCCGAGGGTGACGATGGCCGTGCTCACCCCTCCTCCAGGGCCCGCCCGCGCAGCGCGAACAGCCCCTGGGGCCGCCGCTGGATGAAGAGGATGACGAAGACCAGGACGACGATCTTCGCCATCACCGCTCCAGCCCACGGCTCGAGCAGCTTGTTGACCACCCCCAGGCTCCCCGCGGCAATGGTGGTGCCGGCGAGCTGGCCCACCCCGCCCAGCACCACGACCATGAACGAGTCGACGATGAACCCCTGTCCCAGCTCCGGACCCACGTTGCCGATCTGCGACAGGGCGCAGCCTCCCAGCCCGGCGATGCCCGAGCCCACCGCGAAGGCGAGGAGATCCACCCGGGGCGTCCGCACGCCAAGGCCCGCCGCGCGCTGCCGGTCCTGCGTGACCGCCCGGACCAGGAGCCCGAGCCGGGTGCGGGTGAGGAGGAGCCAGACCCCGACCAGGACGCCGGCGGAGAAGAGGAGGATGACGATGCGGTTCCAGGGCAGGACCAGGTCCGGGAGCAAGGTGACGCCCCCGGACATCCAGCTGGGGTTGGAGACCTCCACGTTCTGGGCGCCGAACGCGACCCGCACCGTCTGCACGATGAGCAGGCTCGCTCCCCAGGTGGCGAGCAGGGTCTCCAGCGGGCGGCCGTAGAGCTTCCTCACCACGGTGATCTCCAGCAGCGCGCCCACCGCGGCCGCCGCGAGGAAGGCCGCCGGCAGCGCGGCCAGCAGATACCAGTCGAAGTGGCGCGAGCCCCGGAACGCCCCCTGGACGAGCCAGGTGGCGTAGGCACCGACCATCAGGAGCTCGCCGTGCGCCATGTTGATGACGCCCATCAATCCAAAGGTAATTGCCAGGCCGAGCGCGGCGAGCAGCAGGATGCTCCCCAGGCTCAGCCCGGAGAAGAAGAGCCCCACCATCGCCGCGCGCTCCAGCGCGAGATCCACCTCCCGGACGGCGTCATCGAGGGCGGCGAGCACGGTCGGGTCCTTCTCCACTTCCCGCTGCTGGAGGAGCCGGCGCTTGGCGTGGGCCTTGCGGAGCTCCTCGATCGCCGCCAGCCGCTGCCCCGGGTCGGGACTGGCAAGGGCCAGCATGGCCGCGGTCGCGCGGAGGGCCTCCTTCACCTCCCGGTCACGCTCCTGCGCCAGCGCCTTCTGGACCGCGGGAAGCACCTCGGGGCCCGGGTTGTCCTGGAGCACGCGGACCGCGGCGAGCCGTCCCGAGGGGGAATCCTCGAGCAGGGAAAGCGCTGCCACCGCCCGCTCCAGCGTCCGGCGGAGACGGTTGTTGATGGTCACCTGCTCCAGCTGCTCTCGGTCGACCGATGCCGGAGCACCGGTGAGCGCATCCTGGAGCGCGCCTTCCCGGTCGACCAGCACCGCCGTCGGGCCGAGGTAGAGGTTTCCCTCCAGAAGCGCACGGAGGATCGGCAGAGCGTGCACGTCGGTCGCCTCCACCAGGGAAGCGATGGTCTCCTCGCGCGACTCGGGCTTGACGAGCCTGTCCAGGGCGGCGGCATCGAGGGTCGTGGGCGGGCGCGGCTCGGGCGGGGCGGCCTCGCCAGCGCGGGCCGCCGTCGCCGTGAGCAGCATGAGCAGTGTGAGCAGGCGTCGCTCAGCGCTCGGCACGCTTCTCATTGCCGGGGATGTACGGGCTCCAGGGCTGAGCGCGGATGGGCTTGGAGGTCTTCCACACCACCGAGAACTGACCGTTGGCCTGAACCTCGCCGATCATCACCGGCTTCCACAGGTGGTGGTTGGTCTCGTCCATCTTCAGGGTGAAGCCGGAAGGGGCGGCGAAGGTCTGGCCACTCATCGCGGTGCGCACCGCGTCCACCTTGATGGTCCCGGCCTTCTTCACTGCCTGGGCCCACATGTGGATGCCGACGTACGTGGCCTCCATCGGATCGTTGGTGACCCGCGAGTCGCCGCCCGGGAGGCTGTTCTTCTTCACGTACTCCTTCCACTGCTTGATGAAGGCGGTGTTCGTCGGGTTCTTCACCGACATGAAGTAGTTCCACGCCGCGAGGTGGCCCACCAGCGGCTTGGTGTCGATGCCGCGCAGCTCCTCCTCGCCTACGCTGAAGGCCACCACCGGGATGTCGGTCGCCTTCAGGCCCTGGTTGCCGAGCTCCTTGTAGAAGGGAACGTTGGAGTCGCCATTGATGGTGGAGATGACCGCGGTGTGTCCGCCGGCTCCGAACGCTTTGATCTGCGCGACGATGGTCTGGTAGTCGCTGTGGCCGAAGGGCGTGTACGTCTCCTGGATGTCCTTGTCGTTGACGCCCTTGGAGTGGAGGAAGGCCCGGAGGATCTTGTTGGTGGTCCGCGGGTAGACGTAGTCGGTGCCGAGCAGGAAGAAGCGGGTCGCGCCACCGCCCTCCTTCGACATCAGGTACTCCACCGCGGGGATGGCCTGCTGGTTCGGCGCGGCGCCGGTGTAGAAGACGTTCTGGCTCAGCTCCTCGCCCTCGTACTGCACGGGGTAGAAGAGCAGCCCGTTCAGCTCCTCGAACACCGGGAGCACCGACTTCCGGGAGACCGAGGTCCAGCAGCCGAACACCGCCGCCACCTTGTCCTTGGTCAGGAGCTGCCGGGCCTTCTCGGCGAACAGCGGCCAGTTGGACGCCGGGTCCACCACCACCGGCTCGACCTTCTTCCCCAGCACGCCTCCCCTGGCGTTGATCTCCCCGATGGTCATCAGCGCCACGTCCTTCAGCGAGGTCTCGCTGATGGCCATGGTTCCCGACAGGGAGTGGAGGATGCCGACCTTGATCGTCTCCTCCGCTCGCGCGTCGACCGCGGCGAGGGTGACGGCACACGACAGCGCTGCGAGCCAGAGGCCTCTGTTCATCGTTCGCTCGTCTCCTTCGGCCCACCGCGGGCCGGCGGCGGATGTTGCAAGCGATGGACCACGCAGCGGCGAGCACGCCCCCTCTGGAGCCCCCCCGGCTGACATCGAGCCAAACTGACGAAGTTGTAGGATTCGTTCGAGAGACCGACAATTGCGTCAGGTACCTACCGACCGGTCAGTGCCTACTGGTCAGAGCTCCCGGTCCCAGCCGTGGGCGGTGACGCGCCCCGCCATACAGAATTGTCGGATCGCACGAACAGGTGACGAATTTGTCACCGCCCGGTGCGGCGAGAACCGGCGCCGAGCGCTCCCGCAGTTTGCCTCAGCGGGGAATGGTCATGTCGGTCTGGATCTCCCCGGACGACAGGGCGCGGTTGAAGACGTGCACCTCGTCGATCACCCCGAGGAAGTTGAAGAGCACCGGCGAGCCGGCCCGCTGCCCGATGTTCGCGTTCAGCGGGCC
>RPRB01000142.1 GCA_003818285.1 Myxococcaceae bacterium
ACTTCAACTGGGCGCACAACGCTGCGGACGTGACCTCGGTCCGGAGCGAGACGTTCTCGCCCTGAGGACGCGCTGCCGCGGCGGACAGACGCGCCTCCGCCGCGGTGAGCCGGGGGACCGAGAGGCCCGGCGCGGCGCCGCGTCCGTCGCATTGGGCGCCTCGTTGGCGTGAGCCGCGCCTGAGACCATCAACAGGGTCGGCCTTGCACGTGGCCGGGACCTGGCGTGACCCGCGGAACACGACCTGCGGCACCCCGCCGCAGGCATCCCGCCGCCCGGTCGGGGTAGAAGCCCGAAGCAAGACCTGCCATGCAGCCCGTCGACGTCTCCTGGCTGGTCCGGCTCCGCTGGGCCGCCGCTGTCCTGTTCCTCCTCCTCGCCCTGGCGGCCCGGTCGGTGTTCCACATCCCGGTTCCCCCGCTCGCGCTGGGCCTGGTGTGGGGCCTTCAGATCCTGAGCAATGTGGCCCTCGGGCTCCGGGTCCGCACCCACCGCACGGTCCGCACCACCACCGTCGCCGCGCTCATGGCGCTGGACACGGTCCTCCTCACCGTCCTGCTCGCGCTGAGCGGCGGCCCGAGTAACCCGTTCAGCGTGCTCTTTCTGGTGGACGTGGCCCTGGGCGCGGTCGTCCTCACCTCGGCCCTCACCTGGGCTCTGCTCGGGCTGGCCCTCCTCTGCTTCGGCGCGCTGTTCCTCCCCATGCCCTGGAGCCCGGGCGCCAGCCTCGGCCACGCCGAGCTGATGGAGCTCCACCTGCGAGGGATGTGGGTCGCCTTCGCGCTCGCCGGCTGCACGCTGGTGGCCTTCGTGCTCCGCGTCCGCCGGGCGCTCGCCGAGCGGGAGGCGGAGCTCTCTCGCGAGCGGGAGCGAGCCCAGCGGCGCGACCGGCTGGCCTCGCTGGCCACGCTCGCCGCCGGCACCGCGCACGCGCTCGGCTCGCCCCTGTCCACGATCGCCGTCGCCGCTCACGCGCTGGAGCGGCGCCTCCGCTCGATTGCCGAGGCCGCCGAGGACGCCCGGCTCATTCGCGAGCAGGTGGATCGCTGCCGCGAGGCGCTGGCCCGCATGTCCACCGAGTCGGGCCAGGCCCCCGGCGAGATGCTCCAGTCCCGGCCGGTGTCGCTCCTCCTCGACGAGGCGCTGGAGGGGCTCCCGGAGCCGGAGCGGGTCCGCATCGAGCTGGAGGAGGGAGTGCGCGAGGCCACTGCCGCGCTCCCGGTGCGCGCGGTGGGCCAGAGCGTCCAGGCGCTGGTCCGCAACGCCCTGCAGGCCTCGCCCGCCGGACGACCGGTGCTCCTGCGCCTCGGACTCGACGGGGACCGGCTCCGCGTGGAGGTCGAGGACCAGGGGGAGGGCATGGCGCCCGAGGTGCTGGCTCGAGCCGGCGAGCCCTTCTTCAGCACCCGCGGCTCGGGCCACGGGCTCGGGCTGGGGCTCTTCGTGGCGCGGAGCCTCGCCGAGCAGCTCGGCGGTGACCTGCGCCTGGTCTCGGCGCCGGCCCGGGGCACGCGTGCCTGCCTCGTCGTCCCACTGGTGCCAGCGTCGTGAGCTCGCTCTCCATCCTGCTGGTGGACGACGACGAGAACTTTCGCGAGCGGATGGCCCGCGCGCTCCGCGACCGCGGGCACGAGGTGCGCACTGCCGCGGGCCCGAGCGAGGCACTCCGTCTGGCCGGCGAGGACTCGCCCGAGTGCGCCGTGGTGGACCTCCGCATGCCGGGAGGGAGCGGCCTGGACGTCGTCTCGGCGCTGAAGACCCTCGACCCCACCACCGCCATCGTGGTGCTCACCGGGTACGGGAGCATCGCCACGGCGCTGGAGGCAGTGCGCCGCGGAGCCCTCCACTACCTCCAGAAGCCGGTGGACGCCGACGAGCTGCTCGCCGCCTTCGCCCGCGAGGGGCTGCTTCCTCCCCACCAGCTCCCGGAGGAGCCCGTGGCGCCATCGCTCGCCCGCGCCGAGTGGGAGCACATCCAGCGCGTGCTCACCGATGCCGGCGGCAACGTCTCCGAGGCCGCGCGGCGGCTCGGGCTGCACCGGAAGTCGCTCCAGCGGAAGCTGCAGAAGCATCCGCCCCGGCGGTGATCAACGCCGAAACCACTTGGATCGATCCGTCCCTCGCTTGCGATCATCCTGTCGATCCAAGTGGTCTCGCCGTTAGTTCAGCACGTACTGCAGGCTGGCGGAGGCGGTGACCCCCACCGTCTGCTGGCCAAAGAGGTGGGTCGCGAACGGGATCTGCACCTGCGCCAGCAGCCAGATGGGCCCGGTGACGTTCCAGGCGAAGCCCGGCACCGCGGAGACCACGAGGCCGCCGGTGTTCTCCTGGAGCACCCCCTCCGAGCGGTCCCGCCCGGCGTAGCGCCCGTCGACGCCAACCTGGAGCGCAACGGGCTCGACCACCCGGAAGCGCAGCTGCGCGCTCCACAGCACCGCGTCGCCGTAGCGGTACCCGAAGCTGTTGGTGGTCCGGAACCGTCCGGTGACCGAGAGGAAGAAGTTCCACGGGTCCTGGTGGAACGCGTACAGCGCCCCGACGTAAGGTCCCCACGCACCGGTGCCGAGCTGCGCGTGCTGGTCGATGCGCTCGCCGTCGGCCGTCGTCCGGTCGTCCGCCCCGGTGGGGAACGACGTTCCCGCGGTGAGCGCGAGGTTCTGCCGCCGCTGGGCCTGGATGCTGGTCGCGTCCCAGAGGAAGACGCGGACCCCGAGGTCTAGATCGCCGAGGCCCATCGGCACGGCCGTCTCCGCGTGCTCGACGGGCGTCGCGGAGAGTGCCCAGTCCTTCCGGACCAGCGGGACCTGGAGGACGAGGTTCACCCGCGAGAACGGGCTGTAAACGACCACCGGGCGCAGCGTCATCTGGGTGAGCGACTCGGTCCGGTCCGGCTCCTCGTCGCTCCGGGCGGTGGCTGTCAGGTACTCGTACTCGAGCGCGAAGCGCAGGGTGTTCGCCACCGGCATCGAGTCGCCGGCGAGGACCAGCGGGTCGCCGCAGCCGCAGATCGAGCAAGCGCGCGCCACCGACGGCGGGACGAGGACCACCGAGGCGAGGACCAGCGCGATGAACCGGAGCATGCGCCGGCGGATCTACCGCTCGGGAAGCGCTCTGCCCTGCGGCAAAGCGCCGCACGACGCGGACCGCGCCCATCGGCTGGGGCGAGCAATTTCCGCGCGCCCCGGTCCGGGTCACTCAGCGCTGGTGCCGGCCGAGCACCCGCAGCACCACGCCGACCAGGTCCACCGAGTCGACGGGCCGCGTCAACTCGGCGTCGTACCCCTCGCGGCGCGCCCGGACACGCTCGGCCGGCCGGGAAGCGTCCACCAGGGCCACGGCGCGGAGCCCCATCCCCGCCTCGCGCCGGACCTGCGCCAGCAGCCCCCGGGTCGGGTCGCCGAAGGCCATCTGGCCGCTCACCAGCACGTCGGGACGGGCGGAGCGCGCATGAGAGAGCGCCTGTCCAGGCTCGGACACGTCCACGTCCGCGCCCGACCGCGCGAGCGCGGTGGCCATCAGCTGACCGGCGGTCCGCTCCTCGGGCACGATGAGCACCCGCACCCCCGCGAGCGGCAGCTGCGCCGACGCCCCGACCGCCGCGGCCACCGGCACACCCTCCGGCACCGGCGCCGGGATGAGGAGGCTGAAGGTGGTGCCCTCTCCATTCCTGCTCTCCGCGGTGAGGTGTCCCCCATGAAGCGCCGCGAGCCGGCGAGCGATGGACAGGCCCAGCCCGAGTCCGCTCCCGCGCTGCTCGTTTCCCTCGCCCTTCCAGAACGGCTCGAAGACGTGCGGCAACGCCTCGGCGGGGATGCCCGGACCACTGTCGCTCACCTGCAGGATCACCGCTCCGTCCCCGCGCCGCATGCGCACCACGACGGGTGAGCCGGGCGGCGAGTACTTCAGCGCGTTGGAGAGGAGGTTCCACATCACCTGGGTCAGCCGTCCCGGGTCGCCATAGAGCGGCGGCAGGTCAGTCGCCGCCTCGACGTCGAGATAGACCTCCCGGTCCTCCGCCTCGGGCTGCACCGTCTCCACCGCGTCGCGGAGCACCGCGCCGGCATTCACCCACTCGCGTCTGAGGACCAGCTTCCCCCGGGCCATCCGCTCGGCGTCGAGGAGGTCGTCGACGAGCCGGGCCTGGGCCCGCGCGTTGCGGAGAATGGCCGTGATCGCCCGCTCCACCGTGTCGGGATCCGAGCGACGGGCCTGGAGCGAGCGGGCCCAGCCGAGGATCGCCGTGAGCGGGGTCTTGAGATCGTGCGCCACCGCCGCGACGGCGAGGTTGCCCCGGAGCGCGCCTTCGGCCTGATCGCGCGCGGCCTGGGCGTCCGCCAGCTCCTCCAGCTGCGCCCGCTCGGTCATCCGTCGGGTGGTGACGTCCAGCACCAGGGCGCTCAGCCCACGTGCCCGGCCTGCCGGGTCCACCATCGGCCGGCCGTACCACGCGTGCCAGCGCAGCGCGCCGTCCAGATGAATGCACGGGTACTCGAAGTCGTGGGTTCCGCGGTCCGAGAGGGCGCGCCAGAGCGTGTTCCACACCCGCTCTCGCTCCTCGGCCTGGACATGCTCCAGGAAGGCATCGACGGTGCGAGGCACGGTGCCAAACAGCGACTCGGCTCGATCGGACCAGCTGAAGCGGCCGCTCTGGAAGTCGTACTCGCAGCTGGCGAACACCGCCGCGGTCGGCAGCGGGCCCGTCTCGATGCGCTCGCTGTCCGACGGGTTCACCGGAAAAGCACCTCGTGGCTGGAACACAGGCGCCGGCCAGCGAACAACACCACGCGTGAACCTTTGGCGGCTGGCGCGATGCCGCCTGCTCGACCCTACCCCGTGGCTCGCGCGACGCGCCATGGCGGGTCCCACACGCCCCGTCTGGGTGGGCGCACGAGTCCCATCACCCGGAGGCAAGTCCGGCCGACCTCACCACTGGCTCCTTGGCCTTCCGCGCCTTTACGAGGACTTCGGCTTTTCCAGGATCACCTCGACCCGGCGGTTCTTGGCCCGACCGGCGGAGGTCTTGTTGTCGGCGACCGGCCGGTCCTGGCCCGCGCCCACCGCGCGGATCTGATCGGCCGGGATGCCGCCGTCGATCAGGTACTTCCGCACGGTCTCCGCCCGGGCCTGGCTGAGCGTCATGTTCGTCTCGGGCCTGCCGGTGCTGTCGGTGTGGCCCTCGACGAGGATGGTGCGCGTCGTGCCCTTGAGTGCCTCGGCCACGATCTTCAGCCGGTCGATGGCCACCTTCTGCAGATCCGCCTTCCCCGTCTTGAAGGGGATGCCACCGGCCAGGGTGATGATCGTGCCGCGCTCATCCTCCTTCACGTCGGCGAACTTCTGCATCCGCAGGCGGGCCGCCGCGGCCTCGTTGGCCGCGCGCTCCGCCTCGGCGCGGGCCGCGGCGTCATTGGCCAGCGCGCCCTTCTCGTCCCATTCCTTCTGGAGCACGGCCAGCTCCTCCTCCTTGGCCGTTCGGTCCGCGCCGGACTTCGCCGCGGCGACGGTGCCGTCCGCGATCTCGGCCTTGTACAGGGCCTCCGTGGCCAGGTCACGCTCGCGTGACGGGTCCTTGCCGCGCTCGAACGAGGCCTGCGCGTCCTGCGCCGACTGCGCAGCGCCGATCGACTTCTTCGCGTCGTCGAACTCCTTGGGGAACTGCTTCGGATCGCCGGTCTTGGTCGCGTGGGCGTAGGTGTCCTTCGCCTTCGCCAGGTCGGGGTAGGTGAAGGGCGCGGAGCAACCGGCGGTGGCGAGGGCCAGGGCAACGGTGAGCTTGATGGGTCGCATGGGGGTCCCTTTCACTTGCCGAGCTTCGTCCGGAGGTCGGCGATCTTCGCGTCGAGCTCCTTGATCTTGGCCTGGTTCGTCGCGTCGGTGGCCTTCACCTTCGCGTCGTCGGCGGCGCCGCTCGCCAGCGTGAGCTGCTGGACCGCCTCCGCATTGTCGCCGTTCTTGATCAGTCCCTGGGCGCTGGCCAGGTACTTCTCGGCCTTGGCCAGCAGCTCGCTGGAGGCCGGGAAGTTCGCCGCGCCCGCGCCCTTCGCGGCCTCGATGGCGGAGGTGGCGGCCTTCAGCTTCGGAGCAGGGTCCACGGTGGAGCAGGCCACGGCGGCCGCCCCCAACGCGATCACGGCAACGATTCGACGCATGGGGAACTCCTCGAAACGGCGGGTTGTGCGTGCCCGGAGCGGCGCCCCGCTTACTGGAACCGACGTCATCCCGGGTGACGGTTGTGAAACGACGACGGTTGCTGTTGCACCGATCGGTTCAGGCATCGCTCGTGCAGAACTTGCAGCGGGTGGCGGCGGTGGGGACCGCCTCGGTACATCGCGGGCAGTTCTTCGTCGGCGCAGGGGGCGGCGTCTTGAGCAGGGCCCTGGTGAGGAAGAACACCACCAGGGCGATGATGAGAAAGTCCACCATCCGCCCGAGCAGATCCCCGTACTTGATGGCGTTGGTCACCTTCCCGGCCGCATCGTGCGCGAGCGGGACCTCCAGGCTCCGCCACTCCCCGCCCGGAAGCAGGATCCCGACCATGGGCATGATCAGGTCGTCCACGATCGCGCTGACGACCTTCCCCACCGCGGCCCCGATGACCACAGCCACTGCCAGCGCCAGAGCGTTCTGCTTCAGCAAGAACTCGCGGAAGTCCTTCGCCAGGCTCATCGCGGCTTCCCCTCCGGTGACGCGACGCTCCGTCCTGCCCTTGTCTCGACGGAAACGCAACAGGAACCGTACCTAGGGCCATTGACCATTGGTCTCACTGTTCGCAAGGTCGTAAACGGCGTTCTGAAAGGAGGGAGGCGGCCATGCCCGACGACGAGCCGGACTTCTCCGACGTGCAGGGGGGCAGCTCGAGCATCTCGACCGATCAGCAAGTGGACCGGACCTACACGGTCCGCCCCGGGGACAGCCTGAGCAAGATTGCCAAGGCATTGATGGGCGACGCCAAGAAGTGGCGCGTCCTGTACGAGGCGAACAAGGACGTGGTGGGCAGCAACCCCGACCTCATCCACCCCGGCCAGGTCCTGAAGATTCCCAAGGCCTGAGCCCCGGGAATCTCACCCGTCACACGCGAGGAACATCGATGCTCCGAAAGGCTGCCCTGTTCGGTCTGTCGCTGCTCGTCCTCTCCGGATGCAAGAAGGAGGAGCCCCCTCCTCCCCCGCAGCCACCACCCGTCGCGCAGGCGCCTCCGCAGCCACGGCCGGCGCCGTTCCAGGTCACCGGCGTCCAGCTGGGCAAGGGCATCCAGCCCGACAACACGGTCCAGGCGGCGGCCACCACCTTCGGTCCCAAGGACACCATCTACCTCTCGGTGACCAGCGAGGGCGTGACGCCTCAGGCCGTGCTCGGCACTCGCTGGACGTTCGGGCCGAAAGAGGTGCTGGTCCACGAGGAGACCAAGCCCATCACCCCGCCCTCCGCGAAGCCGATGCACACCGAGTTCCACATCTCCAAGCCCTCGGGCTGGCCGGCCGGGGACTACAAGGTCGTGCTCACCGTCGACGGACAGGAGACGCAGACCCAGACCTTCACCGTGTCGAAGGCCGGGGGGACGTCGGCGAAGAAGAGGTGATCAGCGGCGCACGGCCTCGGTGCCGCCCACCGCCTCCGGCATCCCGCTCCGTCGATAGGCGTGGGCGAGACAGAGCGTCGAATGAGCGAGCCCCACCTCGCCGCGGCGGTCGAGCACGATGAGCCCGGCCCGCCCCTGCACTGCCCGCTCGAGCACCTCGAGCGCCTCCGCCGCCGCATCCTGTGCCGCGGCCCCGCGCTCCATCGCCACCAGCGCCCGGGTGGCGAGCCCCACCCGCAGGATTTGCTCGCCCCAGCCGGTGCAGGCCACCCCGCCGGTGCGTGAGTCCGCCACGTAGCCCACGCCCGGGACCGGCGCGTCTCCCACCCGTCCCGGAAGGCTGAACGCGACGCCCCCGGTGCTGTTGCCCGCGGCCAGTTGCCCCCCTGCGTCCAGCGCCACCGCGCCAACCGTGTCGTGGGCGAAGTCGTCCGCGGCTCCCAGCCGGCCGGCGAGGAAGTCGGCGTAGCGCTGCCGCTCCCGGTCCACGATCAGGGAGTCCGGGTCGACGAGGGGAATGCCCTGCGCGTGAGCGAACCGCTCCGCCCCTTCGCCCACCAGCAGGTGGTGGCTCGAGCGCTCCAGGACCGCCCGGGCGAGCCGGATGGGATGGGCGACCCGGTGCACGCCGGCCACCGCGCCGACGTGAAGGGTGCGTCCGTCCATCAGCCCCGCGTCGAGCTGCACCCGCCCCTCGGCGGACAGCACCGAGCCCCGGCCGGCGTCGAACGTCGGATCGTCCTCGAGGAGCTCGATGGCCGTCACCACCGCCTCCACGGCCGAGCCCGCGGCCTCGAGGACGGCGAAGCCCCGCTCGGCGGCGGCGAGGCAGCCCCGTGCGTGGGGCTCCCGTGCCTCGGGCGGGATGCTCCACGCTCCGCCGTGCACCACGATGGCGACCGTGCTTCGGCCCATGGAAATCCGGTGACCCTACGTCACCCGTCCGCCAGATGCGCTCGCCGGACGGTTTCGCTGGACCGGGGGGCATGCCTACCGTGGGTGTCGCCATGGCATCCCCCTTCCAGAAGCGCTGGGTCCGCGTCCTGGCCATCGTGCTGGCGGTCCTGGTCGCGGTCGTCTTCGTAGTCTCCCTGGTCCTCGACTCCATCCTGACCAAGCGGGCGCAGGCCGAGGCGGCCACGCTCTCGCAGCAGCTCGGCCGACCGGTCTCCATCGGACGGGTCTCCACCAGCTTCCTCACCGGTCTCGGTGCCACCGTCTCCGGCCTCGAGGTGGGCGCCGCACCCGACGAGGGGGTGCCGCTCGCCCAGGTCAAGGAGCTGGCGGTCAAGGTCGCCGCCCTGCGGGCGCTCTTCTCCCTGGGCAAGGACATCGTCGTCCGCTCGGTGGAGGTGAACCAGCCGGTGGTGAACGTCGTCAGGCTCCGCGACGGCACCACGAACCTCGAGCGTCTTCAGGACCGCCTGGCCGAGCACGAGAAGTCGAAGCCCGCCGAGCCGCCGAGCACCGAGGCCCGCGACCTCTCCGCGGTCCGGGTCGACCACGCGGAGGTGAACGACGGGCGGGTGCGCCTGGTGGACCGGAGCACCGGCAAGACGCGAGAGCTCGGCATCTCGGACCTGGACGTCACCATCGATGACCTGCGCGCCGGCAAGCCGCTGGACGTCGTGGTGAAGGCCGCCCTGCTCGCCGACAAGCAGAACCTCGAGCTGCGGCTACACACCGCGCCCCTGCCCAACAGCCTCCAGCCCACCCCCGAACGGGTGATGCTGAAGATCCAGCCCGTGGACCTCGCCCCGCTCGGCCCCTTTCTCCCGAAGGACGCGCGGCTCGAGGCCGGACGGCTCGACGCCGACTGGACCGCCGAGCTCGGCGCCGCCGTGCCCGGCGGCAAGGGTCCCACCAAGGCGAAGGGCGGCATCCACGCCCGGGGGCTGCGTTTCACTGGTACCAGCGCGGCTCCGATCGACGTGACCGTGGACACCGACCTGGACGGGAACGCGGAGACGGGCGACCTGGACATCCGCACCCTCGCGCTCGCGATCGGCCAGGCGGGAGTCAAGGGCAAGGGCCGGGTCCGCAACCTCGCCAGCGAGACGCCGAGCATCGAGAACTTCGAGATCGTCGGTCACGACCTGGACCCGGCGGTGATCGCCCGCTCCTTCCCGGCGCTGGCGAAGGCGCTGAAGGGCCAGGTCGCCGGGCCCATCGGGCTCACCGTGCGCGGATCGGGGACGCAGGCCGCGCCCACCGTCGCCGTGACGCTCGACTTCACCCCGGTACGGCTGGCGATTCCCCAGCAGCTGTCGAAGGCAGCCGGCGCGCCGATGACGCTGGTGACCCACCTGCGGGGCGCGGGAAGGAACACCTACCGCTTCGACGCGGATCTCGACCTCGCCGGTGCCGACCTCCGGCCGGGCCAGCTCCTGGACAAGCCTCCGGGCCGGCCCATGGCGCTGTCACTCAAGGGGAGCGCGAGCCGCGGAGGCACCACGCGGGTGAAGCTCGATCAGTGGTCACTGCGCGTCCTCGAGGACACGCTCGGCGGCACGGCGTCGGTCGAGCTGCAGGGCGAGGGCAAGCGCGCCACCACCACCTTCGCCCTCGACGCCCGCGCTCCCAGGCTGGACGCGGACGCGCTGCTGCTGGAGAGCGAGTCCTCCAAGGAGCAGCCACCCCCGGCGGACCCGCACCGGTTCGACGGCTATCGGGGGAAGATCCACGTGGAGGTCGCCTCGCTGAACTTCCACAAGGTGCCGTGGAAGAACGTGCTTCTCGACGCCACGATGCAGGACGACCTCGTGAAGCTGGACCGCTTCAGCATGGATGCCGCCGGCGGCCAGGTCCGGCTCGACGGAACCAGCGTCCGGCTCGGGCCGGTGGAGAAGCCCTGGGACGTCAAGCTCGCGGTGAAGAGCATCGACCTGGCCCAGGCGCTCACCTTCGGCGGAAAGGGCAAGGCCTTCGCCGGAATCTTCGACGGGAACATCGCCCTCGCCGGGAAGGGCACCACCCTCACCGCGGTGGAGAAGACGGTCGACGGGAAGATCGACGGCAACCTCAAGAACGGCGCGTTCCTCGGGGCGGACCTGGTCTCGGCGGTGGCGGGTCCGCTGGCCAAGGCGCTGCCCTTCGCCACGAAGTCGCTGGGAGGGCCGGGAGGAGAGGGCGGGCGAACCTCGCTCGGGGAGAACCTCGGGATCGCGATGACCGTCGACAACGGGGTGGCGAAGCTCACCAAGCCCATCAATGTCCAGCTCCCTCAGGCGAACGTGTCGCTGGGGGGCGGGGTGGGTCTGTCCGGCGCGCTGGCCCTGGCCGGCACCGTGGCGCTGACGCCCCAGACCATCAAGACGCTCACTGGCGGAAAGGTGACCCCCCCGGAGCCGATCCCGGTGGCCCTCAGCCTGAGCGGGCCGGCCTGGGCCCCGCAGATCACCGGCCTGGACGTCACGCCGGCGGCACTGACCATCGCCAAGCTCGCCGGCGCGAGCACCCTGCGCTCGCTCTTCGGCGAGTCCGACGTGGGAAAGACCGCGGGGGGGGTGCTGGGCGGCGCGCTGGGCGGCTCGGGCAACGCCGGGACCCAGCCGCCGACGCACGGCGAGCAGAAGGCGCAATCCGAGGCCGAGCAGCTGCGCCAGCAGGCAGCGGAGGACGCCCGGAAGCGGCTCCAGGGACTGTTCGGGAAGTGAGCGGGGTGCGCGACGAACGCGCCCGGGGGACAGGGATCCGCCGAGCGGGCCCGGTGCCGGTGAAGGCCCGATCGCCGGCGGCTGGACCAGGTGTTGACGGCTCTGTGTCAAACGCCCTCGAGGACCGGAAGGGGCCCGGTCCAGGTTCAAGTGGACTGCAACTCCGACCCCACCCTCGGGGTGCGCGACGGGCCCCGGAGCTCCGCCGAGGAGCAGGACCGCATCTTTCGAGCGGTTCGAGCGAGGCCGGCGGACCGAGGGTCAGGCCGGATGGGGACACCGCCGGTCCGGTTCTGGGCCGAAAGTCCACCTGGTCGCGGCGCGACATTCGGTGTCTCATTGCCGCCGGAGGGGTGAATAGTCCGCTCGCCGGGTCCGTCCGACGGTCTCCGGCCGGAATCGCTGAGGAGGGCTCCCCGTGACCGCGCGCCGCACCCCGATCGTCCAGCAGGCCGTGGCATCCCTGCTCGTCGCCGCGCTCGGGGGTTACCCCGTCCGGGCACTGGCCCAGGGCGTCCCCGTCCAGTCGCTTCCTCCTCCGCCCACGTACGCCCCGGCCCAGCCCGCGCCGCCGCAGCCACAACAGCCGACCTACGGCCCGGCACCGCAGCAGCCGGCGCAGCAGGCCGCACCCGCTCCCCAGCAGCCCGCGCCCGCTCCCCAGCAGCCCGCCTACGCGCCGCCCCAGCAAGCCGCACCCGCTCCGCAGCAGCCGGCGTACGCGCCGCAGCAGC
>RPRB01000143.1 GCA_003818285.1 Myxococcaceae bacterium
CGCAGCTCCACGCGGATGGCTACACCTTCGACATGGGCCCCACCATCCTCCTCATGCCCGAGGAGGTGGAGCGAACCTTCCAGGCGCTGGGCCGGAAGATGTCCGGGTAACTGCCGCTCAAGCGCTGCGAGCCCAACTACACCATCCGGTTCCGCGACGGCTCCCGTCTGACGCTCACCTCCGAGCTCCCCCGCATGGGCGAGGAGCTGGAGCGCATCGAGCCCGGGAGCTTCGGGCGGTTCCTCCGCTTCCTCGCACTGGGGCGGGTGCAGTACCTGACGAGCCTGGACCGGTTCGTCACCCGGAACTTCGACCACCTCGGACAGTTCCTCACCCCGGCCAGCGTCGCCGGCATCTTCCGGGCCCGCGCCCACCGGCGGCTGTACTCGGTGGCCAGCGAGTTCTTCCGAGACGAGCGGCTGCGCGCAGCGGTCACCTTCCAGACCATGTACCTGGGCATCTCGCCCTACGAGAGCCCGGCAGTGTACGGGCTGCTCCCGTTCAGCGAGCTCGGGGTGGGTATCTGGTTTCCGGAGGGAGGGCTGTACGCGCTGCCCCGGGCGCTCGAGCGGCTCGCGCGCGAGGTGGGCGTGCGCATCGCCTACCGGACGCGGGTGAAGCGAATCACCTTCGAGGGCCAGCGAGCCAGGGGGGTGCTGCTCGACGACGGAACGCACCTTGCCGCGGACCTGGTGCTCTGCAACGCGGATCTGCCCTGGACATACCGCAACCTCATCGACCCGGCCGTCACCCGCCTGCGCCGCGCCGGGAGGCTCCGCTTCACCTCCGGCGGCTACATGCTCTACCTCGGCCTCGACCGGCAGGTGCCGGAGCTGGGCCATCACAACGTCTTCCTCGGGATGGACTACCACGGCTCGTTCGAGGACATCTTCCGGCGCTTCCGCGTCCCGGCGGACCCGAGCTTCTACGTGGCGGTGGCCAGCCGCACCGACCCGTCGCTCGCCCCGGCCGGGCGCGACGGGCTCTACGTGCTCGTGCCAGTGCCGCGCCAGCACCCATCCCTGGAATGGGCGACCGTGGGACCGACGGTGCGCGCCCGGGTGTTCGCCCGGCTGCGGGAGGAGGGGCTCGATCTCGAGCGCCACGTGGTGACCGAGCACGTCTTCACGCCCGACGACTGGGCGGCGCGCTTCTCGCTCGAGCACGGGAGCGCCTTCGGCCTCAGCCACCACTTCTTCCAGGTGGGCCCCTTCCGTCCCTCGAACCAGGACCCGAAGGTGCGGAACCTCTTCTTCGTCGGGGCCTCGACCCAGCCGGGAACGGGGCTGCCCATGGTGATGCTCTCCGCCGAGCTGGTCGTGGAGCGGATGCGGCGAGAAGCTGCGGCAATGGGAGCGCGGCTCGCTCCGGCCCCGCTGCTCGCCCCGGAGGCGGTCGCGTGAACGCGCTGGTCCGCCAGGGCTACCGGACCGCCCGGGCCGTCACCCGCCACCACGCGCGGAGCTTCTCCCTCGCCTCGCTGCTCCTGTTCGGCGCGCGCCGCAGGGCCGCGTTCGCCCTCTACGCCTTCTGCCGCCGGCTGGACGACCTCGTGGATCAGGGTGGGGACGGCGAACAGACCCTCTTCCACCGCCTGGCCCGGGCGCGCGCGCTCATCGGCGGTCTCTACCTCGAGCTGCCACGCCTCGCCGACCCGACCCGCGGCCCGGTGCAGGCGCGTGCCGTGGCGCACCCGACCGAGGGAGCGTGGGACGCCGCCGAGCTCGCCGCCCTCCGCGACACCATCCGCCGCTACGGCATCCCCGAGCAGCCCTTCCAGGATCTGGTCTCCGGCATGGAGATGGACGTCGCCGGTCACCGCTACGCCTCGTTCGCCGACCTCGAACTCTACTGCTACCGGGTGGCAGGCACGGTGGGCCTCCTCCTCTGTCCGGTGCTCGGGACGTCGGACGCCCGGGCGGCGACGGCGGCGGCGGACCTCGGCCGGGCGATGCAGCTGACCAACATCCTCCGCGACGTGCGGGAGGACCTCGCCCGGGGCCGCGTGTACCTGCCCGAGGACGAGCTCGTCGCGTTCGGGCTCTCCCGGGAAGACCTCGCGCAGGGCGTCGTCGACGACCGCTGGCGGGCGTTCATGCGCTGGCAGATTGCCCGCGCCCGCGCCTACTACGCGCGGGCCGCCGCGGGCGTGGGGTGGCTCACCGGATTCGGCGCGCAGCGGATGGTGAAGCTGATGGGCGCGCTGTACGGCGGCATCCTGGCCGACATCGAGGCCCGGGGGTACGACGTCTTCTCCGCCCGTGCCCACGTGACGCTCACTGCCAGGCTCCGCACCGGGCTGGCCATCCTCGTCCGGCCCCGCGCCGTGCTCCCTTCGCCGTCCGAGGTGCCCGCCGTCCCGCTCCTCCCCCGGAGGGCGCCGTGAGCCGCGCCGCGCAGGTCGCCGTCGTCGGAGGAGGCATCGGTGGGCTGGTCGCCGCCGGTCTGCTCGCCCGCGCGGGCAGCCGCGTCGTCCTCTACGAGCAGGAGCTCCGCCTGGGCGGCAAGGCCCAGCAGCTCCGGGCGGGAGCCACGGTGCTCGACACCGGCCCGACGCTGCTCACGCTCCCGGCGCTGGTCCGGGAGACGTTCGCCGCGCTCGAGGGGGAAGACCTCCTGCCGCGGTTCGTCGCCCTGTCGCCTCAGTGCGAGTACCGCTGGAGGGTCGGAAGCGGGTTCGTCGCCCATGCGGACCTCGGGGCGTCCCGCGCCTCGGTGGAGACGATGGCCCCCGGCGAGGGGCGCGGAGTCGACGGTTTCTACGCCGCAGCGGCCGCGATCCATCGCGCGGCGGGCGAGCCGTACCTCGAGGCTCCCTTCGAGGGCATGGCGGGCTTCTTCGCGCGGGTCGTCCGGCGTGGGCCGTCCGCAGTGCTCCAGGGCGTGCAGATGTCCACCCTGCACGCGCTCGCTGCGCGCCACTTCCGCGACCCGCGCCTGCAGCAGTTCGTGGGCCGGTTCGCCACGTACACCGGCGCTTCTCCGTACCAGGCGAGCGCGGCCTTCGCCCTCATTCCCCACCTCGAGCGAATCGAGGGCGTGCACCACGTCGAGGGCGGATTGGGCGCGTTGGTGTCGGCCCTGGAGGCAGCGGTCCGCCGGCTGGGCGTGGAGATCCGCCTGGGGACGCGCGGGGCCTGGAAGCAGGTCGGCGAGAGCTGGCGCGCAGGTCCCTCCGGCGACGAGACCCCGGTGGACGCGGTGGTGGTGAACGCCGACCCGCTCGGCGCTTCCGGCGTCTCCGGAGGGCCACTGGCGATGTCGGGCTACGTCCTGCTCCTCGAGGCGCCCGTGCGTTCGCGCCTCCTGCACCACACGGTGTTCTTCTCGCGCGACTACCGGCGGGAGTTCGACGAGATCTTCTCCGGCCGGGTGCCGTCGGACCCGACCCTGTACGTCTGTCATCCCGCGGCCACCGACCCAGGCATGGCCGGGCCCGGCACCAGCGGGCTCTTCGTCATGGCCAACGTGCCGGCGATGGGCGAGGCCTTCTCCCCGCACGCGGAGGCGCTGCGTGCGCGCTGCGTGGCGGTGGTCGAGGCGCTGGACCCCTCGCTCCGCGGCAGGCTTCGGTTCCTCGGCGAGCGGACGCCGGTGGACTTTCAGCGCCAGGGCGCGCCGGGTGGCTCGCTCTACGGCTTCCTGCCCCACGGCCGGCTCGGGCCGTTCCGGCGGCCTCGCTCTCGGGCAGCGCCGGGGCTGGTCTACGCCGGTGGCGGAACGTACCCGGGCGGCGGGGTGCCGATGGTGATGCTCTCCGGGCGGTTCGCCGCCATGCAGGTCGCTGCGGATCTGGAGGCCAGGGCATGAGCGCGCTCGCCCCCCTTCCGGAGCGCGCCGGCGCCTATCGCTGGTACTACGCCGACGTCGGCTCCGGGGACGTGAGCGCGGTGGTCATCTTCCTCGTCGGGAGCCTCTTCTCGGCCCGATACGCTGCGCGCCGGCATGCGCTGCCCATCGAGCACTGCGCGGTGAACTTCGCGCTCTACGTCGGGGGAAGGCGGAGGCAGTGGGTGCTCACCGAGTACCCCACCGCAACCCAGTCGGGCGGGTTGCTCTCCATCGGCCGCTCCTCGCTCCGGGTGCGCTCGGACGGGACGGTGGAGATCGACGTGCGCGAGCGGCTCGCCCCCTTCGGCGCCGAGACGCGAGCGGAGATCGTGCTCCGTCCGACCGCCCCGGGGCTGGGAGTGGTTCCGCTGCTCCCGGACGGGAGCCACACCTGGGAGCCGCGCGCGCCGCGGTGCGAGGCCGAGCTGCGTCTGCCGCTCCTGGGCCACTCGCTGCCAGGGCACGGTTACCACGACGCCAACGCCGGTGACTCGCCCCTCGGGTCCACTCTTCCCTCGTGGTCCTGGACCCGGGTGCACGCCCCCGACCAGACCGCCATCGACTTCCGGCTCCCGGCCGGCGAGCGCATCACCGTGCGCACCGGCACGGGCGGTTCGTCGCTCGGCCGCGACGAGGCGCCCGCGCCGGACGAGATACCCACCTCCTGGGGACTCCGGGTGCCGCGCACCCTCTCCGCGGGGGGCATCGAGGTCCCCGCGCCCGACCTCGTCGAGTCCTCGCCCTTCTATGCCCGGCAGGTGGCCCGGGCCGGCGAGCTGCACGCCATCGGCGAGGTGGCGGACTTCCGCCGGTTCCGCTCGCCACTGGTACGGTGGATGGCGCACTTCCGGACTCGGGTGGAGCGCGCCGCATGAGCACCCTGATCCTGCTCGTCCTCGTCTGGACCGTCGCCGCCGTGGTGTTCAGCGCGGTGACGCTCGTCCGTGTTCTCCGCCAGCCCGCTGCGCCCGCGCCCGGGCGCGTCCCTCCGCTGCTCCTCCTCCGCCCCCTGGACGAGCCGACGGAGGCCGAGCTGCAGAACCTCGCCCTCCCGCTCCCGGACGATCTGCCGGTGCGCCAGGTGATCGTGTCGCCGTACCGGCCACGGCTCGCCGAGGGCGTGGAATGGCAGTACTCGGATCCACCGTGCCTCAACCGGAAGGTGGGGCACGTCCTCTACGCGCTGGACACGCTCCGGCGCGGCGAGGACCAGATCCTGGTGGTGGACGCCGACGTGGCCGTCGACCGGGCGCTCCTCGAGGACCTCTCCTCCGCGCTCTCCGCGGGCGCGGCGCTCTCCACCGCGGCACCGGTCCCCGAGGGTGGAACGGGGCTCGGCGCCGCCGCGCTGCGAGGTCTGCTCCGCTCGAGCCAGCACAGCTTCGTCGCCCTCGACCTCATGTCCCTCGGCTCCAAGGCCATCTGCGGCAAGGCGCTCGGCCTCTCCGGCGCGGCGCTCGAGGCGCTCCGCGGGCTCGCCGGCCACATCGGCGAGGACCTCGAGCTGGCGCGCTTTCTCCACGTCCGGGGACTTCCCGTCACCCGCGTCGCGGCCACGGCGCGCATGCCGCTCGGACGGGTGGAGCTCCCGGGCGTCGTCCGCCGGATCCGCCGGTGGATGCTGGTGCTCCGCGCCCACCGACCGGGGCTGTGGCCCACGGTGCCGCTCCTCCTCGCGCCGACCCCGCTGCTCCTGCTCCTCGCCGTCTGGGTGGGCTCGCCGGCGGTGGTGACCGGGCTGGCGGTGCTCCTGGCGCTGCGCATCGCGCTCGGGCTCGCCCTCTCTCGCGGCACGCCGGAGGCAACCGACGGCGGGTGGGAGTGGCTCCTCGGAGAGGCCACGCTGCTCGCGGCCTGGATGGGCTCGCTCGCCGGCCGCACCGTGGACTGGCGGGGGCGCTGCTTCACCCTCGTGCGCGGCGGGCGCATGGAGCGCACCGTTCCGGGAGGCGAGTCGTGACCTACGCGCGCTTCCTGGCGCTGTTCCTCGCCCTCCCGCTCGCCGTGCTCCTCGTCCTCTGGTGGAGGGACACGGTGAAGCGGCTGCCGTGGAAGGGCGTGCTGCCGCTGCTCCTCGTCGTGTACCTGGCCACCATTCCCTGGGACAGCATGGCGGTGAAGCACGGGCTGTGGGACTTCCCGGAGGGGAAGACCTGGGGCATCCGCCTGGGATACCTCCCGCTCGAGGAGTACCTCTTCTTCGGCCTGCAGACGCTGCTCACCGGCCTCTGGGCCGGGCGGCGCCTCCTCCGGCTGCGCGACCGCGGGGTGCCGGCATGAACGGGCCCACCGCCTACCTCGTGCATCTGCTGGCGTGGTCGCTCCCGGTGCTCGGGTTGCAGCTCGCGGTCATCGTGTGGCGCTACCGCGAGCACACCGCAGCGGTGCTGGATGCCGTCCTTCCCCCGGCGATGGTGGTGACCGCCTGGCTCGTCGCCGGCGACCACCTCGCCATCCGGGCCGGAGTCTGGCAGTTCGGCGAGGGGAAGCATCTGGGCATCTATCTCGGCGCCGTGCCCCTCGAGGAGGCGTTGTTCTTCCTCATCACCAATCTGCTGGTGGTGTTCGGGCTGGCGCTGTTCTGGGTGACGCCGTGATCCCGGCCTGCAAGGGCTGCCTGCGCCAGCGCCTGGTGGACGCGTACGTCAGGCGGAAGGTGCGCGCCTCGTTCCGGGGCGTCTGGCTCCGGGGAGAGCTGCCGGCCGCGCAGGGTGGGCTCCTGGTCTACGTGAACCACGGCAACTGGTGGGACGGCTTCGTGCTGCACCCTCTGGCGAAGGCCGCGAGCTGGGATGGCTATGTGCTCATGGAGGAGCGGAACCTCGCCCGGTACCCCTTCCTCCGGCACATCGGCGCGTTCTCGGTCCGCCGCGGAGAGGCGGCCTCGTCGCTGGAGACGCTGCGCTACGCCCGGGACCTGCTCCGGCAGCCCGACGCCGCGGTCTTCGTCTTCCCCGAGGGAGAGCACCGTCCACCAGGCGAGCTGCCGCTGCGGCTCGAGCGCGGTGTGGAGACGCTCGCCCGGATGAGCCAGGTGCGCTGCCTTCCGGTGTCCATCCGCTACGCCTTCTTCGAGCACGAGCGTCCCGACGTTCTCCTCGACGTGGGGACGCCCCATCCGCCGGTGCTCCTCCGCGATTACCAGCGGCGGCTCGAGGAGCGGGTGGCGGCCCTGCAGTCGGTGACCCGGCTCGACGGCTTCCACCGACTGCTGGAGGGCCGCCGCGGCGTCGCCGAGCGATGGGACGCAGTGCGTGGGCTCGGCGAGGGCGAGCGATGAGCGGCCCCCGGGCCATGGTCCGCTGACACGCCCGGTCTGCTACGAAGACGTTCCTGGCAAACCGGGTGGTGCTGGTGACTGGAGGTTCCCGCGGGGTGGGCCGAGCGCTGTGCCTGGTGCTCGCCCGCGAGGGCTGGGACGTGGTGGCGACCTACCGGCGGGACGAGGAGGCAGCGCGCTCGCTCGAGGCCGAGGTGTCGGCGCTCGGCCGGCGGGCGCTGCTGCTCCGGGCGGACCAGCTCGAGCCGGAGAGCCTCGAGCCGGTGTTCGCCCGGACGAAGGAGACGTTCGGGGGCCTGGACGCGCTGGTGGCCAACGCGGCGAGCACCGCGTTCGTCCCGCTGATGACGATGAAGCCCCACCAGATGGACAAGACCTTCGCGGTGACGGTGAAGAGCTTCGTCCTCCTCGCCCAGCTCGCGGTCCCGCTGATGCGGGGGCGGGTCGGGGCGAGCATCGTCGCCGTGTCGGGGCTGGACAGCCGGATGCCGATGCCGTTCCACGGTTTCCTCGGGGCGATGAAGGGCGCGATGGAGGTGCTGGTGAAGTACCTCGCCGCGGAGCTCGCCCCCGACCGGATCCGGGTCAACGCGGTGAACCCCGGGTACATCGACACCGACAGCTCGCGCTTCTACATGGGTGCGGCCTGGGACGTGCTGACCGAGAGCATGGAAGCGCAGGTGCCCTCGGGGCGAGTGGCCGGTCCGGAGGAGATCGCCCGTCCCATCGCCTGGCTCCTCTCCGACGCCGCCGGCTACGTCAATGGCACCACCGTGGTGGTGGACGGTGGGCTCGAGGTGGGCTACGGCATGGCCCTGGGTGCGCGGATCGCGGCGAAGACGTGAGCGGCCGCCCGTCGCCGTCGAGCGCCGCCGTGACCGTCGCGTTCTGGCTGGCGGTCGTGCTGACGATGCCGCTGCTCTTCGTGGTGTCGGCGCTCGTCTTCGTCGTCAGCGCGCCCTTCGACCCGGACCGGCGGGTGCTCCACGCCTTCGTCTGCCGGAGCTGCCATGCCTATCTCCACCTGAACCCCCTGTGGCGGGTCCGGGTCGAGGGGCGAGAGCGGATTCCCCGGGGCCCGTCGGTGCTGGTGGTGAACCATCAGTCCCTGGCCGACGTGGCGGCGTGCATGGGTCTCCACCGGCCCTTCAAGTTCGTGTCCAAGGCCTCGCTGTTCTCGCTGCCGCTGGTGGGCTGGAGCATGCGGATGCTGCGCTACGTCCGGCTGGAGCGAGGACGCCCCCACTCGACCCGGGCCATGCTCGAGGACTGCCGGCGCTGGCTTCGCCGGGGGATGGCGGTGCTGATGTTCCCCGAGGGGACGTACGCGCCGGGCGAGGCGCTCCTCCACTTCAAGCCCGGGGCGTTCCTGCTCGCCCGCGACGAGCGGGTTCCGCTGGTGCCGGTGCTCCTGACCGGGACGCGGGACCTCGTCCTCGGCGACGGCCCGTGGATGGCGCCGCGGGTGGACATCCGGGTCCGGGTGCTCGACCCGTTCGACTTCCCCCCGGGTGCCGACGCGATGCGCGTCGCCGCCGAGATGCGAGAGCGCTTCGCTCGTGAGCTCGGACGACAGATCTAGAGGGCGGGGCCCGGACTCCCGGGTGAGGCCTCACATCCCCGTGCACCGCGTATCACCGGCGACGTTGAAGCAGGTGGTGATCCCATCGCTCGCGAGGTTCATGTTCTGCCCGGGCGAGAGACCTTCGTAGTGCTTGCTCCAGGCCTGGGGCCCGCCGCCGCCGCGACTCCGGTTCGCGCGCGCAAGGACCATCAGATTGCCGAGGGGCGGCCCGCCCTCGACGCCGTAGTTTCCCTGCGCGTCCACCCACCAGCGGCCCGGCCACACCTGCCCGATGAGCTGCTGCAGCCCGATGACGTCGAGCGGGTGCAGCTCGCGCCCATTGACGAAGACGCCGGTGAGCGTGCCCTGGCCGCCGCCCGAGGCATCCGCGGGGAGCGGCCCGCCCAGGTTCAGGCCCGGGGGGAGGAACCCCAGCGTCGGCCCGCCCCATCGTCCCGAGGCTCCGGTGCGGGCATCGTACCAGTACGCGCCGTCCTCGAGTCGGGTTGCTCCGCGCTCGAGCCGCTCCAGAGTCGGCAGCTCCGAGGCGCCCAGGAGCCGGCCGTTGAAGCGGATCTTCCGGGCGACCGGAGCCTGCTTCGCCGGGGCGGCCTCCTCCGCCGCGAGCGAAGAGGAGGCGAGAAGAAAGAGGAGCACGATGGCCGTTCGCATGGGGCCTCCCGGGGAACCGGGGCGGTTCTTCCCGGAGAGACGTCGAGCGAGCCTCATTCTGCTCTTCCGGCGGGCGCGGGTCGGCCGGGACAGCGTGCTGGAAGTCTTGCAACGGCGCTGCCCCCGTCGCCCGGCTGCCGCCGCGGGGGCTTTCGCGTCAGCGAGTCAAGAGCTCGATGCGCGGTTCGTCCGGGTTCGGCTTGTAGAGCAGCACGGTCCGGCCGAGCACCTGGGCCATCTCGGCCCCCGTCCCGGCGGCGAGCGCCTCCGCCTGCTCCTTTCGGATCTCGCGGTCCTCGGAGGCGAGCTTCACCTTCACCAGCTCGTGGTCCCACAGCGCCTGCTCCAGCGCTGCGAGGACCCCGCCCGTGACCCCCTCCTGACCCACCTGCACCACCGCTGCCAGGTGGTGCCCGAGGGCCCGGAGCTTCCGCCGCTGCTTTCCGTCGAGGCTCATCTCACTTCTGTCCGGTGGCGATGCGGATCTCGCGCTGCGCATTCACGTGCTGTGGATCCAGCGTCACGCAGCGCTTGAAGTGCTTGAGCGCCGTCGCGGGATCTCCGGTGAGCTTGTACAGCTGGCCGATGAAGTAGTGGGCCGGCGCGCAGCGCTCGTTGAGCTTCAGCGACTGGTTCAGGTCGCGCAGCGCCTCCACCATGGCGACCTTCTTGTCCGGGAGGGTGAAGAACCGCGCATACCCACGCCAGGCGTAGAACTCGCCCTCTCGCGGGTTGGCGGCGATGGCGTCATCGAAGGTCTTCACCGCCTCGGGGAACCGCCGGGCCCGCACCAGCGCCGTGCCCTTGTTGAAGGTCTCCTCGGCGAGGAGCACCGACTGCACGTCCACGTCGGCCCCGCCGCCCTCGGCGAGCCTCTCCCGGTACCGGGCGCGCGAGCCGTCGTCGGACAGGACCCGGTTCGCCTCGCCGATCGCGGTGAAGATCTCCGCCTTGACCTTGCCCAGCTCGGGCGGCGCATCGGGGGGCACGGTGTCAGGATGGAACTGCTTGGCCAGCTTGAAGTACGCCGCCTTGATCAGGCCCGCGTCCGCGGTGTCCGGCAGCCCGAGGACCTGGAAGTGGTTCTCGTTCCGGATTCGCTCCAGCCGGGCCTGCAGCTCCCGGAGCACGGCGGCGAACCCGGGGGAGGGTGGCCGCGAGGGGGGCACCACGGGAGCGATGCGCGGCGGGTCGACCTGGGGGAGCGTGGACACCCCGGTGGGGGTGAGCGTGGGCACCACGGGGCGCGCGCCAGCGGCGGGCGCCGGCGCGGCCGGCTTCCGTCCGGGGGTCGAGGCCGGGGCGGCTCTCGGCGGGGCGGCGGGGGCGGCTGGACGCGGCGGCGGGGTCGGACGCACGGCCGGCGGCGGGGTCGGACGCGCGGTCTCGGGGCGGGGAGCCCCCGGTGGAGCCGGCGGCGGGGCCCGGAGCTCCACCTCGGGAAACGACACCGCGTCCAGCTCCCGCAGAAGCAACGCCACGCGCAGGATCGTGTCCATCTCGCCGGCGTTGCTCTGCGCGAGGTGGGCCAGCGAGCGGGTCCCGTCGAAGTAGCTCGCCGCGCGGGTCTCCTGGGCGGTGAGACGGAGGTCGGGGAGCGCGTCGCCCGCTCCCCGGCGGACCACCGGGCGCTCGCGGACGTCCATCAGTCGGGCCTTCAGCTCGGGCAGGGGGACCCGCCGGATGACCTCGGCCAGCAGGCCCCAGCGGTTTCCGAGCGGCACGACCTTGCTCGACGGGAGCTCGAGCGCCTCGAAGCGGAAGCTCCCCCGCGGGGAGACGTAGGCCCGCAGGAGGATGTCCGCCGCGCGCTGCGCGAGCGCGGGAAAGACGAGCCCCGGGTTGACCGCCCCCAGCGTGAAGAGCGCGGCGAGCACGTCGTTGCCGTACTTGATGGCCTCCTTCTCCGCGCGGGCCACCTGCTCGTTCGTCGCCAGCCGCTGAGCCACGAGGAAGGGACCGATCGCGTCGGAGGCGTGGGTGGACTCTGCGGACTCGGGGTTGCCGCGTCGCAGGTACAGGGTGGTGGTGCGGTCCTCGAGATCGAAGAAGAACAGCCCGGTGGCGCCGGCACGCGCGCCCTGGACGTAGATCTTCAACGCATTGGTCTCCGCCAGGTCGGCGCGGAGGAGGTCGAAGGTCGACGTGAGCGGTGCCGCCGGCCTCGCCGGTGGCCGGGGCGCACCCGGCGGCGCGAGCTCGAAGGGGACTGCCTCTGCCCAGGCGTCCTCCGGCTGCAGCGGAGCGCGCCTGGGTGCCGGGGGGACGGGTGCGCTGGTGAGGATGGGCGGGGCCATCTCCGGCGCGCCTGGCTGGACGGTGAGCACCGGCGGGCCGGCGCTGGTGGTGCTCCGCGCCGGCGGCGCGGGCGCCCGCGGCGTGTGTGGCTGGGTGGGCGCCGCGGCGGGGGCGCGGAGCGGGGCCGCAGGAGGAGCCACCGGTTCCGGGGGTGCCGCCGTGAGGACGGGCGGAGCTGCGGGGGCCGGCGCGGGGGCGGGTGCTCGTGGCGTGGCCGGTGCCGGGGGGAGCGATTCGGCGGGCGCGGTGGTGAGCGCGGGCGGCGAGACGTCGTAGGGGATCGCCTCACCCGGCTCGACGGTGAGAACGGGCGAGGC
>RPRB01000144.1 GCA_003818285.1 Myxococcaceae bacterium
CGGCGCGGCCAGGCGCTTGGTGGGCCCCGAGTTCGCGGCGGCCGCGACCGCGCTATACGTGCTCGGAACCCCGGTGCTCTCGGTCATCGCCCAGGCCCTCTGGCTCCACACTGGTGCCGCGCTGGGGTTCTCCCTCGCGCTGCTCGCGCTCACCCGGACCGACGAGCCGCCCTGGAGAGTCGGGGTGATGGTCGGTCTCGGGGTGGGGATGGCCGTCGCCTGCCGGCCAATCGACGTGGTGCTCGCCGCTGGCTTCGCCGGAGCGCTCTGGCTGGCCCGTCCCCGCGCCCTGGGGTGGATGGCCGCTGCTGCCGCCCTGCCTGTTCTTCTCCTCGTCGCGTACCAGTGGGAAGTCTTCGGCTCGCCCCTCGCCAGCGGCTACGGTGCGGAGGCCTCGGAAGGGTGGACGACCCCGGTCCCTCTCGGGGTGCTCGGGCTGCTCTTCAGCCCAGGGCGGGGGCTCCTCCTGCACGCGCCGGTGCTCCTCGTCGCGGTCGCCGCCTTGCTCCGGCCGGGGCGCGGGTCCTCTCCGAGGTGGTTCCTGCCGCTCGGGCTCTCGCTGGTGACGTTCCTCTGCGTGATGGGCCACTGGCACTCCTGGTGGGGAGGATCCTCGGCGGGGAACCGGATGCTCTCCGAGGGCCTGCCCATCCTCGGCGTGGCCCTGGCATGTGGACTCCGGGAGGCCTGGCAGCGGCGTTCGCTCCGGGCTCCGGTCGTCGCCTTCGCCGCGATCTCGGTGTTCACCTCGGCCGGGCTGACGTTCGGAATCCGGGAACCGCTCTGGGTCCAGGTGATGAGCGTCGGTGGGGAAGACAACCCGCGGCCGTGGGACCCGGGCACGCACCCCCTGGTCGCCCGCTACCGGCTGCTCTCCTCGCGCAGTCCC
Organism: Myxococcaceae bacterium; assembly: GCA_003818285.1. Taxonomy (GTDB): domain Bacteria; phylum Myxococcota; class Myxococcia; order Myxococcales; family Myxococcaceae; genus RPRB01. Next base: position 890 of record RPRB01000144.1, read on the forward strand.
TGAGGAGGTATCAGGGCTTCTCGCTCCGAGCCGCCGCTCTTTCGGACGAGAAGCGCCGTCCGGCCCCGCGGCGTCCGCCCGGACACCTCGTAGCGTTCGCGGATCCAGCGCGCGAGCTCGACGCCGTAGTCCTGTCCGAAGCCCGCGTACCCGAAGACGCGGCTCTGATCCTCCTCCCAGGAGATGATGAGCGCGGGAGGCTTCTGCGCCCAGGCTCGGAGGACCGCACGCTCGGCGGCCGCGTGGAGATGCATCGGGATGTAGGCGATCATCCCGTCGTCCGGTGGCGTGAGCCCGGCGGCGAAGATCAACCCCGCCCCGTCGGGCACCGCCGCGCAGACGGTGCTCGGAGGGAGGCGACTCAGGTAGGGAATGAGCGTCGCCTCCGGGCCCGCCGGGTCCACCAGGCGCCACACGCGCGCGGTCCTCACCTCGCTCATCGGCTTGGTGAGATTCCCGCCGGAGACGAGGAATCCGTCCAGCGCCACGCCGGCGAGCACCGTGGAGGCGGCGATGGCCAGGATCCGGGGCGACCGGGGTGGCCCGCTCCCGGTGGCGAGATAGCGGGTCATGCCGATGGCCACGCAGACCAGGGTGGGCGGCAGGAGATAGAAGCCGTAGTGGTCCACGCCGGACCGGAGGAGGATCCGCGGGAGGGCTCCGAGCGCGAAGACCCACACCACCAGGTGCTCGCGCCATCGTCCGTCGAGCGCCGCCTCACCCTCGCGCTTCCGGGTGGCGGCGATCCAGACGACTCCGGCAGCGAGCAGGAACGGCGCCGCCCGGAAGAACTTCTCCCTGACGATGAAGGCCGGCACCACGAACAGCGCGATCCAGGCGAGCGCCACGAGCCATCGGTCGCGCGGAGCGGCTTGCTCCTGCGCGAGCCAGCGCGCGGCGGGGAGCACCACCGCCCAGCCGAGAACCGAGGCGAAAATTTGAAGGACGGATAGGCCGACCTCGCGCACTCCCATCGAGCTGGTGATGTAGAAGTGGGAGCCGCCGTTGAAGAGCTCCACCAGGGAGCGCCAGACGTATCCCTGCGACAGGCGCGCGGCGACGAGGTACCCCACGGCCGCCACGGCGACCCCACATCCCCAGGCGATCACCCGGCTGCGCGACGGGCGGGGGAGGACCGTGACGAGGAACGCGCCGTGCGCGACGACCACCGCGAAGGTGGTCTCCATCTTGGTCAGGGCGACGAGCCCGGCCAGCGCCGCCGAGGCGGCGAGGGTGCCGGGTTTGCCCGAGCGCGCATGATGGAGCAGCAGGAGCACGCTCCAGATCGCGAGCGTGATCCCGTACGTGGCAGAGAAGTTGTACGGAGCGACGAAATTGAAGATGGCGAACGGGACCCGGTGGCCGAATGCGGACACGGCGAGGAAGGCGATCGCCACCCAGGCCGAGGTGAACGGACCGACGAACCGGCGCGCGAGGAGGTAGAGCCCGAGACAGGCCAGCCCGGCGCTGAGCAGCCCGGCCCACATCAGTGTGTCGGAGTGGATGCCGAAGAGCCGGTACAGCCCGGCGTTCACCCAGGGAGCCAGTGGCCCCCAGTTCCAGGAGAAGTCACGGTATAGCGCGGCGCCCTCGACGAGACGGCGCGGCACGTCCAGCTCGTGGCCTCCGTCGATGATCAAGCTGCCCAGGCGGCGCCAGGAGAGCCAGGTGCATCCGACGAAGGCCGTGGCCACCAGCAGCGCCGGGGCCAGGAAGCCCGCCGCAGGCCTCGAATCGGCACGACTCTGGCCCGGCGGCTCCAGCGGAACGGGGGTGCGTCCGTCTGCGAGTGGAGCGTCGCCCCGGCCGAGGACCTTCTCGTCGAACCGGTTGATCAACTCTTGCGCCTCAGGACTCCCGATCATTCGCCGTGCCGCATCGTGCCATTTCGAGCGGTCGAGGGGGTTGCCAATCGCCTCTGATCGCCGCAGCTCTACCCGTCGCTTCCCGGCTCGTCCTTCTGCTCGCGCGCCCGGAGCTCCTCGAGGCGTCGGCGCAGCGCGGCCTCGGCGCCACTCTCACTGGGCTCGTAGAAGCGCCGACCCTGGAGCGCGTCGGGCAGGTACTGCTGTTTCACCCAGTGGCCCTCGAAGTCGTGTGGGTACTGGTATGCGCTGCCGAAGCCCAGCTTCCGCATCAGCGGGGTCGAGGCCGGCCGCAGGTGCGGAGGGACCGGGAGAGTGCCCGTCTCCTGCACCGTCTCCTTCGCCTTCCCGTACGCGGTGATGACCGCGTTCGACTTTGGCGCGAGCGACAGGTACGCCACCGCCTGCGTCATGGGCAGCGTGCCCTCAGGCAGGCCCATCAGCTCGTAGGCCTGCAGCGCCGCGACCGCGACCACCAAGGCTTGCGGGTCGGCGTTTCCGACGTCCTCCGAGGCGAAGATGACCATCCGCCGGAGCACGAAGCGCGGGTCCTCTCCGGCCTCCAGCATCCGGGTCATCCAGTAGAGGGCGGCGTCCGGGTCTGACCCGCGCATGGACTTGATGAACGCGGAGATGACCGCGTAGTGCTCGTCCCCCGCCCGGTCGTAGAGGAGCACCTTGCGCTGCAGCGCCTCTTCGGCCACGGGCACCGTGATGCGCCCGCCTCCCGTGGCCGCGGTCTCCAGCGCGGTGAGCGCGCGTCGCGCGTCGCCTCCCGCCGTCCGGGCGATGAAGCGGAGCGCATCCTCTGCCGCCTCCACCTTGCCCGCGAGCCCCTGCGGGGCGGCCAGCGCCCGACGCAGCAGCTCGAGCAGCTCGTCCTCCTCGAGCGGCCGGAGGGTCACCACCCGCGTGCGGCTCAGGAGCGCCGAGTTCACCTCGAAGCTCGGGTTCTCCGTGGTGGCCCCGAGCAGGGTCAGCGTCCCCCTCTCCACGTGGGGGAGGAGCGCGTCCTGCTGCGCCTTGTTGAACCGGTGAGTCTCGTCGAGGAAGAGCACCGTCCGCTGGCCGTGGAGCCGTGCGCGCTCCTCGGCCTGGGCAACCGCCTCCCGGATGTCCTTCACCCCGGCGAGCACCGCCGACATCTGGACGAACGCCGCCCTTGTCGAGCCGGCAAGGAGCCGGGCGAGGGTGGTCTTCCCGGTTCCCGGCGGTCCCCAGAGGATGAGCGAGGGGAGGGCGCCTCCCTCCACCGCCCGGCGAAGCAGGCGGCCGGGGCCGGTGAGGTGCTCCTGGCCCACGAGGTCCGAGAGCGACGTCGGTCGCATGCGGTCGGCGAGCGGGGCGCGGGAAGCCGCCTCTCGCTCGGCGGCCTGGGCGAACAGGTCCATGGTCGGCTCTCCTTGTAGTAAGAGCTTCCGCCCAAGGTGAAGACGGTCGCGGTCGTGGTGAAGAGGGGAAGCGTCGAGGCGGTGGCGCTTGCCCAGCAAGTGCGGGCCCGGCACCCCGAGCTCGAGCTCCTCGCCGAGCCCGAGCTGGCGGCGGCGACCGGCTGGCCCTCCACTGCTCCCGAGGAGATCGCCCGCCGGGCGGAGCTCATCCTGGTCCTGGGCGGCGATGGCACCCTCATCCACGCCGCGCGCACCGTGCGGGGGCGGAGCGTCCCCATCCTCGGCGTGAACCTCGGCTCGCTCGGCTTCCTGACCGAGGTTCCCCGGTCGGATGTCTTCGCCCGCCTGGCCGAGGTGCTGGCGGGAAGAGCGCGACTGCACACCCGCATGAAGCTGGCCTGCCGCCTCCACCGTTCGGGGAAGGTCGTCGTCGAGGACGAGGTCCTGAACGACGTGGTCATCAACAAGGGCGCCCTGGCCCGCATCGCCGACCACGAGGTGAGCCTCGACGGCCAGTTCATGACCACCTTCAAGTCGGACGGGGTGATCATCGCCACGCCCACCGGCTCCACCGCCTATGCGCTCGCCGCCGGAGGGCCCATCCTCCACCCGGCGCTCGAGTGCGCGGTGGTGGCGCCGATCTGCCCGCACGCGCTCACCCAGCGGCCGTTCGTCGTGCCCGGGGACCAGGTGGTGAACGTCGTGCTCCGCTCCCCGGTCGCCGACGTGTACCTCACCCTCGACGGGCAGACCGGACACGCGCTCCAGCAGGGCGATCGGCTCGAGGTCTGGCGCTCGCCGAACCGATCCGTGCTGGTGAGCAATCCGAACATCGATTACTTCGGCATCCTCCGGCAGAAGCTGCACTGGGGAGAGCGCTGACGGTGCTCTCGCCCCAGGCGGCTGGGTCGCCCGGCGCGGAGAGTGGTGAGCCGCCGGGGTCGCCGGCCGGGCAGCTCGGAAGGGGCGGCGCCGTCGCGCTCTCGCCGCGTGCCTGGCTGGCGGTGGCGGCGTGGACTCTGGGCTCCGGCCTCTCGCTGGGGGACGGCCACCTGGACCCGGGTGGCGTCGTTTGCCTCGTCCTGACCTGGGCGGCAGTGGTGGCCGCGTTCCTCAGCCGGACCCCGGAGGATCCGCGCCGGACCGAGCGAGTGCTGGAGGCCGGGGTGGTGATCCAGCTCGCCATGCTGATGGTGAAGCCGCCCGGGGAGTACCTGCGTCCTGATCTCGCCGAGCATCCGTTCCTCGCCCCGGTGTTCCCCGTGGCGTGCATCCTGATGGCGGTGCTCTCCGCCACGCTCATCGTCGACCGGCCCCTCCTCGGACGCGCCACTTTTCCGGCGGTGGTCGGGCTGTCCGGCATCGCCGCGGCCTGGATGCTCGTGGCGTCGCCCGCCCCGCCCATCGACGTCCTCGACTTCGCCCGCGGGTCGGCCCGGGCGCTGGCACAGGGCGACAACCCATACGACCTGCACTTCCCCAACGTCTACGGGCACACCCGGTACTTCGGACCGGGCTTCGCCACGGACGAGAGCATCGACGTCGGGCTGGTCTACCCGCCAGTGAGCCTGCTCCTGACCGCCGCGGGCGAGTGGCTCGTCGGCGACTCCCGCATCACCCTGGTCCTCGCCCTGATCGTCACCGCAGTGCTCATCGATCGGCTGGGTGGACGGGCGGCGCGGCTGGCCGCGCTTCTCTTCGTCTCCTCTCCTCGCCAGTACTTCGTTCTGGAGCACGGCTGGACCGAGCCCCTCTTCGTCTGCGGCTTCGCGCTGCTCCTGCTGCTCGCCTCGCGCCAGTCGCGGGGGACTCCGGTGGTGCTCGGCGCTCTGCTCGCCCTGAAGCAGTTCGCGGTGCTGCTGCTGCCGCTCGTTCACCTGCTCGCCGGCGAGCTCCGTCCCAGGAGGAGCCTGCGCCTGGTGGCCGCGGCGCTCCTCGTGGCCGGACTCGTGATCGCGCCTTTCTTCCTCCGGGACCCCGGCGCGTATCTGCGCTCGACGGTCCTCTTCCATCTGGCCCAGCCGTTCCGGCCGGACAGCCTCAACTTCGCGGCTCTGTGGGCGTGGGCGACGGGATCCGCACCGCCGACCACCGTTCCGACGCTGGCCTGTATCGGCCTCGCGCTGCTGGTCGCGCTCCGCCGCTGCCGGCCGACGCCCTCGGGCTTCGCGGCCGGTTCGGCGCTGGTGCTCCTGGCGATGCTCGCCTGGTCCAAGCAGGCCCACTGCAACTACCTCTACCTCGTGGTGGGAATGCTCCTCTGCTCGGTGGCGGTCGCCGACCCCGGAGACCCTGCCGCGCGGACGGGCGACCGAAGGACCGTCGGCTGAAGCCGGACCGGGCGCCGCGAGCGTCGGAGCGCCGAGAGATGAGCCATCCGGCCCACCACGGGCATGGACTCCGGCGCTGTTACTGGACACCAGATCACGGCGCAATGCCAGCGCGGAGCGCGGGGACTGCGACGCGGATGACACTGCGGTGCACGCCATCCCGTGTTAGCCCTCCTCTTTCGCCGTGGATCCTCTGCCCGAGCCCGAATCAGCCCCCGCGAGCACCCGCCACGCGCTGATCGACGCCCTCCGCGCCGAGGTGCAGCCCACCACCTTCAAGAAGGGCCGGGACGTCGCCCGCGAAGGCCGGGTGCGGCGCTGGAGCGACGACGCCGACGGGATGCGCCGGGGCGAGGTCGCCGGGAGCTCGGGCGAGGGCTACGAGACCTCGGTGGGCCTGAACCCGGACGGGACGGTGATCTCCCGGTGCAGCTGCCCGGCCTGGGGCGAGTACGGGCCGCACTGCAAGCACGCGGTGGCGCTGGCCCACGCCGACCGCACGGAGACCCTGGGGCCGCTCCGCCCCGCGGAGCCCGGGCGCTCCGGCGAGGTCGTTCCGCTGCCCGCCCTGGCCAAGCTCGAGTCGTGGCTCGGGGTCTCGGCCGCGGGCGAGCCCTCGTTCGTCTACCGGCTGGCGCCGGCACACCCCCGCGCCGCGGGGCGCAGCTGGCTGTTCGACGTGCGCCGGCGGGACGGGAAGGACGGTGGCCCGCTGTCGGTCAAGCGGTTCCTGTCCGGCGGCACCCGGCTGTCGCCGCCGGACGAGCGGGTGTTCGGCGAGCTCGCAAGGCACGAGAGCCGGTTCGACGGCAAGTTCGTCCTCAGCGACGACGACGTGGCGGACCTGCTTCCGCTGCTCCGGACTCGCCGCGTGGTGTACCGGGGAACGGCGCTGCAGTTCTCGCCCGAGCCGGCTCGCCCGCAGATCCACCTCTCCTCCACTCCGGGCGGCGCCCGGGCGAAGATCGAGTTCCAGCTCCCCGATGACCGGACCACCGGCTTCGACACCTCGCTGCTCCTCATCGGCCGGCGCACCACCCTGCTGCTCGAGGCACAGACCGCGTACGCGCTGGAGCCGGACCTGCCGGCGCGCCTCTGGCGAGCGTGGATGCGCGAGCCGACCATGACCTTCCCGGCGGCCCAGGTGGAGCGGGTGCTGTCCTTCTTCGCCGCGCACCTGCCCCGCATCGACCTGCGTCTCCGCGCCGACGGGCTGGACGTGGTGGAGGACCAGCAGCCGGTCTTCGTCCTTACCCTCGAGGGAACGGCGGAGAAGGCCCGCGCACAGCTGGCCGCGAGGTACCGAACCGCCACGGTGGCGGTCTCACCGAGCGCGGTCCATCTCGGCTATGCCGCCTCGCCGGCGAGTCAGGGGCGCACCCTCTACCGCAGACAGGGGGCCGCAGAGCGTGAGGCCGGACAGGCCCTGCTGGCCCAGGGCTTCCGCTTCGACCCCCAGGCCTCGGTCTACGAGGCGAACGGGGACGCCGCCGTCGCCTTCTGGAGCACCGGGCTCGCGGAGCTCCCCTCCGGCTGGGAGCGCTTCCTGGCGAAGGGCCCAAGAGTGAGGATGCGGAAGCGCCTCCGTCCCCGGGTCCGGGTCGCGACGGGGAACAACGGCTGGTTCGAGCTGGACGCGCGCTTCGAGAGCGAGGAGCAGGCGGTGGACCTGGGGGCGGTCCGGCTGTGGCTCCGCTCGGGGCGGCGCTTCATCCCGCTCCCCGACGGCAGCTATGCCGAGGCGGACCGGGAGGAGCTGACCCAGGCGGCGGACCTGCTCGAGGAGGCCGGCGCTCTTCCGGGGAAGGAGCGCACCGAGCTGCCGCCGTACCAGGCCGGGGCGCTGGACGCGCTGGCGGCCCTCGGCGAGGGCGCTCGATTCGAGGCGAGGGCGCGCACCGCCATCGCCGAGTTCAAGGAGCTGTCGCGCATCCCGCCGGTTCCCGCGCCCGAGGGGCTCACCGCGACGCTGCGGCACTACCAGGAGGACGGGCTCTCCTGGCTGTGTTTCCTCCACCGCCACGGGCTCGGCGGGATCCTGGCCGACGACATGGGCCTCGGAAAGACGGTGCAGGCCCTGGCCCTGCTCCAGCAGGTGCGCAACGCCGAGGGCAGCGCGCCGTCGCTGGTGGTCGCCCCGACCAGCGTGCTCCCCAACTGGCAGCGCGAGGCGGAGCGCTTCACCCCGGGGCTCCGGGTGGCCGTGTGGCACGGGCAGGACCGCCGCGAGCGGGTGGAGGACCTGGCCGGGGCGGACGTGGTCCTGACCTCCTACGCGCTGGCCCGCCGCGACCGCGACGAGCTGGTCCGGACCCGCTGGCGGTACGTTCTGCTGGACGAGGCGCAGAACATCAAGAACGCCGGCTCGGCCACGGCGCAGGCCTGCAAGGCGCTTCCCGGAGACCACCGGCTGGCGCTCACCGGGACCCCCCTGGAGAACCGGCTCTCCGAGCTGTGGAGCATCTTCGACTTCCTCATGCCCGGCTTCCTCGGGGCCGAGGAGGACTTCGCCGAGCGGTACGAGCAGCCGATCGAGGTGGCAGCGGACCTCGGCGCCCGCGAGCGGTTGCGGAGGCGGGTGCAGCCCTTCCTGCTCCGGCGCCTCAAGACCGAGGTGGCGCGCGACCTGCCGCCCAAGACGGAGACCGTCGCCTACTGCGAGATGGAGCCCGCGCAGGCGGCGCTCTATCGCGAGGTGCTCGACGAGAGCCGGGCCAAGGTGCAGGAGAGCATCCAGAAGGTCGGCTTCAAGCGTGCGCGGGTGTCCATCCTCGCCGCGCTGCTCCGGCTCCGGCAGGTGTGCAACGACCCGCGGCTGCTGAAGCTCCCCGGCACGGCGTCGCTGCCGCCCTCGGCCAAGCTGCAGCGCTTCGACGAGCTCGTGGACGACCTGCTCGCCGAGGGGCACCGCGCGCTGGTGTTCAGCCAGTTCACCGAGATGCTGCGGCTCCTCGAGGCGCACGCCACCGAGCGCAACGTGGCCTTCCTCTCGCTCGACGGGCGCACGCGGGACCGGATGGCGCGGGTGGACGCCTTCAACCGCGAGGACGGTCCGCCCATCTTCTTCATCAGCCTCAAGGCCGGCGGGACGGGGCTCAACCTGACCGCGGCCGACTACGTCATCCATTACGATCCATGGTGGAACCCGGCGGTGGAGGACCAGGCCACCGACCGGACCCACCGCATCGGCCAGACCCGCGCGGTCATCGCCTACAAGCTCATCACCCGGGGGACGGTGGAGGAGAAGATCCTCGCGCTCCAGCAGCGGAAGCGGGAGCTGGCGCAGGGGATCCTCGGCCCGGGCGGCGGGCTGTCCGAGGGCCTCACCGAGCAGGACATCGAGACGCTGTTCTCCGACGACTGAACGGGGCAGCCCCAGAGGCCGGGCCAGCGGGGCTACAACCCGATGACGCCGCCGCCGTTCTTGGTGATGGCCAGGGTGGCCGAGCGCGGGCGGCTGGTCCCTCCGCCGGGCCAGGCCCTCCCAGGGAAGGCCGCGAACTCTGGCCGGGCCGAATGACCGGATCGTTCTCGGCCGGTTGCATTCGCCACTGCATCGCGACTTTTTGGAGGCGTGCTCCGGCGGAAGGCGACGAGGGAGCTCGACCCCGGGCGAACCGCATTTTCCCGCGGAGCCCCGGTCAGGGCCGCGCTGTGCCGACGCTGCGCGAGCGGTACGGGAAACGCGTCAGAGCCCGGAGCCGTGGCACCGGGCGGGGAGTGTTGCTGAACTTCTGTACAGTATCGGGGCATCTCGATAGATTCGCCACGGAACGGAGGTTCAGTGCCCATGCTGCAGGCGCTTCGGATCGAGAGCTTCACGGTCGTGGAGGAGGTCGAGGTCGCCTTCGGCCCCGGGCTGACCGTCCTGACGGGGGAGACCGGGGCCGGGAAGAGCATCCTGGTGGATGCGCTCGGGCTCCTCCTCGGCACCCGCGCCGACCCCGACTGCGTGCGCACCGGCGCCGACGAGGCGGTGGTGGAGGCCGTGTTCCAGCGCACGCCGGGGCTCGCGCAGCGCCTCGAGGCCCTCGGGCTTCCGGATCACGGCGACGAGGTCGTCCTCCGGCGGGTGGTCGGGCGCGCGGGCCGGAGCAAGGTGCACGTCAACGGCGCGCTGGCCTCGGTGGGGGTCCTCGGGCAGCTGATGCGCGGCGAGCTGGACATCGCCGGCCAGCACGCGCACGTGGGGCTCTTCGAGCCCTCCGTGCACCGCGCGGTGCTCGACCGGTGGGACGGCGTGGGCCCGGCGCTCGAGGCGTACCGGGCGGCGCACGCCCCGCTCGTCGCGCTCGAGGCCGAGCGGCAGTCCCTCGGGGGCGACACGGCGGCCCAGGACGCGCGGGCCGAGTTCGCCCGGTTCCAGCTGGACGAGCTGGAGCGGCTCGCCCCCTCGCCGGGGGAGGAGCCCGCGCTCGAGGCCGAGCGCAGGCGGCTGGCGGGGGTGGAGCGCCTCCGGGCCGCGGCGCTCGAGTCCGAGGCCCTGCTGGGTGGCGACGACGCCGGGGTGTGCACCGTCGCCTCGCGCGCGGCGAGGATGCTGGAGGACGCTGCCCGGACCGACCCCGACCTGGGCGAGGCCGCCACCTCGGTGCTCTCCGCCGTCTCCGCGCTCGACGACGCGCTCCGGAGCCTCCGCCGGTACCTGGATGGCCTGGAGGCGGATCCCGAGCGACTCTTCACCGTGGAGGAGCGCCTGGATGCGCTTCGCCGGCTGGCCCGGAAGCACGGCACGGACGTGGCCGGCCTCCCGGCCCGTCTGGAGGCGCTCCGGGTCGAGTGCGCGCGGCTGGAGGGCCGCCGCGAGCGGCTCCTCGCGCTCGAGACCGAGCGCTCCGCCGCCGAATCCCGGGCCTGGGAGGCGGCACGGGCGCTCCGCCGGGAGCGGGAGCGGGCAGGGCGGCAGCTCGAGCGCTCCATGGCCACCGAGCTGGGACGGCTGGCCCTGCCGCGCGCGGCCTTCAGCGTGCAGCTCGCGCCCCGCGACGTCCTCCGGGCCGACGGGGCCGACGAGGTCGAGTTCCTGTTCGGCCCCAACCCGGGCGAGCCGGTCCGTCCGCTCGCCCGGGTCGCCTCGGGGGGCGAGGCCTCCCGGCTGTGGCTGGCGCTGAAGCGACTGTCGATGGCCCACGGCGGCCCGGACGAGGTGGCCACCGTGGTCCTCGACGAGGCGGACGCCGGGGTGAGCGGCGCGGTGGCGGACGTCGTGGGGCGGATGGTCCGGGCAGTCGCCTCCGGACGGCAGGTGCTGTGCATCACCCACCTGCCTCAGGTCGCTGCGCACGCCGATGCACACCTGGTCGTGGAGAAGACGTCTGCCCGCGGGCGCACCTGGTCCAGCGTTCGGGTGCTGGA
>RPRB01000145.1 GCA_003818285.1 Myxococcaceae bacterium
GATCCCGAGCGGGGACCCGCGGAAGCGGAGAGTGAGCCACAGTTCCATGCCCGGGGCTCAAGCAGCAGCCGTGCCAGCTTCGGAATTGTCCCTTCCGACCCGGGGCCGCGGCTACCGCGCCGCGCTCCGACGGGCGGATTCGATCTGCGGCAGGAGGATGTCGCGCACGTAGTGCCATGACGGCACGAGCGCCAGGGCCTTCCGGGCGTGGAGCTCGGCCTGTGCCTGATCTGGCACCCGACGGTTGAGGTAGGACCAGGCAAGGCTCATGTGCAGCTCGGGCTCGCCCCAGGTGGGACGGAGCGGCTCCGGACCAGATCGGGCCGAGGCGGGAAGACCCGCCAGCCCGCGGAGATAGGTGGCGATGGCCCGGGCCTGCCGCTCGTCGACCGTCTCCGCGGGACTTCCCTTGGGCGTCCACCACTCCGTCGGGCCCCGCACCCAGAGCAGCCGCGGGTTCTCGGGCTCGAGAGTCTGCGCTTCCGCGAGGAGCGCCCGGACCCGCGGGAGGAGCACGCGCGTCTCGTCGTCCAGCGGTCCCCGGAGGAACATCCGCATCCCGAGGCACGAGACCAGCCCGGCCTGGGCATCGACGAATTTCGGATCGTCCTGCAGCGCGGCCTCGAACTCGGCGACGGCGGCGAGGAGATCGGCCTCGCGATCAGGGGCGTTTGGAGTCTCGTTGAAGCCGTTCACCGCTCTCCTCCAGAGCGCGAAGGCCTTCCAGTAACGCACCAGCGCGAGGGGAGCATTCCCGGTCGGCGCCGCGGCGAGCTGGCCATGGAGGTCGCGCAGCGCTTGCCGATCGCCTGCGTAGTCGGCGCTTCGGATCTGCTCGACCAGCTGGAGGAGGCGATCCTCGCTCGAGGCTGCGCCCGGGGTCGGTGCTGGAGTCGAGGCGGCACAGCCGAGAGCGAGCACGAGCGAAGCGAAGCACGGGAGCCGGAGCATGGGCCCGAGCCTTCGGCGTGAAGCACCGGGTCGTCCAGGTGCGTGGGCGAACGGTCTGCGCACGCGGGTGAGCGGTCGGGAGCCCCGGCGAACGGAGCCGGGCGCCAGAGACCTGCAGCACCGGCCCCTCAGCGCCCCAGGGCCCGCAGCTCGCGCGACCGCTGCCGGCTGGCGAAGAGTGTGGTGCCGCTCCGCAGCGTCACCAGGAGCCGCGCGTCCTCGGTCGGTGCGAACGACACCACCTGATCGAGGTTGATCACATGAGACCGGTGAACCCGCACGAACGTCCTCGGGTCGAGCCGCTCCTCGAGCTCGGCCAGCGTCACCGCGAGCCGGTAGGTCCGCCCTCCGGCGTGCACCAGCAGGACGTCGTCGCAGGCCTGGACCCGTTCGATGTCTCCCACCAGCAGCGGGATGATGCGACCACCGTCGCGGACGAAGAGGCGCTCGAGCCTTCCCGGACCGAGGACCGCGCGCCCCCGCTCGGCAGCCGAGCCGCGGCGGGAAAGAATCACGGGTCGTGCCCGTTCCAGCGCCCGGGCGAACCGGTCCGCCCCGAAAGGCTTCAGGAGGTAGTCGAGCGCGCCCAGCTCGAAGGCGGTGACGGCGAACCGGTCGTGCGCGGTGGTGAAGATGACCTCGGTTCCCTCGCGGGCTCCGCGCAGGACGTCGAGGCCTGAGCCGCCCGCGAGCTGGACGTCGAGAAAGACCAGGTCCGGCCGTAGCCGGGCCAGCGCCTCGTGCGCGGCGCTCACCGTGGACGCCTCTCCGACCCAGCGGAGCCAGGCCACCGGCTCGAGGAGCTCCCGGAGCCGCGCCCGTGCGAGGGGCTCGTCCTCCACCACCAGCGCACGGAGGGGCTCGGTCCCGCTCACGAAGCGAGCTCCTCGTCGGTGCGGACGGGGAGTCGCAGGGTGACCCCGAAGCCCCGAGCGCGCGGTCCGGCCTCGACCGACGCCGCATCGCCGTAGAGCACGCGGAGGCGCTCACGCACCGAGCTCACGCCGATGCCGGTGCCCTCCCCGGCCAGCGCCCCGGCGCCGTCGTCGTCGACCGTGAGCACCAGCTGCTGACCGTCGATACGTGCGGCGACCAGGATCCGACCTCCCTCGGCTCGATCGGCGAGGCCGTGCCGGACGGCGTTCTCCACGAGAGGCTGCAGAACGAGCGGCGGCGCCAGGACGGAGCCGGCAGACGTATCGACCTCCGACTCCACCCGGAGCCGCTCCCCGAGCCGGAGCTGCTCGAAGGCGAGGTAGTCCTGGATGAACGCCCACTCCCGCCGGAACGGCACCTGCTCTCCGGCGTCGAGCACGTAGCGCAGCAGGTCTCCGAGCTGCTCCAGGGCCTGGTCTGCGCGTCGCGGATCCCGACCGATCAGGGCACCCACCGTGTGCAGGGCGTTGTAGAGGAAGTGGGGGTTGATCCGGGCCCGGAGCGCAGCCAGCTGCGCCTGCTGCGCCAGGAGGCGGGCCTCGGCGGCGGCTGCCTCCACCGCCCGCGCGCGTCGCTGAGCCCGGATGGCGTAGGAGAACCCGGCCACCAGGAGATACAGCCAGGTGCCCATCAGAAGGTTCCAGACGAGGACCGGCGATCTCCGGACCGAGGACAGCGCCGTCGCCCCGTTCCCGGTGACGACGTCGGGCCAGATCCACGACGTCGCGTACACGGCGACGAAGGCGGCGAGTGACAGCGCGTGGAGCCCGAGGAATCGCCGGGAACGCCAGTTCAAGTCGACCAGTCCGCTCAGCGCCCAGATCCCGAGCCCCATCAGCGCCGCCGGCCCCATCGCCAGAAATCCGTACAGGACGGTTTCCCGGGGGGGACGCTGCGATCCCCACGACGCGGCCAGCGCCCAGAAGAGCGCCGCCGCGATCCAGGCGATGGCGTAGGCGAACCACCCCATGACGGTCGCGGAGTCTGTCACGCGCCCGGCGGCCCCGCACCCTGGACGGCGGTGCGGCGCCGTTCACCGGTCGAAACGCCCGTTCACCGGCCCCGCTTCTATTCCGACCGGAGCGCGAGCATCGGATCGACCCGCGTGGCCTGCCGCGCCGGGAGGGCACACGCGGCGAGACTGCAGGCCAGCAGCACCAGCGTCACCGTGGCGTAGGTCAGCGGGTCCAGTGGAGCGACGCCGAAGAGCAGGCCACGCCCCAACCTTCCGAAGGCCAGCGCCGCGGCGAGCCCGAGGCCGAGCCCGCCGACGACGAGGGTCATCCCCTGCCCGAGCACCATCCGGAGCACGGTGCCCGGCGCCGCGCCGAGCGCCAGGCGCACGCCGATCTCCCGGGTGCGCTGGCTCACGCTGTAGGCCACGACGCCGATGAGCCCCGAGGCGGTGATGACCAGCGCCAGCGCACCGAAGAGCCCGAGCAGCGAGGCCACGAGGCGGTGCGGGGCCAGCGCCTGCTGCCGCTGCTCCGCCAGGGGCCGCATCTCGGTGATCGGCTGCTGCGAATCGAGCTCGCGCACCGCATCGCGGATCTGACGCGAGATCGCATCCGGGCCCGCCTGGCTCCGGACGAAGAGCCGGAGATCGTTGACTCCCGTCTCGGCGAAGGCGCCGATCACCTCCTCCATGACGGGAGTGGTGAGGTCCTGCTGGCGGGTGTCTCCCACCACGCCCACGATGGTCGCCCACTGCTTGCCGCCGTCGAACGAGACGCGGCGACCGATGGGCTCCTCGCGGGCGAAACGGCGCCGGGCGAGCGTCTGGTTCACCACCACCACCGGGTGATCCTGGTCCCGATCGGTATGGGTGAACACGCGGCCCTTCACCACCGGGATCGCGAGGGTGCGGAAGTACTCGGGCGTCACCGCGTTGAAGGTGGCCTGTCCCGAGGGCTGCCGCTCGTCGACCGCCTGGCCCTCCACGATGTACGCGGCGCTGAACGGGGTGGAGCCGCGCAGCGGAACGGCGTTGGCCACACCGACGGCGACCGTCCCCGGAGCCGAGGCGAGGCGCTCGACGAGCCGGTCCACCAGCTGCCGCGTCTTCGACTGGTCGGCGCCGCCGTACCGGGTGAAGTCCAGCCCCACCCGGGCGGTCTGCACGTGCTGGACGTCGATCCCCACGTCGACCAGCGAGAGCTCATGGAGACTCCGGAGAAAGAGACCCGCGGCGATCAGCAGCGCGCTGGAGATCGCCACCTGCGCCACCACCAGCGCGCTCCGGGCCCGCCGCCCCGCGGGACGGGAACTCGCGCCGCCTCCGTCCTTCAGTTCCCCCGAGAGGTCCTGGGCGCGGCGCAGTGACGGGAGCGCGCCGACCAGCACCCCCGTTCCGAGGGAGACGGCCAGGTTGAAGCCGAGCACCACCCAGTCCAGGCGCACCTCCACCGCCCGGGTGCTCAGCTTCGCGGCGAACGCCACGAGCAGCGGCAACCCCGCCGCGGCCAGCCCGAGACCGAGGAACCCGCCGATCACCGCCAGGCTCACGCTCTCGGTGAGGAGGTGCCCGAGCATTCTGGCGCGCGAGGCACCCAGTGCCGTCCGCACCGCGAGCTCTCGCTCCCGGCGCTGGATGCGGGCGAGGGTGAGGTTCGCCACGTTCGAGCAGACGATCAGGAGGAGGAACCCGGTCGCCGCGAGGAGGAGCAGGAGCATCGGGCGCGCGGTGGCGGTGAGCTCCTCCTGGAGCAGCAGCGTGTCGAGCCCGATCCCCTGCCCCTTCGGGTAGTCCTCCGGGTGCTCCTGCTGCCAGCTGGAGCTGATCAGCGCCAGCTCCGCGCGGGCGCGAGACAGGCTCACCCCGGGCGCGAGGTGGGCGAAGACGGTGAGCCCGCGGACGCTCCGCACCTGGTCCCAGGATTCGGCGCGCCGGAAGGGGCAGGAGTCGACCGGCATGTAGACGTCGTTCTCGGCCGGGTACTGCGGGATGTTGGGGAGGACACCGACCACGGTGTGCACCCGGTCATTCATGGTGAAGGACCGGCCCACGACGCGCGGATCGCCGCCGAGGTGCGTCTGCCAGTACTTGTAGCTGAGGAGGAGCACCGGCGCGGCCCCGGGGCGATCCTCTCCCGACTCGAACAGGCGTCCGAGCAGCGGGCGCACCCCGAGGGTCTGGAAGAACTCGGCCGAGACCACGCCGGTCTGCACCCGCTCCGGTTCCTGCCCCCCGAGGATGACGAAGGGCATGGAGTGGTACTCGACGAGGTCACTCACGGTGGTGGCGCGGCCGCGAAGCTCCCGGAGCTCGATCGGGGAGATGCCGATGTTCTTCACCCCGGCGAGCCGGGCCGGCTGCGTGAGGTGCACGAGCCGGTCTCCCTGCGGATACGGGAGCGGCCGGAGGAGGACGCCGTAGATCACGCTGAAGATGGCGGTGCTGGCCCCGATGCCCAGGGCGAGGGTCACCAGCACTGCGACGGTGAAGGCCGGTGAACGCGCGAGCGCCCGGAGGGCGAGGCGAAGGTCCTGGGCGACGTCGTGCATGCGCATCCGGACGGTCCTCCGGACACCGGGTCGAGCAACCCGCGTGCCTCGGCGAGCCGGCACCGGCATGCGGTGAACGGTCGGTCCGGGCCCGGCGCCGTCCGGAAACGGGACGGGCCGTACCGCATCCGGCGAGCGCCGGTCCTCAGGGGCCGAGGAGGCGCGAGAGGCGGCGGTGCAGGTCGAGCAGCGTGTCCTCGTGCTGCAGAAGCAGGGCGATGGTGTCCGCGTCGTCCCGTTCCCGGAGCTCGCGGTCGAGCGCCCCCAGGCGGTCTTGAAGTTCCTCGGCGCGCTCGGAGTCGACGGAGCCGGAGCGTTCCCGCAGCCGCCCCGCCACCCCGCGGTTCCCGGCGAAACGCCGGAGGACGGCGAGCGCCCGTTCCACCACGTCCTGCGAGAGCCCGGACGAGGCGAGCGCCAGCCGGTGCGCCGAGGCCATCGCCGCCGGGCTCCAGCCGTGCCCCAGCTCTTCGAGCAGCGTCTGCTGGTACCGAAGCAGCTTCTCGAGGAGCGCCGCGTCGATGCGGTACGCGGCGAAGGACAGGGTCCGCGCGTCACCGCCGGCGACATCGTCCCCGGAGCGCCCCATCAGTGGGCCCCCGCGGGCACCAGCTGGTCGGCCAGCCGGTCGAGATCGGAGAGGGATTGCACGACCACCACCTGGTCGCACACGCGGGCGTAGAGGTCCATCTCGCTGTCCCCCACTCCCCAGGCCCGGCGCTCCTCGGGGCAGATCCAGACCACCCGCCGGGCCTTCCGGCGGATCTCCTGGAGTGCCCAGACGTTGGGCGGGTTCTGGTTGTTTCGACCGTCGCCGATGATCAGCACCGTGGTTCGCCGGGTGACGCCCGGGAGCTCCCGGCGAACGAAGCTGGCCAGCGCGTTGCCGTAGTTGGAGTTCGCCTGGAGCGAGACCGCCTTGCCGGTCACGGCCAGGTCGAGCGCGCGCTCGGGCTCGAGCGTCCGAAAAAGCTCGGTCACCTCCCCCAGGTCGGAGACGAACACGAAGCTCCGGACCCGGGCGAACAGTGACTGCAGGGTGTGGGTGAAGAGGAGCATCAGCCGGCTCACGTTCCGGACCGACTCCGAGACGTCGCAGAGCACCACCACGTCGGGCCGCCGCGGGCGCCGGGCCCGGAACACCGGGACCATGGGCATGCCGCCCCAGGACATGTTCCGCCGGAGGGTGCGGCGGACGTTGAGCGTGCCCTTCCGGCGGCTGCGCTCTCGGCGGACCAGCCGGGTCTTGAGCCGCTCGGCGAGGCGCCGGACGGCGTGCTGCACCTGGGTCAGCTCGGCGCGGGTGAGGCTGGTGAAGCTGCGCTCGGCCAGCACGTCCGAGGTGGCTCGCAGGCGTGCCCGGGCCTGGCGCTCGACCTCGTGGCGGGCGTCGGCCTCGAGACCGCGGAGGAGGTCGGACAGCCGGCGGCTCACCCACTCGAATCCCTCGGTGGAGATCCCCCGCCGCTGCAGCTCCGCCTCGATGGCCCCGATGTCGGTGCGGAGCCCGTCCCCGCCGGCGCCGGCGAGGAGACGGCGGGAGTAGAATCCGGCCTGCAGCGGGCTCTGCAGGCGGGAGAAGTCGAGCTGGAGGGTGGCGCCCCGGAACAGCTGCGTCAGCCGGGCCCGGTCGCCGCGCAGCGCGGCCTGGGTGAGCGGGGACATCTCGCCCAGAAGGCGGTTCAGTGTGGCGAGGGTCATGGTGCGCTCGTCGCCCTCGAGCGCACCGGTGGCCGCCAGCTCGTCGAGGAGGGCTTGTTCGACGCCCTGGAGGAGGGAGACCGCGCCGGAGAAGAAGACATCGAAGGCCCGGTCGAACGGCGCCCGGTCCGCCGAGCGCTTGACCATCGTCGTGCGGAGGACGGCGCGGAATGCTTCCCGGTCCGCTAGATCGACCAGCGTCGCCGCCCGGCTGGCGTCGAGCAGCTCGGACGTGGCGACGCGGACGCCGTTCTGGCGAAGGACCTCGGCGAACTCGACGATGCGGGCCTCCATGGACCCGGGGAGATAAGCAGAGATGGCGCGCGTTTTCCTCGCCGGAGCATCCGGCATCATCGGCCAGCGACTCATCCCCCTCCTGGTGCGCGCCGGCCACGCGGTGACCGGGACGACCCGGTCGGCAGAGCGGGTTGACCTGCTCCGGGAGCTGGGCTCGACGCCGTGCGTGGTGGAGGCGTTCGACGGCGCGGCGCTGGAGCGCGCGGTGGCGGAGGCGGCTCCGGAGGTGGTGATCCACCAGCTCACCAACCTGCCGGACCGACTCTTCTCGCTGGACCCCGAGGCGCTGGAGCGGGCAATCCGGGGCAACGCGCAGATGCGCACCGAGGGCACCCGGCATCTCGTCTCCGCGGCGACCGCGGCCGGGGCGCGCCGGCTGGTCGCCCAGAGCATCCTCTGGATCTACGCCCCCGGACGTGAGCCCCACGTCGAGACGGACCCGGTGAACACCGGGGCCACCGGCCTCGCGGCAATCACCGTCCAGGGCACGGTGGCCCTCGAGCGCGGGGTGCTCGGAGCGGCCATGGAATCGGTCGTGCTCCGGTACGGCTGGCTCTACGGACCGGGAACGGGACGCGACACGTCCTGGAAGGACCCGGCGGTGCACGTGGATGCCGCCGCCCATGCCGCGTTCCTGGCGGTGTCCCGCGGATCCGGCCCGTACAACGCCGCGGAGGCGAGTCCCTACGCGTCCTCGGACCGCGCCCGGCGAGAGCTGGGGTGGAGCCCGGACTTCAGGCTCTGACCGGACGCGCCGGCGGTTGGCGCTTGCGCCCCGTCCCGGTCCCGGGGACGCTCCCGGGCATGCGCCGACCACTGGGGGGATGGTTCGCAGCACTGCCGTGCCTCGTTGCGTGTGCGACCGGCGGGCCTCCGCCGCCGCCTCCTGCTGCGGAGGCCGCCCGTCCCACGCCCGCCGCGGCGACGGCCCCCGTCCAGCCACCCCTGCCCTGCTCGGGCATCGGCGCCGACACGAGTCGGCTGGGTCACCCGACCACCTCGCCTCCCGGGACGGGGATCCGCCATCTCGATGAGCTGGTGAGCACCGGGAAGGTGGTGTGGACCTCGGAGCTCCCGGGCAAGCCGGTGGACTGGGTGCTCCGGACCGAGGCCGGGCAGATGCATCGGGTCTGGACGCTTCGCCGGGTGGAGGGCGGCTGGTGCGTGCTCGGGTCGTTCGCGTCGTCGGACCCGGTCAAGTCGCCGCTGATGATCTCGGACCGTGCCCTCTCGGGGACCACGGCGGTCGCGCTGCTCCGCTTCGAGAGCCTGCCGGACCAGCGCTCAGGGATCTCGACCCGGTACGTGGCGCTCGCCACCGACGGCGATCGCCTCTGGATCCCGCTCGAGGGAAAGGACGGCCACGAGCTCATCGCCCGAGAGGCGAAGCTCCGGAAGCAAGGAGCCACCCTCTTCCTCGACGTTCCGACCCCCAGCGGGGCCACCGCGGTGCTCAAGTTCGACGGGACGCGCTTCGTGAAGCTCAACTAAGCACCTTGCGAGGCCGCGCGGAGCGGGACAGCATCGACGCCTCATGCCCGAGCGAGGGACGCCCCGCGCGAGTTGGTTCCCGGTCGCGCTCCTCGTCGTGAGCCTGGTGCCGCTCCTGCCCACGCTCCAGGCGCACGCGGTGGGTGACCTGCCGCTGTACTTCGATGCCGCTCGGGCCTGGCTCTCGGGAAGGACGCCGTATGCCGATTTCCCCTTCGAGTATCCGCCCTACGCCCTCCTCGCCTTCGCCCCCGCCGCGCTGGTCTCCTCCACCCTGCGCGAGTTCCAGGTGGCCTTCGGGCTGGAGCTGCTCGCGGTCGACGTCGCCATCCGCGTCGCCCTGCTCCGGGCCGGTCGACGGCGGCGGGGCGCCTGGGCCTACGCGCCGTTCCTCGCCTACGCCGTCGTGGCGCAGCTCCAGGCATTCTGGCTTTACAAGCGCTTCGACCTGATCCCCGCCGGCCTGGCCCTCGCGGCGGTGCTGCTCCTGTCGAGGGGTGCCGCCGGCCGCGCCGCAGCCGCCCTGGTCGCGGGCATCGGGACGAAGGTCTACCCGGTGGTGCTGGTCCCCCTGGCGCTGGCCCACGCTCGCCGGAGCGGTGCGCTCCGCCGCCTTCTCCTCGGCGCGGCCCTCGCCGCCGCTCCCCTCGCGGCGCTCGCCCTGGTCTGGCCGCTCCTCCGTGCGGTGGGCTTCCACTCTGCGCGGGGGCTCCAGGTGGAGTCGCTCTGGGCCTCGGTGCTGTGGCTGTTCCGGGACTGGAGCGGCGTGCAGTGGATGCATGCCCCGGCCTCCTACGAGGTGCAGGGAGGGCTCGCACCCGCGGTGCTCCGGATCGCGGTTCCGGTCTGGGTCCTGGGCACAGCGGTCGGAGTGCTCCTCTCGTGTCGTCGGGTCGACGGGCCAGGCCCCGGTGCCCTGTCCGAGCGCGCGTTGTTGCCGCTGCTCGCGCTGGTCGCCCTCGGCCCGGTGTTCAGCCCGCAGTACGTCCTCTGGACCTCCACCCTCGCCGCCCTCCTGCTGGAGCCAAGGCGCTGGCCGCTGGCGGCGGCCCCGCTCGCGGCGGCGGTCCTCACCCGCGTCACCTATCCCGCGCCGGGGTACCAGACCGGGCTCTCCACCGCGCTCACCGCCGTGCTGGTGCTGCGGAACCTCCTGCTTCTCCTGGGGCTCGTTCTGCTCGCAAGGGCGGCCCTGGGCGGTGCGCGGTCGAGTGACGACCCGGCGCGCCGCCTGCGGTCGGCTCCGGACGCCACCGGTTCGCGCTAGCCTCGAGGCGGTCCATGGCCGACGCGGCCGAACATGGCCAGCGTCTCCGAGTGGTGGGTGCCCGGGAACATGTCGACGAGCTGCAGCCTCTCCAGCCGAAACCCCGCCGCCACGAGGCCCGCCGCGTCCCGGGCCAGCGCGCCAGGGTCACAGGCCACGTAGACCAGCCGCCTGACCCCGAGATCGCGCGCCAGCGCGCCCAGGCCCGGCGCGCCGGTCCGCGGAGGATCGGCGAGCAGCAGCTCGAAGCGGCGCCCCTCCTTGACCAGGCCGCGGCTCACCTTCTCCGCGTCCCCCTGCACGAAGCGGACGTTCCGGAGGCGAGCCTCGGTCGAGGCGGTGACCGCCAGTCGCACCGACAGGGCCGACGACTCCACCGCGAGCACCGAGGCCGATCGCGCCGCGAGCCCGAAGGTGAAGGTCCCGGTCCCGGCGTGGAGCTCGAGTGTGGCGTCGTCCCGCTCCGGCGCGAGGAGGGCCACTGCCCGCTCGACGAGGAGCGGCGTGGCCTCGCCATGCGCCTGGGAGAAGGCCTCGGGACGGAGCAGGAGGGAGACCTCGGGTCGGAGCGGGGCCGGTCCGCGGAGCGTCGGCCGTCCGACGTCCTCGCTCCCCCCGCGATCGGGGACCAGCACCACGCCCCCGATCCCGGCCCGGACGAGGGAGAGGGCCACCTCTCGGTCCCGCGGCCTGAGCGCCCCGTCGACCTCGAGCGCCACCGCGACCTTGCTTCCCTCGGCGAGGAGCCGGACCGCCCGTAGCCGGCGCCCCAGAGGCAGGAGCAGCGGGGGGAGCTGTCCGGGGAGATCAGCCAGCGGACCGACCAGCGCCGGGCAGTGCTCGACCGCCACCAGGTCGTGGCTGCGCCGGTGGCGGTAGGCGAGGGCCGTTCCCGTCCAGTGGAGGTCCGCTCGCCGCCGGGTTCCGAGATCGCCGGCGGAGAGCGTGGGAAGCCACTCCACCGCGCCGAGCTCGAGCCTGCCCAGCCGCTCCAGCGCGGCGCGCACCGCCTTCTCGCGCTCGCGGCGCTGCGCTTCGGGGTCGATGTGGAGCCAGTCACAGCCGCCGCAGGTTCCGGCCAGCGGACAGCCCGGGACGATGCGCGCGGGTGCCGGGCGGAGCACGTCGAGCAGCGTCCCCCTCTGCACCTTTCCCTCGACGGCGGGGACGACGTGTACCACCTCGCCGGGAAGCGCACCGGGGACGAACAGCGCGCGGCCGTTCCAGCTCGCCACGCCCTCGCCGTCGGCCGAGAGGCGCTCCATCTCGACCGCCACGGGTTGCCCGGGGCCACCCTCGCTCGCCGAGGCCGGCGCCGTTCCGGCCGGGCTCGTCCGTCCTGGCCGCGCGGTCCGTGCTGCCCCGCGGCGAGGCCTGCTGGTGGGAGCACCGCGACGCCGGCTCAACGCACCGCTCCTCGGGCCTGCTCGCGTGGGCCGCGCCCGGAGCTCGGGTCCCGGTGGGCGCAGATCCCCTGAAGGGTGTGAATCGGGAGTCGGGGCGCGGTCGCGACGAGAACCGTGGAGGCGCTCAGCTCGGCGGCTTGCCGCCCTGGACGGGGCCGGGGACGCGGCCGGTGTCGGGCAGCTCGCGCCGGAGCTGCTCGACGA
>RPRB01000146.1 GCA_003818285.1 Myxococcaceae bacterium
CGGCCGCAGTCAAGGTGGTCAAGGCGGCCGCAGTCGAGGTCCGGGTCAGCGGGTCCTCGGGCCCTATAGTCGGCGAGCTCAGGGCGGCCGCAGTCAAGGTGGTCAAGGCGGCCGCAGTCGAGGTCCGGGTCAGCGGGTCTTCGGGCCCTATAGTCGGCGAGCGCAGGGCGGCCGCAGTCAAGGTGGTCAAGGCGGCCGCAGTCGAGGTCCGGGTCAGCGGGTCCTCGGGCCCTAAAGTCGGCGAGCTCAGGGCGGCCGCGGTCAGCGAGGCGGCTTCCGGTAGGCCAGAACCGTCCGACCGGCGCCGGTCAGCGGCAGCCGGTAGCGCTCGAGGCTCGGGTGGGTCCAGCCGGGCAGGGGCGCTGCCGCGGCATCACTTCCTGCCATCACGACGAGAGTGCCGCCCGGCCTGACGTACGGGGCGGCGAGGGCGGCCCAGCGTCCGGGGTCTGCCAGTGCTCGCGACACCGCCGCGTCGAAGACGCCGAGGCCCTCCTTCGCCGGATTCCCTCGAAGAGTCAGGTGGATGGCCCGGACACGGGGCGCGATCCCAAGGTGGGCGATGGCGTGCTTCAGGAAGCCCACCTTCTTCGCCACGGCGTCGACGAGGGTGACGGAGAGGTCGTCGCGGGCGATGGCCAGCGGCAGCCCGGGGAAGCCAGCGCCCGTTCCAGCATCGAGGAGCGTCAGCGGACCGGACTCGAGGGCTCGGAGGACGGTCAGGGAGTCGAGAATGTGCTTGTCCGCCATCTCGATCGGATCGAGGATGGCGGTCAGGTTGATGCGGGAGCTCCACCGAGCGAGCTCAGCCGCGAGCCAAGACAACGCGTCAGCCTGGCCTTGGGTGAGAGGCAGCCCGAGCGCGTGGCTCCCCTCCAGCAGCATTCCAGAAATCGCTGGTTTCTCCACAGGCACGGCGAAAGCTACAGCTCGGAACCCTCTGGAACCACTCAGGGAAGCCGCTGGCACGGTGTTTTCCCCAGGTCTCCCACAGAGGGGCCCGTGGCGACCTCAGACGGACGCTGCAGGTCGCGGCAAAGGAGTCGTGCGGTCGCCTTGTTGTTTGCTCGCGACTGGGGGCATCGCGGGCCACCCCCCGAAGCGCGAACTCCTCTGCCACGACTCGCTACGAAATACCAGAGGTGTTGTTCTCCGGAGGACAGTCGGGCCTGCCTTCGAGCGAAATCGCAGGGTTCCCCCGGGCTCGCGGGGGGCGTGCCCGAGCACCTCACGGAGATCGGGCGGCATCAGGCGAGATCGGTGCCGAAGCAACGAGTGTCCGCCGCGAGGTGTCCGCAACGAGGTGTCTGGTACCTGGAACGCACCCGGAAGAGGGAACGGGGCCGCTCGAACGCGTACCTCGGAGGGGGCGCGGCGCGTCGGACTCGGACAAGGGCCGGCACTGACCGTGGCACCAGGTCTCGGCCCCTCCCTTGTTCGGCGCCCTCGTGAGGCGGGGAGTTCTCGGTGGTCGCCTCGGTTCGACCGCCGCTCACGATGCTCAGGCCCCGACGGAGCCTTGAACGGCGAGCTCCCGGACCGAGGGGTCTCGCGGAACGAGGTGTCCGTAACGAGGTGTCCGTAACGAGGTGTCTGGCACCTCGGGTGGGCATCTTGGTGCACCGGGGGGGACCGTCGCCGACGTTCCACGTGGAACGCCCGCCAGGGTCTCCGCGCCCGTAACGAGGTGTCTGGCACCTCGAGGTGGGCACCACCGGTGGGACATCGGAAGCACCTCTGCCGCAGCTGCAAGCGTTCCACGTGGAACGCCTAGGAACCTCTGCGAAGCAGGCATCCGGACGGGCCGGAAGTTGCCCTGTCATCCCACCGTGCTAGGCCCCGGATCCAGCAGCACTGAACCCGGAGGGGTTGCGGTGGGCCGCGTCATCTGCATCTCGAACCAGAAGGGCGGGGTCGGGAAGACCACCACCGCCATCAACCTTGCCGCCAGCCTGGCCTCGGCGGAGCGGAAGGTGCTTCTCGTCGACATGGACCCCCAGGGGAACGCGGGGAGCGGGCTCGGGCTCAAGCGCGACGCCCTGAACGGCACCGTGTACCACGCACTCCTGGGCGAGCGGGCCATGGCCGACCTCGTTCACCCGACCGAGCTCCGGTTCCTTCAGGTCGTCCCGTCCACCCCTGACCTCACCGGCGCGGAGATCGAGCTGGTGAACCAGCCGCGGCGGGAGTTTCGGCTTCGGGACGCCCTCCGGCCCGTGGTCCCGGACTACGACTACCTCATTGTCGATTGCCCCCCGTCGCTGGGCCTTCTGACCCTGAACGCGCTGACCGCGGCGGATTCCGTCCTGATTCCGCTCCAGTGCGAGTACTATGCGCTCGAAGGCCTCTCGCAGCTGATGCAGACCGTCGAGCTCGTGCGGCGAGGGCTCAACCCGACCCTGGCGACCGAGGGAATTCTCCTGACCATGTTCGATGGGCGGGCCAACATCGCCCACCAGGTGGCGAACGATGTTCGCGGGTACTTCAAGGACCTGGTGTTCGAGTCCGTCGTGCCTCGGAACGTGCGCCTGAGCGAGTCCCCGAGCTTCGGCAAGCCCATCCTCCTGTACGACATCAAGTCGAAGGGTTGCGAGAGCTACCTCGCGCTCGGACATGAGATTCTCCGGCGAGACCAGGGCCCGACGGATCGGCGGGCTGCCTGATGACCGTTCCTGCCATGCCGCCCGGACCTTCCGATCGCACTCCGAAGCGGGCGCTCGGACGAGGCCTTTCCGCACTGATTCCGCAGGCCTCGGTGCCCGTTCAGGGAGAGCTCCCGCCCGCCACTGGAATCGTCCGGCTCCCGGTCGAGCACATCCTCCGGGACCCCGCTCAGCCTCGGAAGTCCTTCGACGAGGTCAAGCTCCGCGAGCTCGCTGAGTCAATTCGGACCCAGGGTGTCATCCAGCCGATCCTGGTTCGCCGGGATGGGTCCGACTACCGGCTCATTGCCGGAGAGAGGCGCTGGAGAGCAGCCCAGCTCGCGGGACTGCACGAGGTCCCGGCGGTGGTCCGGGACGTCACCGCCGCCGAGGCGTTCGAGCTTGCCCTGGTCGAGAACCTCCAGCGCACGGACCTCAACCCGCTGGAGGAGGCCGAGGGCTACCGCCGTCTCATCCAGGAGTTCGGACTCACGCAGGACCAGGTCGGCGAGCGCGTCGGCCGCGACCGAACCAGCATCGCGAACGCGCTCCGGCTCCTCCAGCTCCCCGACGGAGTGAAGGAGCTTCTCGCCTCCGGTGCTCTGGGAATGGGGCACGCAAGGGCGTTGCTCGGGATGGGCTCCGGGCCGGAGCTCGTCGCCACTGCCGAGCGCATCGTGCGCGACAAGCTCTCGGTCCGAGAGACCGAGCGCCTCGTGCGCACCTCGCGTACTTCCGCGGCGGCTCCGTCACGGAGGCCGGCCGGCAGCACCGCGGCACGGGCGGTGGTGGAGGACCTTCAGCGCCGCCTGGGGACGAAGGTGCGACTCGAGGATCGAGGCGGGAAGGGGACGCTGGAGATCGACTTCTTCTCGTACGAGGACCTGGAGCGTATTCTCGCGCTGCTGCGGCGGTGAGCCGCGGCGCTCATGGAGCCCGCCGCTCGTCGCTCGAGCGTCTTTCCGGGCTTCCCCTCCAGGAAACGGAACGAGGAACTCGATGATGGCGGTGCTGAAACGCGAGGAGGAGAACGTGGTCGTTCGCGGTGGTGACGTGCACACGCTGCTCGGCAAGGGGAGTGAGTTCGAGGGAAAGCTCACCTTCGAGGGGCAGGTGCGAATCGACGGGAAGTTCTCCGGGCAGATCTTCACCAAGGACACGCTGGTCATCGGCGAAGGCGCACGAGTGAACGCCGAGATCAACGCCGGCACGGTCATCGTCAACGGCGTCGTCGAAGGGAACGTCCGCGCCACGCAGCTGATCGAGCTCCACACTCCCGGCCGGGTGAAGGGCAACCTCGAGACGCCGTCGTTGAGCATCGACAAGGGCGTGATGTTCGAGGGCTCGTGCAAGATGGAGAGCACCAAGGGCGGGAGCCCGACCCCCACGCCGCTCGCCGCGGCCACGCCTCCCGATCTGATCAAGCGGTAAAGCGGTGGGAGGACGCCGCGGGGCGCTGGTCTGCTGCGCCGTCGCCGCCGGGCTGCTCGGCGGTTGCAAGCGTCCGCATCCGGTGACGGCTCCATCCGAGGATGGCGGCGTCCTCGTGATCCGTCCCTCCGGGCTGCTTCAAGTCCCATCGGGCTGGCTCGTGGTGACCGGTGGTGACGGGACGCTGCGCGTCTCCGATGCTCCGGGGCACCCCGTGCTGCGGGCCGAGCTCCGCAGCGGCGTGGGCCTGCCCACGCCGGAGACCTTGCGCACCGGATTCACCGAGGGCCTTCGCCGCTGGAAGGTGCGAAAGAGCGAGGCGGTGGAGGAACCTGGGTACGTGAGTGTCCGACTTCGGGTGGCCGAACCCGGCGACGCCGGGACCGAGCAGGAGGTCTTCCTCTCCGCGACGGCGCTCGGAGCGGACACGCTCTTGTGCGCGTCCCTCCGGGGAGCCACCGACGCTGCCCTGGACGTCATCGAGCGGGCATGCCGCAGTGCCGGCGAGCGCCCCGACGGCGGCTAGCGACTGGGCGGCCGCCCTAGCCGCCGTGCTCGGTTCCGCACACGGCGAGCGTGAGCGCGAAATCCCCGGCCCGGTCTGTCCAGCGCGCCTCGGTGCGCATTCCGGCGGCCTCGAGCTCCCGGTCGATCTGCGACGGGGTGAACTTGGCGCTGATCTCGGTCCGCATGAGCTCGCCCTCACCGAACTCGACCCGGAGGTCGAGATCGCGAACGACGATCGTCTGGCGCACGGTGGACCGGAGCAGCATCTCGATCCACCCCTGACGCGGGTCGTACCGCGCGACATGCTCGAACTGGTCGAGGTCGAAGTCGGCGTTCAGCTCCGTGTTCAGGACCGAGAGCACGTTCTTGTTGAACTCGGCGGTCACGCCCTGCGCGTCGTTGTAAGCAGCCTCGAGCCGCGGAATGTCCTTCACCAGGTCCGTGCCCAGCAGAAACGCGTCGGCAGGACCGAGCTGGCCGGCGATGTCCTCGAGGAAGCGTGCCCGCGGCCGGGGCGAAAGGTTCCCGATGGTTCCCCCGAGGAAGGCGATCAACCGCCTGCCTCCGCGGGGCAGCAGCGGGACGTGACGCTCGAAGTCGCCCACCACCGCATGCACCGAGAGCGAGTGGAACTCCGAGGCGATTCGCAGCGCCGAGCCGCGCAGCGTGACCGCGTCGACGTCGAAGGGCACGAAGCGACGAAGCGTGCCCGCCGCCGAGAGCGCCCGGAGCAGCAGCCGCGTCTTGTCCGAGGTGCCGCTGCCGAGCTCCACCAGCGTGTCGGCATCGGAGCGCCGGGCGATCTCCACCGCGCGTGCCTCGAGGATCTCCCGCTCGCGGCGCGTGGGGTAGTACTCGGGGAGCCGGGTGATCTGTTCGAACAGCCGCGATCCGTGCGCGTCGTAGAAGTACTTCGGTGGAAGCTCGCGCGGGCGGCGACCGAGGCCATGTCTGACGTCCAGCTCGAGCGCCCGGCGCAGGTCGCGGGGCCCGAGCAGAACGTCCCAGCTCACCCGCGGATGCGGGCGCCAGTCGAGTGCCTGTGGGTCGACGTGCATGTCGGCTCGAGCTCCGTGGTCCGCTCAGGCGTCCCGAGCGCACCGAAGGCCGGCGAAGATCTGTCGCCGGATGGGGTAATCCCAGTTCCGGAAGGTGTTCCTGATCGCGTCCGATGCGACGGCCCAGGAACCGCCGCGGAGTACCTTGTAGTCACTGCCAAAGAAGACGGCCGAATACTCCGGGTACGGAAACGCGCGAAACCCCGGATACGGCTGGAAATCCGAGGCCGTCCACTCCCAGACGTCGCCGATCATCTGCTCGACACCGAACGCACTGGCCCCTGCCGGGAACGCGCCGCCGCGAGCGGGATGTCCGCCCTGCGGCCAGAGGTTTGCGCGCGACAGATCGGGAGGCGCATCTCCCCAGGGGAAGCGCCGGATCCTCCCCTCGGGAGTCGCGGCCGCCGCCTTCTCCCACTCGGCCTCGGTCGGAAGTCGCCGCCCCGCCCACCGCGCGTACGCGTCGGCCTCGTACCAGCCGACGTGACACACCGGCTCGTCCAGCCGCAGCGGCTCCCACGTTCCGAACCGGCGTCGTTCCCAGCCAGCGCGCGTGCGCCGCCAGAACAGCGGATGCTCGAGCCGCTCCGCCTCGCGAAACGCCCAGCCCGCGTCGGCCCAGTGGGCTCGATTCGCGTAACCGCCGTCTTCCATGAAGGCGAGGAACTGCCCGTTGGTGACCGGGAAGCGGTCGATGAAGAAGGCGGGAACGTGAACCCGATGCCGTGGACGCTCGTTGTCGTAGGCCCATGCCTCTTCGTTGCCCATCTCGAAGGGCCCGCCCGGGACGTGGACCTCCCGCACGAGGACGGAACGCTCGGGCAGCGGGACCTCCGAAGGGAGCGGGTCGAGCACGGTGGAGGTGACCAGCTGCAGAGTGGCCACCAGCGTCTCGACGTGCTGCTGCTCGTGCTGGGCCACCATGCCGTAGACGAAGCCACCGTCCAACAGCGCGCCGGTGCGTGCCAGGTCCTCGTCGTTCACCGCCTCGAGTCGGCGCAGCGCCCGCGTGCGGACCTGCTCCGCGTAGGCGAAGGCCTCCTCCACTCCCAGCAGCGGGAGCTCGCCGCGGATCCCTCTGGGGGTCCGGAAGGCGTCGTAGAGTCGGTCGGTCTCTGGGCCGCTGAGCCCTGGCTCGCCGAGCGCCCGGACGAGCCACTGCTCCTCGTAATTGGCGACGTGGGCGACGTCCCAGACCGCCGGGGACATGAGCGGGGAGTGCTGCGCCACCAGGACCGCAGGCGGAAGGGGCCGGAGGAGGTCCAGCAGCCGGGCGCGCGAGGTCGCCAGCGCCTCCAGCGCGCGGTCCTTCCAGGCGAGGGTCCCCCCGAACTCGCGCGCGTCCATGGACCGTGTCATTCCTCGGCAGGCAGCCCGGCGCAACCCCCGGGCGTACCCTGATCACATGGCCAACATCCGAACCCCGGATCCGGGGCTGAAGCTCGATCTCGCGGGGAAGACCACGTACGGCGACTACCTCAGGCTCGACCGGCTCCTCTCCGCGCAGGAGCCCAGGAGCCGCCCCGAGCACCACGACGAGCTACTGTTCATCATCCAGCACCAGACGTCCGAGCTGTGGATGAAGCTCCTCATCCATGAGCTCACCGCGGCCCGCGCCCTGGTGCGCGAGGACCGGCTCGAGCCGGCGTTCAAGATCCTCGCCCGAGCCGGTCAGATCCAGCGGATGCTCTTCGAGCAGTGGAGCGTGCTGGAGACGCTCACTCCCTCGGAATACCTCGAGTTTCGGTCGGTCCTGGGTCCAGCGAGCGGTTTCCAGTCGGCACAATACCGGGCGCTCGAGTTCCTGCTGGGGAACAAGGACGCGAGCGCGCTGCTGGTTCACCGGCAGAGCCCCGAGGTGCATGCCTGGCTGGAGCGCTACCTCCACGAGCCGAGCCTGTACGACGAGTTCCTTCGCCACCTGGCTCGCCGGGGGCTGCCGGTCCCCCCGGAGCGGCTGGATCGAGACTTTTCGGGGCCTTACGAGCCTCACCCCGGGGTGGTGGCGGTCTTCCGGACCGTCTACGCGGACCCCGAGCGGTGGTGGGACGGCTACGAGATGGCCGAGAAGCTGGTGGACGTGGAGGAGCGATTCCAGCTCTGGCGATTTCGACACATGATGACGGTGCACCGCATCATCGGGTTCAAGCCCGGAACGGGGGGGAGCTCGGGAGTGCCCTTCCTGAAACGGGCGCTGGACGTCCGCTTCTTTCCTGAACTGTGGGACGTCCGAACGGAGCTCGAGCCTCCGCACTGACCCCCGAACGTCCCCCATCGCGCATACACTGTCCCCTCTCGCGAGCCCCGCTGGGGGTGCCCTTGCCCTTGGACGCACCGACGTACGCGGAGTCGGAGCTGATCATGAACCGCGCGCCCGTGCTGCTGTCGGGCGGCGCGCCGCAGGACCGGGCCGGGTGGGCCCAGGAAGCGGCGGAGGTGGGCGGGCGGCCGCTGGTGACGGTGACCCGTCCGGAACAGCTCGGCCCGGCGCTGATGGTCCGGAGCGCGGTCCTCTTCGTCCCCGACCTCCTTGCGCTCGGCGACGCCGGACAGCAGCTGCTGGTCCGCACGCTCACCTCGCTCGACGAGAGACCGAAGCTGGTCCTGGGGCTCGGGCGCGCCGAGGCGAGCGTGCGCCAGGCGGGGCTGCTGCGCGAGGACCTCCACTACCGCCTACGGATGGGGCTGCTGAATCTGGACGCCTCGGGGATGCGCGAGGCGATCGCCGCCCGACGGGCCGAGGCTGCGCGGCGAGCTGCGCTGCCACCTCCCCGGCCCTCGCCGGCGGCCCGGATGCAGTCCTCGACGAAGGTCACGGCGCGTCCTCCTCGCGGCAAGGCGAAGGCGCGGCCTGCGCAGCGGAGCCGTGCCGCCCCGCGGCTGAAGTCGGCGCGAACGGCGAAGCCGGCGAAGAAGACGCGTCCCGCGAAGAAGGGCTCCAAGCGGCGGTGAGCGCACGGGGCTCGACCACGTCGGTCGCGCCGAACGTGTCATCACCCCACGAGCGCGACGGCCTCCGGACTTGCCGGCGCTCGACGGCGGGCGAGCCCGACTCAGCTGGAGGGACGATCGGCGACACGGCGCGCGTCGCGCACGAGCCGCTCCAGTGCATCCGCGTCGTTGGAGTCGTAGTAGCCGCGAATGCGCCCGCGGCCGTCCACCAGGACGACGTGAACTCCATGGGTGATGGTGGCGATGTCCTCCGAGTCGCGGCTGAAGGCGATCTTGAAGCCGCGGAGCACGGCCTCCTGCACGTGTCCGCTGTCGCCGGTGAGGAAGTGCCAGCGGGGAGAATCGGCGCCGTGCGCACGAGCGAAGGCGGCGAGTCGTTCGGGAGTGTCGTAGGCGGGGTCGACGCTCACCGACACCACGTCCGCCTGCTCTCCGAGCGCGCGCTGGACGCCGGCCAGGCGTTCGGTCATTCGCGGGCAGACGTCCGGACAGCGGGTGAAGACGAAGTCCGCAATCCACACGCGACCGGACAGCCGCTCGGGCCCGAACGGGGCGCCGGTCTGGTCCACGAGCCGGAAATCCGGAACCGTTCCGAGAACCGGCGGGGGCGGCACCGGCGTCGGAAGTGCCGACCGGAGCACCGGCACCGCCATCACCATCGCCAGAAAGGCGGTCCAGAGCCAGGGCTGAAGGCTCGGGGGAGCAATGGAATGCGAAGCAGGACGTGCGTCCATGACGATGTGCGGCGGGAGTGCTAACTCGCG
Organism: Myxococcaceae bacterium; assembly: GCA_003818285.1. Lineage (GTDB taxonomy): Bacteria > Myxococcota > Myxococcia > Myxococcales > Myxococcaceae > RPRB01. Next base: position 9,355 of record RPRB01000146.1, read on the forward strand.
CCGCGGAGGACTTCATCCGATGTACCGGGATTCCAGGCGAGACGCAGAGCAGGCGCCGGCACCCGGACGAGCCCACGGAGCGGGAGCCCGATGCGTCGGGCACTGAGGAGCGGGCCGCGTCGGGAAGTGGTGCTGGTGACCGCGTGGGCGGTGGTGTTCGCGCTCCTGCTCGCGTTGCGCGTCCTGTTCCAGCGGGCGGAGGGATCCCCGCGCGACTCGGAGGCCTGGCTGCAGCTGGGGTCGGTGGCGCTGCTGCTGCTCCTGGTCGGCGCCGCCGCGCTCGGAAACCGGGCGCCTCTGGTCGGCAGCGTCGTCCTGCGGATCGAGCAGGCCGCGGTCTTCGTCGCCATCACCCGGCTGCTCGGGCTCGGAACCCAACCGGATCCGGGCCGGGCCGAGCAGGTCCTGATCGCGCTGCTGGGGGTGCATGCGGTGGGAGCGATCGTCGTGTCCGACGAGCTGTCCACCGGAACTCCGCCCTGGCGGATGGGGCTGTGGGTCCTCGCCCTCAGCTTCGCAGCCTTGACGATCAGCGTGCTTGCACGGTGAGCCATCGCCTGGCATTTCGGGGCCCTCCGACCAAGCCTGGCCTTTCGGGAAGCTCCGACTACACTTCTGACGCACCGCGCGCTTCGGGTTGACTTGGGCCAGCGTGGGCAGCAAAAGGCATGGGCGCGGAAGGGGTGCGAATGAAGCTCGAGTACTACCGCCATAGCCGGGCCCGGATGTTCCAGAACGACTTTCTCGAGTTCGCCTCGAACATCCATCCGGTCACGCCGTTCGTGGTCTACATCCCGCTCGTCATCGGGGTGCTCACCTACGGCCTCGTCCACGGGCTGACCCGCTGGGCGGCGGTGGTGGTCTTCTTCCCCCTGGGCTGGGTGGCCTGGGACCTGGCCGAGTACGGCATCCACCGGTGGTGGTTCCACTGGGAAGGCAACGGCCCGTTCACCCGGAAGCTCTACGACATCATCCACGGCTACCACCACAAGTACCCGGACGACCCGCTCCGGCTGGTGATGCCGCTCGGGGCAAGCATCCCGCTGGCCCTGCTCATCGGCGGCGCGCTCTACCTGGTGGGCGCTCCCGCGCTGACCATCCCCGGCTTCGCGGGGTTCGTCTCCGGCTACCTGTTCTACGACTTCACCCACTGGTCGACCCACGCTCGCAGTCCACGGAGCGCGTGGGGCAAGGCGATCCGTGGTCACCACATGGCGCACCACTTCGCCGACCCGGAGAAGAATTTCGGGATCAGTCACCGGTGGATCGACGCGGTGGTGGGGACGCTCCGCCGGCGCGATCAGCGCGATACCGAGCCGGATCCGCGCGCGGCGGCGTAGGAAGTCTCGAAGCCGCGCATCGGGGAACGCCGCGCGAGGCTTCGGTCAGGCGAGTGCGCTTCCAGAGCGTGGCCGGGCTCACATGGCCGGCTCGTGGATGCGGGCGTACTGGCGCTGGTCGGTGATCCGGCCCTCCTTGATGCAGGAGCAGCGAAGGACGCCCTCCAGCACGAACCCTGCCTTCTCCAGCGCGCGGCAGGACGCGACGTTTTGCGCGAACGGCAGCGCAAAGACGCGGGTGAGGGAGAAGCTCTCGAACGCGTCGTCGGTGAAGGCGCGGATCGCGTCGCTCATGATGCCGCGCCCGCGGTAAGGGGCGCCCAGCCAGTAGCCGAGCTCGGCGGAGATGCGCTCCACGTCCGTGCCGAGCTTGAGACCGATGCTTCCCACTGCCTGCCCGTCGACGACGATGGCCAGATGACACCCGGGCTTCTGGGTGAGGGTGTGCTGGATGAACCCCCGCGCGTGCTCGAGCGTGTACGGGTGAGGGAACATGTCGCGCAGGTTCCGCCACACGGTGATGTCATTGGCCATCTGCGCGAGCGACGGTGCGTCCTCGGGGACGAACGGTCGCAGCTCGCAGCGCTCGAGCACCCGTCGCATTCCGCACAGTGTAGCGCCGCGCTGGTGACGCGGGGACTCTCCGCGCCGGGTGCAGGCGACCACCGCCGTGCACATCGTGGCGGTTCATGCCGGCCGCCCTCTTCGACATCGACGGCACCCTGGTCGACTCGGTGGACCTCCACGCTCGGGCCTGGCAGGAGGCGTTCCTCGCCTTCGGGAAGGAGATTCCCTTCGAGACGATCCGGTCCCAGATCGGGAAGGGTGGCGACCAGCTGCTCCCGGTCTTCTTCACGCCCGCCGAGCTTGCCGCGCGCGGCAAGGAGCTCGAGCGCTGGCGCAGCGACTGGTGGAAGGTGCGCTACATGCCCGAGGTGAGGCCGTTCCCGGGCGTGCGGCCGCTGTTCCTCGCCCTCCGGGAGCGCGGCTGGACCCCCGTGCTCGCCTCGTCGTCCAAGGAA